>JAJKIR010000032.1 GCA_021154325.1 Gemmatimonas sp.
AACAAACGTCGTTTACGCGGTTCCCGCTGCTCACGCGGTTCCCGCTACTCACGCGGTTCCCGCTACTCACGCGGTTCCCGCTACTCACGCGGTTCCCGCTACTCACGCGGTTCCCGCTGCTTACGGTTCGTGCTGCCCTCCGCTCACGGGCCTCTACCGAACGCCCGTCTCGGGTGTAGGACACCCGTAAACAATTTCCGAACGCCCGTCGCTACTTACCACCCGGCATCCGGGTGGTAATTTGTATCGTTGGGCTGGAGCCACCGGAGCCCTCTCCGTCGCCTCCAACCGATACCACAGACATGACCAAATCACCACACGTCTCCCGAACGGCGGCGGTGCTGCTCGCCGGTATGACGCTGGCCGCAGCCGTGTCGCCCGCCAGAGCACAGAGCGCGTCCCAGAACGCGCGCAGCCAGAGCGATCTCGCCGCCATCGTTAAGGCGAGGGAGGACAGTGCGCGGCGCCCGTACACGGCCGCCGACGTCCGCTTCATGACCGGCATGATCGGTCATCACTCACAGGCCATTCTCATGGCCGGCTGGGCGCCGACGCACGGAGCCAGCCCGTCCGTCCGCGTTCTCTGCGACCGGATCATCAACGCACAGCGCGACGAGATCGCGACGATGCAGCAGTGGCTGCGCGACCGGCAGCAGCCGGTCCCCGACGCGACGCCGATGGCTATGGCGATGGATGGCCACGACCATGCCGCGATGGGCCACGAGCACCCGATGCTGATGCCGGGGATGCTCACCGAGGAGCAGTTGAAGCAGCTCGACGCGGCGCGCCGGAAGGACTTCGACCTGCTCTTCCTGACCTTCATGATCCAACACCACAAAGGCGCCGTGCAGATGGTGAAGGAGCTCTTCGGCAGCTACGGCGCGGCGCAGGACGACCTGGTGTTCAAATTCGCGTCCGACGTGAACGTGGACCAGACCACCGAGATCGCGCGAATGGAACGCATGCTGGTCGCGATCAAGCTCGGTATCGAGCAGTAAGCCTTACTCTCTCCCACTCAGAGGATTCTCGTTATGCGGTTGGCAAGTCGGACTCACCGTCTGAAGTCAGCGGCGACCACACCCGTCGTGCTTGGACTGGCGCTTGCGTCCCTCGGGGCGTGCGCGGGCCGGACCAGCACCTCGGGCGGCAACGTCTCGCCCACACCGATGGGCAGCAGCATGTCGGCCATGGCTCCGAGCCCGGATCCACGCTCGGATCCCCGCGTCGGACTGCGCGCCGGTCTCTTCAATGCCGCCGAGGCGGCGTGGAACCTCCGGCTCGTCTCGACGACGCAGCCCCAGGGTCAGTTCATGGGCAGCACCAATTCCGACATGGCGTTCCTGGGCAACTACGTCATTCAGGGGAACTACAACGGCTACCAGATCTGGGACATCTCCAATCCCAGCCATCCGACGCTCAAGGTCGGGAACTACTGCCCCGCATCGCAGAGCGACGTCTCGGTCTACAAGAACCTCCTGTTCGTGTCAGCCGAGGGTAACTCGGGCCGCATCGACTGCGGCGGCGGGGGCGTGAAGGACACCGTTAGCACCGAGCGGATTCGCGGCATTCGCATCTTCGACATCTCGGACATCTCGCATCCGCGCAACATCACGAACGTGCAGACGTGCCGCGGCTCGCACACGCACACCGTCGTCGTCGATCCCAAGGACGCGGACAACGTGTACGTCTACGTTTCGGGCTCTGCTCCCGTGCGATCGCCCAATGAGCTTCCGGGCTGCTCGAGCGCGGACCCGTCGCAGGATCCCAACTCGGCGCGGTTCCGCATCGAGGTGATCAAGGTTCCGCTCGCGCATCCGGAGCAGGCGGCAATCGTCAGCTCGCCGCGCATCTTCAACGACCTCACCGCCCCGGCGACGCATGGCGCGTCAGCGGCGGACAAGGCCGAGGTCGACCGTGCTCGTGCTCAGGGCGCGTTCGTCGTGAACATCTTCGACCAGGACATGGTCCTGCCCAGCAATTTCACGAAGGAGCTGCTCGACAGCCTCGTCAGGAAGCGCGGCGGCACTGGCGCTCCGACAGCGGCCGACAGCGCCGAGCTCCGGAAGGAGCTGCCCGGAATGATCCAGAAGATGGTCGGCAGCAATGGCCCACGCCGCGGGCCGACGCAGTGCCACGACATCACGGTCTTCCCGGCCGTGGGCTACGCCGGCGGCGCCTGCGAGGGTTACGGCTTCCTTCTCGACATCCGCGATCCGGCGCATCCGGTGCGCGTCGCCGCCGTCGCCGACTCGAACTTCTCGTACTGGCACTCCGCGACGTTCAATAACGACGGCACGAAGGTCCTCTTCTCGGACGAATGGGGCGGCGGCGGCCAGCCGAAGTGCCGCGCCAGCGATCCGAAGCAGTGGGGCGCGGACGCGATCTTCACGATCGAGAACGGAAACGCCCTGAAGTTCCAGAGCTATTACAAGATGCCGGCAGCGCAGACCGCTCAGGAGAATTGCGTCGCGCATAACGGCTCGCTCATTCCGATCCCGGGCCGCGACGTGATGGTGCAGGCCTGGTATCAGGGCGGCATCTCGGTCTTCGATTGGACGGACGCGGCACATCCGAAGGAGATCGCCTTCTTCGACCGTGGCCCCGTCGACTCGACGCGCATGGCGATGGGCGGCTCGTGGTCGGTGTACTGGTACAACGGCGTGATCGTGAGCTCCGAGATCGCGCGTGGGCTCGACATCTTCGAGCTCCAGCCGAGCCCGATGCTGTCGCAGAACGAGCTCGACGCGGCGAAGTCGGTTCATCTCGACTACCTGAACACGCAGGGTCAGCCGAAGTTCGTCTGGCCGGCGTCGTTCTCGCTCGCACGGGCATACGTGGACCAGCTGGAGCGTTCGGGCGGTCTATCGTCGAGCCGCATCGGTGCCGTTAGGCAGGCATTGACGAGCGCAGAGCAGGCGTCGGGCTCGGCCCGCAGCGGTGCGCTCTCGACGCTGGCGTCGCAGCTCGACAGTGATGCAAGCGGCTCGAGCGACAGGGCCAAGGTGCAGAAGCTTTCAGCCGCGGTGCGGGACCTTGCCGCGGGACGAATGGGCTCGCGGTAGCAGTCGATAAGAATCTTCTATACTGCTGCTCGGATGAGGGGAGTGGCCCGCTGCCATCATGGTAGCGGGCCATTCTCGTATTCAGATTGCGTTGCCGCTTGGAGAGCCCAGGGGTCTTGGGACGCGAATGAACGCGAATTTGAGCGAATCCCACGGCGTGGCTGTCGAGTCCCACAGCGCTCCAGTCCAATTTTTGATTGCGCGATGGCAACCGCTCTGGGCGCGGTTGGATTCGCCTTGTATTCGCGGCATTCGCGACCCAACAGCCCTCCAACGCTGCCTCCGCAGCGGTCCGGGAAGAGCATACCTTGACATTCGACAACAGCAGCCGCACATATTGTCGAATGACCTAGTATCAGCCTTCGCACGTCACCGTCTACGATCGAGGGAGGGATGACGCTTCTGCAGCGTGTTGCTCGACGCCTGAGGCACTGGTCCAGACGCAATGAGCGCGAGGCGGAAATGGACGCCGAGATGCGCGATCACCTCGAGCGCGAAATTGCCGACCACTTGGCGCATGGCGCGGACTACGCCGAAGCCCGGCGAATGGCGCTGCGCGATTTTGGCGGCGTAGAGCGGTTCAAGGAAGAGGCACGCGACGTCATCGGCTTCCGCCTTCTCGACGACGCCCACCGAGACCTGCGGTTTGCGTTTCGGCTTCTCCGCCGAAATACCGGATTCACCGTCGCCGTCGTTCTCACCTTCGCCCTTGGCATTGGCTGCACATCGGCGATCTTCACTCTCGTCGACGGCATTCTTCTTCGGCCGCTGCCTTATAACCGGCCCTCCGAGCTCGTCGCACTCTGGGAGCGGAACGTGCCGCGCGCCGTCGACCGCAACGTCGTTTCCGTCGACGCTTTCGAGCGCTGGCGCGATCGCGCGCGCTCCTTCACCGACATCGCCGCGATGGTGCCCGCGCCACGAACACTGCACGGAGTGCCCGCGGAGCGGATCAGGGCCGCTCAGGTCTCGGCCGCGTACTTTCGTCTTCTCGGGGTGCGTCCGGCGTTAGGCAGAGCGTTTACGGTCGCCGACGAGCTGAATGGCGGCGCCGACGTCGCGATTCTCAGCGACGCGTTTTGGCGGCGACGATTCGGTGCCGACTCGTCGATCGTCGGGCGACCGATAGTGATGGACGGCGCGTCGTACACCGTCGTCGGTGTGATGCCGCAGGAGTTCGAGCCGCCGCGCTTTGGGTGGATGACCGAAGATCCGCTCTGGATCCCGTTCGCGGCAACTGCCGACAATCGCAAGTGGGGCCGGTTTCTCCACGTCATCGCGCGTCTCCGACCGGGCGTGACGCTGGATGCGGCGCGTGCCGATCTGGTCTCGCTCGGCCAGAGCGCGGCCGCCGAGAACGCCGCGAATAAAGAGTGGTCAGCTACGATCGTCTCACTCGGCGAGCAGATCACGGGGAACGTCCGCCGCCCGCTGCTCACACTTTTTGGCGCCGTGGCGCTGCTGCTGCTGATGTCGGTGGTGAACGTCGCGAACCTCGTGACGACCTTCACGCGCCGACGCGAGCAGGAGCTTGGCTTGCGGCGGGCGATCGGCGCGACGCGGTGGCGACTCTTTCAGCAGCAGCTTACGCTCAGCCTGACGTTAGGCGTGCTCGCCACCCTCGTCGGTCTGGGCGTCGCGCTGGCGGCGACGCGGGGGCTCGTCCTGCTGATGCCACCGGACGTGCCGCGACTCGCTGGCGCACGGGTCGACATGACCGTCGTTGCATTCGTTCTCGCGGTCGCAGGCATCACAACGGCCGTCGTCGCATGGCGGTCACTGGGCGGCGTGGCACCGATTGGCGAGACGCTCCCGCGTTTGGGATCGCGGGCAACACTGCGGCTTCGCGGCGCGCGCCTCGTGAGCGCGGAGATCGCGATTGGTCTCGTCTTGAGTGTGCTCGCAATGCTGATGGTGCGGAGCTTCGTGAAGCTCACGACGGTCGATCTCGGATTCCAACCCGCGCATGTCGCCGTGGCGCGGGTGTCCCTGCCATCCTCCCGCTACCCGACCGACGATCGACAGCGGCAGTTCTTCGACGACCTCGTCGCGCGCGTGGGCCGCCTCCCCGGCGTCGCGTCAGTAAGCGTCGCCACGACCAGCCCATTCTCCTGCTGCGCTCCGGCGACGACCGGCGGTGACGCGGCGCGCTCGCAGGACCCGCGCGCGCCGCTGCCGACGATCGACGTGCGCTTCGTCGACAGCACCTATTTCGCGACGCTGGGGATCCCGCTCCTGAGTGGCCGGCTCTTCGCGCCTAACGAGCAGGCTGGCGCTCCGCCGCGGGTGCTCATCTCGCGCTCGCTGGCGCGCGTACTCTGGGGTGACGCGGAGGCGCTCGGGCGGCGCGTCTCGCTGACGCTGTTCGGCACGACGACCGCTGAGGTCATCGGCGTCGTCGGCGAGGCGCGGTACGGAGACGCACGGACGCCGCCGCGACCGGCGGCCTACCTGTCCACCAATCGGTACCCGAGCAGTGAGCGCGATCTCATCGTCCGCGGCAGAGGCGACGCGAGCGCCCTCATTGCGCCGGTTCGCGCCGCACTGGCGTCGCTCGACGCGGCGATTCCGCTCTATCGTGCGACGCCGCTCGAGCGCACCGTGGACGAGACGCTGGCCCCGGAGCGATTCGTGGCCGCTCTCCTGAGCGCGTTCGCGCTCCTGGCGCTCTCGCTCGCCGCCGTGGGCGTGCACGGCGTGCTGTCCGGGGACATAACGCGCCGGCGGCGCGAGATCGGCATCCGCCTCGCGCTCGGCGCAACGCGACGAGAGGTCTACGCTCTCGTGCTCCGCCGCGCGCTCCTGCCCGCGCTCGAGGGTGTGGCGATTGGCATCGTGGCGGCGCTGGTGCTCGCGCGAGCGCTCTCGGCGCTCGTCTTCGGCATCGGTCCGTGGGACCCGCCCTCCTTCGTCATCGTGGTCCTCGGCCTCACGATGGTCGCGCTTGGAGCGACGTGGATCCCTGCATGGCGCGCCAGCCGGGTTTCGCCCGTGGAGGCAATCAAGATAGACTAGAGCGCTCGAGCCATTGGCTTCGGTTCCAAAGCCACTGATTGCTTGCAGGCCTGGCGGCAATGGAGGTGAGCCCAGCCTGGAGCTGCCACGGCAGTAGCTCTCGGCTCGACGCTGAGGCGCTGTAGGCTCTTAGCTGGGCTTCATCCGTTGTCACACTGGGCGACAAAAAGGCCGCGTGCGGCATCGCACGCGGCCTTTCCCGTAATGAACAGCCTACATGCCAAGCTTGCTCACGACCTCGCGCAACTTCTGCTCGCGATTCTGATCGGCGGCGCTGCTTGCCCCGCTCGGGAGCTGCAGCTGCGACAGAATCGTGCGACGCTCCGCACCGCTCGCCTTCTCGGCGCGGGTGAGCTCCGCATTGAGCCGCGTCGCCTGATCGCTCGGCACGGCGTTGCTGCGCGCGAGCTGATCGACGTAGGCACGGGCGAGCGCGAACGTCGCGGGCCAGACGAGCTTCGGCTGATCCTGGACGTTCAGATAGTCGAAGTGCACCGACTTCGCGGCGTCGAGCTCGTTCTGCGAGATGAAGCCGCTCGGCTTCAGCTCGAACAGGTCGAGTCCACGCGCGATCTCGGAGCCCACGATGAAGCCGTTGTACCAGTACGCCGACCAGTAGCCCGCGTCGACGAACTTGTTCGAGTCCATCGGGCCGCGGTCGAAGAACGCGATCTCCGTCGGATGCGACGGATCGGTCCAGTCGAATACGGAGATGCCGCCCTGGTACCACGCCTGCACCATCACGTCGCGGCCAGGAATCGGAATCAGCGAGCCGTTGTGTGCGACGCAATTCTCGAACTGCGTTTGCGGCGCCGACATCTTGTAATAACTCTTGAAATTCATCTGCTGGCCGGGGTCGATCGTGAAGATCGCGTCGGCGCCCCACTCGTGCTTGTCCGTCGCGCGGCAGCGCGGCTGCGAGCCGCCGCCCCATTCGTCGGAGAAGAGCACCTTCGTCCCGTCGTTGTTGAACGTGGCCGAGTGCCAGAAGGAGAAGTTGGAGTCGGCAACCGCGGCGATGCGACGGGGATGCGCGACGTCATGAATGTCGAGCAGCAGGCCGTAGCCGGCGCAGGCGCCGCCTGCGAGACCGATCGCGGGATAGACCGTGATGTCGTGGCACTGTGTCGGTCCGCGCTGGGCGAGCGCTGGATTACGCCCTGGGCGTCCACCGCCGCCGGCCCGTCCGGCTCCCGCTGCAGCACGACGCTGCGCGGCTTCGATCGAATCGGCGGCGTTCTCGCCGTGACGTACCGGCGCTGCGAGATTGTCGAAGATGCGCGGCGAGCTCACGATGTGCGCCTGTTCCGGATGCGCGAGCGGCACCTGGATGACCTCGATGCGGAAGAGGGCGCTGTTCGGATCCTCCTCGGGCATCGCATCGGAGCATCCGGGCAGCTCGCTCGACGAGCGCACTCCCGCGGACCCAGAGACATAGACGTAGACATTCGCTGCGTCGTTAGGGTCGGTCACGATGGTATGCGTGTGCGAGCCGCGGCACGTCTGAACTGTTGCCAGATACTTCGGATGGCTCGGGTCAGCCATGTCGATGACGCGAATGCCGCGCGCGCGCTCGTTGCTCACCGTGTCCGGCACGCCCTGCATGCCGCAGTCGACGCGCCCGTTCGTCGCTTCGGCCGAGACGAAGAGCAGGGTGTGATAGACGGAGACGTCGCTCTGCGAGCCGGGGCAGACGAAGGAGGTCGTGAGCGTCGGCTTCGAGGGGTTGGAGATATCCCACATCTGCCAGCCGCTGTAGTTCCCCTGGAAGACGTAGTGCCCCATGAAGGCGATATCAGAGTTTACTAATCGCCGGTCGCCGGGCGTGCTCTCGTTGATGAAATCCTTGGACGGCCGCGTCATCGACACGGGCTGCAGATTCCAGATGGCGGTGCCGGGATTGAACCAGCCGCCGCTCAGCCCGACCCGGGGGTCCGGTGAGGGCGCTGTCGTCGACATGTCGGGCGCGCCGGAGAGCGCGACGCCATTCATCGACGAGCTCCGGGCGCACGCCGCCAGGGCGAGCACGCCGATCGCGAACGAGCCGTACGTCAATTTGGATTTCATGACTGATTGGATGGGGAAGGGGTGGGGGCGTACTTACCGCGCGCTGTCGCCCAGCATCAGGCGCATGCGTTCGATCTCGGTGTTCTGGTCGGCGTTGACGTCGGACGCGAAACGGAAGACGTAGAGCTCCTGCCCAGCGCCCGGACTCGAGAAGAGTTGGTTGACCATCGTGATCGCACCCTGATGGTGCTGGATCATGTCGGTGAGGAAGAGCCGGTCGAAGTCGGGGCCGCGCGCCGCGTCGAGCGCCTTCATCTGCTCGGGCGTGAGCATTCCCGGCATCAGGTCCGACGAAGACATCTCCATACCCATCTGGTAGTGCTCGAGTGGGTCCGGCACTTCCTGATGCCGCTCGCGCAGCCAGCGCTGCATGAAGGCCATCTCATCGCGCTGCGCGACGTCGATGCGGCCAGCGAGGGTTTTGACGTCGGGCCGGGCGCCGTGCGTCTGCGCCCATGCGGCCATCACGACAGCCTGGGCGTGATGGTGAATCATCCCCTGCATGAAATGCACGTCCGCGGCAGTGAAGGGCATGATGCCGCTGTCGGCACGGGCCTGCTCCGCCGGGGTGCGCGGCGCTGCGGACTGCATCCCACTCTTCGCGGACTGCTGCACGCTGCTCGCGCATGCCGCGACGCCGCACGCAAGAATCCCGGCCAGCGCCACGGACAGAGGCTGGTTTCTCATGATCGGTCCTCCTCCCGTTCTCGATGCATTCGACGAAGGGAGAACGTACGCGAGGCCTCAGGCGTTGGCGAGGACGCAAGGATCGAATGCCAAGGGCTGGAGCGGCGCGAGGTTCCGAAGGGCGCCAGGCGCTATAGGGCGCAAGGTTCCAAACAGCGCTGAGTTCCATAGAGCGCGAAGCCGCGAACGCGGTTAAACGTCGTCTGGAATTCAGCGCAGTTTGGCACTCCGCGCCGTTTGGGACTTCGCGCAGTTAGGAACTCCGCGCCCTCAGGCCTTCCCCAGCCGTAACCCCCGACCGGGTAAATCGTCCGGGTTATGGCGAAGCGGCCGCGACGTTTCAGCTTCGAACAGGATCTGGGTCCATGCGCTTCCCTTCTCTCAGTCGGCACGACGCCTGGCGCGCCATACCGCAGACGCTCTGCATGCGCGGTCTCGGCCTCGTCTTCCTCGCCTGCTGCGGCCTCATCTGGCCGGAGCTGGCGCTCACGATCACCCTCGTCGACATCGGCATCATCTGCCTGCTCTTCGCCATCGCGGATCTCTTCGTCGCGTGGGCGGTGAAGCAGGAGTCGTCGAGCAGCGCCCGGAAGATCGGCGCACTCGGTCTGTTGGGGCTGAGCTTCGGTGGCCTCGTGCTGACTCTTGTGGCGATGCCGCTCCAGGTCATGCGCGCCGCCGCCCTCCTCTGGCTCGTCGCGAGTGGCGTCGCCATCACCCTCGTGGGCAGCACCTCCTCACGCCGGGCCAGGGCCAGCAGCATCATCCCCGCGTTTGGGGCGTTCCAGCTCGTGCTTGCCTTCCTCTTCCTCATGGCGCATCCCCTTCGGGCCGAGATGGTGCTGCACGCCAGCGTTTCGTACGCGGCGTCGCTCGGGGGCGCACAGGTGCTGCTGGGACTGACGCTACGTCGGGCCCGGCCCTCTCGTGAAAGGCTGACCGTCACCGCCTAACGGCGCAGGGACCGGTGCCGGCATTGCAACCGAATGCAGCCGGCGCCGTAGGAGATGCGAACCAAAGCGCCCGACCATCTGTCGAATGACCGGTCGCTGCCCCCAACTCGCATCTCCGGTGACGCATGAGGAATCTGAAGCTCGCCCTGCGGACGCTCTTCCGCACGCCCTTCGTGACGGTCGTGGCGATTCTTTCCCTCGCGCTCGGCATCGGCGCCAACGCCGCGATCTACTCGCTCTTCAACCAGATGCTGCTCCAGCCGCTGCCGGTGCCTCACCCCGAGCAACTCGTGAACTTCAAGAATCCCGGCGTCATGGAGGGTTCGAATTCCTGCAACAGCGCAGGGGACTGCGACGAGGTCTTCAGCTATCCGATGTTTCGCGACCTCGAGCGCGCGAACACGGCGTTCAGCCGCATAGCCGGTCATTTTCTTTTCGGGGTCAACGTCGCGATGCCTGGCCAGACAGCCATCAACGGTCGCGGCGTCTTCGTCTCCGGCTCGTACTTCCCCGTCCTTGGCGTCCGCGCCGCGCTTGGGCGGCTGCTCACCCCTAACGACGACCAGAACATCGGCGGGCACTACGTCGCCGTGTTGAGCTACCCGTTCTGGCAGACGCAGCTCGGGAGCGATCCGACGGTGGTGGGGAAGCAGATCGTGATCAACGGCCACCCGATGACCATCCTCGGCGTCGCGGCAGAAGGTTTCTCGGGCACGACGTTAGGCGAGCGCCCGTACGTCTTCGTTCCGATGTCGATGCGCGGCGTCATGAACCAGGGATGGACCGGGTTCGAGAATCGCCGTAGCTACTGGGTCTATCTGTTCGGCCGCCTCAAGCCAGGCGCCACGATCG
>JAJKIR010000033.1 GCA_021154325.1 Gemmatimonas sp.
CCTACGAGACCATCCTCCTCACCAGTGTGGCTGACGAAGAGAATTGAGCGCCGCGGATGCGTTGTGCCGCGTGACATCGCCTCCGCAATCTCGAGGATGGACACCGTACCCAAACCGTCGTCGTCGGCGCCGTTCCGAATCGAGTCGAGCCGCGGTGGATGCACACGCCGCAGACTATCGAGGATCGAGTGGATGCGAGTCCACTCCTCGGCCGTCGGCTCGCGGAGCGGAGAGTCGGCACCCATCGGACGGATCACGCGATTGAAGGCGCGCAGCGAATCGTGATCGGCAGGCGCGCGATCGAATCCAACGTGATCGTTATGCGCCGTGAGCGACACGTACTCGCCCCGGAGCGCAGGGTCGCTGCCCCGGAGAATTGCGACGACGTTCCGTGCCGGATAGCGGACCGGCGTGCTACGAAAGCCGAACGTGCCGCTCACACGACGTCCCATTGCACCGGGTGTAAGGCCATCGGGAGCTGCGCCGAGCAGCGTTGCGGCGGCGGACCTGGATAGCCAGATGATCGGGCTGATGTTCGGATTCGACGTCGTGTCCGTGATCGGGCGTCCGTCGCGGTACCGTGCCTGGAACTCCGGAGGCAGGTTCTCGAGCATCACGATGCCGAGCGCTTTCGCGCGCGGGAAGCGCCCGGGGTTCACGCGCAGGCCGCGGAGTGACTGCTCGCGGGACGTGAGCACGACGATCCGGTCGGCGGCTTGCTCCGGCGCGATGACGGCGCCACCCTCGCCTAACGAGCCACCGTACACCACCTCGACGTTCTCGAGCGTGCGCATGCCCGCGGGGATGGTAGCGGGAAGGAAGTTGCGTCCCATCTGCAGCACAGTGCCACCGGCGTCGAGACGCGACTCCGGATCCACGGCCGAGACCCAGAACGGTACCGTCTGGAAGTAGGTGCCATTCTCGCCGGCGGGCTCCAGACCCAGGCGCCTGAACTCCGACGCGATGTAGTCCGCGGTCTTGTAGTCCCCTTCACTGCCGCTCGCCCGGCCCATCGTCGAATCGTCCGCGATCAGCCGTAGCCGGCGTTCCAGGTCCGCGGGTGTGATCGCCGCGACCGTCGCCGCATTCGACGACCGCTGCGTCGTACTCGCGCAGCCAACAACAATGGCGACCGTTGAGAGGGCGCCGAATCGCGAGAGAAGTCGCACGCGTCTGCTCCGGAGGAAATGAGTCGCGAGAACATACGACATGACGCGCGTTGCGTCCGCACCCGTACACACTTTTTACATGTTGTGTTTGCGTTTTCGCCGGGTGTCAGCGGGCGGCCTAACGGGCGCGAACGCCAGCGTCAGGGCCCACCGCTCGCACTGCTCGTCGCTCGGTGCGGCCGTCTAGTCTTCGAGGGCGAACTCCGTGCGCATCCGCTCTATCGCCTCGAAGAGCCACGTACGTATCGCCGGGATCTTGGCCAATGGTGCCACGACCACGAGACGGGTGAGCAGCGCGGCTTCCTTCGCGCCAGGCGGCATCGCCAGGAGCTCCTGGCGCGCCTGCTCGAGCACCGTGGCGGCGACGGCTCGGCGGGCAGCGCGGCCGGCAGGGCCCTTCTGCCTAACGCCAGCCTGAATCTGCTGCGCGACGCTCGTGTACCACTTCTCCACCGCGCCGCGATTCTGACGTCGCTCCGTGAGCACCAGCAGCCCCGCGCGCTCGAGGGCGGCGACGTGGTGATAGAGTCGCGTCGGCGGCTGTTCCAGGAGCTCTGCAACCTGCTTGGTCGTCCGCGGGCACTCGGCGAAGAGCTCCATCATCCGGAGCCGCAGCGGATGCGCCAGCGCCCGCAGATCGGCGACGCTGCGGCCGAGCGGGGGCGCGCCAGCCGAGCGGCGGGATCGGGATCGGGCCATGCCCGGATCATAGGCCCGGATTCGGCTCTTGCCAAGCAGCCGCGATTATTCAATATTATTTGAACAATCGACCCTGCACGCAGATCCCTCGCTGTACTCCGGACAGCTGGGACCTCCCTTTCCCGCCTCGGAGTACGCTGATGCCCTCCCTCGCCGATGTCGTGTTCGTCTTCGCGCTCGTCGTCGTTGCTTCCATCTTCGAGTACGTCTACTTCTGGCCACGCCTGCGCGCCGAGGTGGCCGCGGGAAAGCCATCGGCGCGCGTGTCAGCGTATCGACGCGGCGTCATTGGCGAGTGGGCGTTCACCATCGCGGCGGTTATCATCTGGACCACCTTCGATCGGCCGTGGAGCGCGATGCGCCTCGGTCTTCCGCACGGTTGGCGGCTCGCGGTCGGTCTCCTGTTCGTGCTCGCCGGCGTCGGCCTCGTCGTCCTTCAGCTCTGGTCCGTGGCCCGACTCCCCGTCGAGCGACGCGTCCGTGCGCGCCCCAAGCTCGAGAAGGTGGCGTTCATCCTTCCGCACACAGCGCGTGAGCAGCGCTGGTTTCTCGCGCTGTCCGTGACGGCCGGCATTTGCGAGGAACTGCTCTATCGCGGCTATCTCCCGTGGTTCTTCGCGCCCTGGCTCGGCTCGGTCGGCGCGATGGCACTCGTGGTCGTCCTGTTCGGCATCGGTCACGCGTATCAGGGGCGCTCGGGTACGGTGAGGGCGACGCTCGCCGGCGCATTCATGGCCGCGCTCGTGCTGGTTACGAATTCACTGATTCCGGCGATGATCGTGCACGCCCTCATCGACATCGGAAGCGGCACCCTCGGCTACTGGCTGCTGCGGGACTATCCGAACGAGCCTTTGTCACTCCCGCAAAACGCCGCCATGGCCGCCGATGCTACGGCCGTGCAATCACCGAACCTCCTCCTGCAAAGCAACAGTTCCGCGCCGGTGTGACGTCCTGAATCAGAGTCGATTGCTCAGGCTTGGAGAGCTGTCGGGTACGCGAATGACGCGAATGTGAACGCGAATCCAACCGAGTGCATTCGGGCTGTACGTCACCACCCAAGGTCAATGCGTTTGAGTGATGAAGGTTGCCATGCGCTCGGTTGGCTTCGCTGACATTCGCGTCATTCGCGTACAGAAACCCTGGGCCTTCCAGCGCGCGACTATGCTGACCGCCTGGATCAATCACCGGATCGGAATTGGCGCGCTGAGCGTGGAGACGCCGTTCTCGTCGAAGCTCTCGATGGCGACCCAGTATCCCTGACCCACGTTCAGCGCGCGCAGCTCGAGCGTGGTTCCCTGGTCGGCGAAGCGCTGGTACGTCTGGTACAGCTTCGCCGGCGCGATCCCCCATCGCACGTTGTAGCCGACCGCGTCTGCCACCGCCGCCCACGTGATCGTCGCGTTCCGCTCGTCGCGGTCGCGGGTAGCCGTTAGGCGCCCCGGCGTTGCCGGCGGCGGTCCGTCGCCATTGCCGAAGACGCGGATGTCGCTGACGGCGAGATGCGCCGCGCCCACGTGCTCGTGCTCGTAGCGCACGAAGCGCGCGCGTGCCGGCTGCGGCAGCTCGACGTACGCGTTCGCCCGATCGCGCCGAGGCGCGGGCGCGAAATCTGCGACAGTGCGCCACTGCCGCCCGTCACTCGAGACGCGCAGCCGAAATTGCGTGTAGACGCTGGAGTCCGTGCCGTACAGCCCCGACTTGTAGTCGGCGTAGTTCACCTGGATCACTTTCACGTCGAAGACGCGTCCCAGGTCGATCGTGAGCCACTCGCCCGGCCGATTCTGCCGCGCAACCCAGAACGTGCGCGGATTCTCATCGGTCACCCGCTCAGCCGGAAAGCTGTCGAGCACGGACGACGCGCTCACCGGCTTTCGATACGAGAGCAGCATCCATCCCGTGAACAGCTCGTCGCTCGAGCGCCACCGCTTCGTCGGCAGCCAGTGCGGGAAGTCGCCGAAGCGCGTGTCGACGTACATCTGGCCATCCGCATCGAAGCCCGCCGGGTGGAGACCGATCCGTCGCTCGAAGTTCCAGTTCACCGCGACCCATGGCGTGCCCGTGTTCCACCAGTTGCCGTGGACGTCCTCGAAGGTGTTGCCGTGGCCGGCGCCCTGAACGAAGCCACCCGGCTTGTACGCGACGGGATTGTACGGTGCATACGTGAACGGACCGAGCGGATCATCCGCGACGTACGTCCCGGTCGAATAGACGTTGTACTCCGTGCCCGGCGCGCCGTACTGGAGATAGTAGCGACCCCCGTGCTTCGTCATCCATGCGCCTTCGATGAACGGTTTGATCGTCGTGTCGCGATGATCCTGTCCGAATCGCTCCCAGCCATGTTTATCAGGCTCTAAACCGAAGAGCCACCGCGGCGTGCCCTTGTAGGCGAGCTGTTTGCTCTTGTCCAGCTCGATGACGTGCAGCGGATAGACGTTCGACGAGTTCCAGTACAGGAACCAGCGCTCGGTGTCCGGATCGTGGAAGAACGCCGGATCCCACGGTCCGGGTTGCACGGAGTCCGGCTTCGCGAACGTCTTGCCTTCGAACTCCCGCGCCATCGGCAGCCACGGCAGCAGCGGATTGTAGAAGTCCACGCGTCCCGTCGACGGCTCCGTGAGCATCAGGATCGGCAGCGGCCGCGTCGTGCTCGGCAGGAGGTAGATCGTGTCGCGTACGGAGAGCGCGGCAGGCGCGACGATGTCCGTGAGCGCCCAACGCATGGGCGTGATGTGCCGCCAGCTACCGAGGTCGCGCGACTCCCAGTAGCCGTCGCCGATGGTCTCGAAGAGGTAGTAGCGGCCGCGCTGGACGACGATGACCGGATCGGCACCAGAGCGGTACGAGATTCCCTCGTTATGCTGCTCGAAGTTGTACCGGTAGTCGATGTCGATCGGGTTGGCGTAGGTGCGCTGCGGCGTCGATTGGCCGCCCGCCATGGCGGCAGCCAATGCCACGCCGGCCGCCGCGCCGATTCCCACAGTGCCAAATCTCCTCACGAGTCGCGTACTCGGTCGAGATCCGTGCCTAACGGCGGATTCGCGAGCACGACCGACGTCTCGATCTGCCGGTCGGGAATCGACCAGTACGTTTTCAGCAGCGACGGCACCGCCGAACGCGCGACCAGCTCGAACCCGTGACGCTGATAGAAGCGGATCGCCCAGGTCGCGTCTGCCCAGGTGCCGACGAGCATCGGCCGCGCGGACATGCCACGAATATGCCTCAGCAGCTCCCCGCCGATACCGCGCTGCTGCAGCCCCGGACGCACGTAGGCGTGCCGGATGAGATCGACGTCGCGGACCGGTTGAATCCCCATCACCCCGATGAGCTCCGCATCCGCCTCGTAACCCCAGAACACGACGCCGCGCGCGATCTCCCGCTCGAGCTCAGACTCCGCCATGTACGGCTCGTGCCAGCGATCCGTGGGAATGACGCCCCGGTACGCCTCGGCCGCGGAGTTTATAATTTGTAGAATCTCGGGCCGGTCATCGGAGCGGCATTGGCGGATCGTGCGCATAGCGATATGTTGCCGCTGCCGCGCACGCTTCGCAACCAACCGTATCGTGAGACCATCATGACTCGCCTCTGCCTCCTCGCCCTCGGCGTACTCGTCCCCTCACTCGCGGGCGCGCAGGCGGCGACACCGGTTCTCCATTCCGCGGCCTATCAGATCGCCGCGGCCGTGACGCCACTCCCGCCCGAGATGCGCGACGGCGCCACCGTCCTAGGCTACACAGCGCTCGGGAAGCCTCTCGTCACGCTGCGCGAGGGGAAGAACGATATGATCTGTCTCGCGCCCGATCCGTCGGCCACGGCATATCATGCCGCGTGCTACCACAAGGCGATGGAGCCGTTCATGGCGCGCGGCCGAGCGTTGCGCGCCCAGGGCGTCACGGGCGGGCGCGTGGACACGGTGCGCTTCGCGGAAGTGAAGTCGGGCAAGCTCGCGGTGCCGAAGCAACCCTCGATGCTCTATCAGATCTTCGGCGGCACGTTCGATTCGGTCACCGCGAAAGCCACGGGCGGTCAGTCACTCTTCGTGACGTACATCCCGTTCGCGACGCCGCAGACAACCGGCATCTCGGCCACGCCGAGCGATCGCTCGCCGTGGATCATGTTCCCGGGCACACCGAAGGCGCACATCATGTACGCGGGGACGAAGATGTAACTCCGGTTTCATCCAAAGGCTTCGGCCGTTGTTGTGGGCTCAGCCGACGGACGGCGCCGCACGTCGGTTGCGAATGGCCATCCACAGACCGCGCGCCGCGAGAATCGCGGTGAACCAGCTAGTCGCGCTGAGCGCGAAGAGCGTGAAGACGAAGTAGAAGCCGCCGGACTGGCGGACGACGGTGCCGCTCGAGTGGACGACGATCATCCCGGCGCCGATGAGCCCACCGAGCAGCATGATGATGTGTCCCGACACGCGCGCGGGCAGCATCAGCGTACCATACAACCAGACGACGAAGACGACCACCGGGATTGGGTATTTGACGTGCCCCTCCGCCTGCAGGAGGACGTCGCCGGTCATGTGAACCATGAGGAGGAGCAGCGAGAGCAAGGACGCGGCGATCAACAGCACGCTTGGCTTCATCGGACGGTCCAGGTGGAGGGCTCCCTATGGGTAAGCAATATGAGCTGCCCGCGCAACTCCTTCCGACACCTTCGGATCGTTAGGCCGCTGCTTGCCCTTCGCAGCGAGCGCTCGTTGACGCTCGAGATACCGCGCAAAGATCGCGATGCGCTCCTCCGGATCTGGATGCTTGCCCACAACCTGCTCGATGTGCGCGAGGTAATCCGGATACTTCGTGGTTGTGCGCACCTCATCCAGGTATGGGCGCAGCTTCGCGAACACCGCGAAGTGTTCCGTGTTCGCCTCGTTGAACATCTCGGCAGGGATCGCGCCCTGCACGACGAGCGACGCCGCCATGTCCCAGTAAGTGGTGACCATGCGATAGGGCGCACTCGCGTATCCGGGCCCGAGCCATGTGCGGAGCACGTCCGCGGC
>JAJKIR010000034.1 GCA_021154325.1 Gemmatimonas sp.
CGGCCTTGCTGGACCGATGGCAAGCCGACCCGAAATTCCCGGAAGAACCCAAATTTGGCATGGTGCCGCCTAGCACCCCCGATCGACTGCTCTTCGGTCGACATGCCTGCGGATCTGAGCATCGCGCAACCTCTTACGTGCTCTAGCGTTCACCCATCGGGCGGGTTAGCTTCCGCAGTCTCTCCAAGACAGTTTCAGTTCTGGGGGCCGCGCTCAGCCGCGGCGACTTGTCTCAGCCCCGAGCGTTCATATGCATCCTTTCATCGAAACCCAAAAAGAGTGGCTCCGCACGATTCCGCCCTTCCGCGCTGGTGATACGCTGCGCGTCAACGTGCGCGTAAAGGAAGGTGAGAAGGAACGGATCCAGGCCTTCGAGGGCGTGTGCATCGCGCGCCGCGGCAGTGGCGTCAGCGAGTCGTTCACCGTCCGCAAGATCTCTAACGGTGTCGGCGTGGAGCGCATCTTCCCGGTGCACAGCCCGATGCTCGCCGAGATTCACGTCTTGCGTCGCGGACGCGTCCGTCGCGCCAAGCTCTATTACCTCCGTCATCTCACCGGCAAGGCGACCCGCATCAAGGAGAAGAAGGTGCGCGTCGCGGTGCCGGAAACGGGCACGCCGACCACGGAGTAGCTGGGCGCGGCAGTGTCGCGCGCCGACGAGCCCGAAGGGCGCGAGCGAACGCTCGCTCCGTCAGCCCGACGTGACCGTTGGAGCACGATCGAGCGCGATCTGCGCCGGTCGGCCGGGCCGCTCATCGCTGGAATCGACGAAGTAGGACGGGGCCCGCTCGCGGGCCCCGTTGTCGCGTGCGCCATCATCATGCCGCCGGACGAGCGCGTCATCCGCGGCGTCGATGATTCAAAGGTTCTATCCGCGGACGAGCGCGCGAGACTCGCCGAGCGCATTCGTTCGCGCGCATTATCGATCGGCGTCGGTGCCGCATCGGTGCGCGAGATCGACAAGATGAACATCTTCCACGCGTCAGTGCTGGCGATGCGCCGGGCGCTGGGTCGGCTGACGCTCCGTCCCGATCACGTGATCATCGACGGCCGCGCGATCCGATCGCTCGGCACGCCCCACACTGCAGTGATCGACGGGGACGCCTGCTGCTACAGCATCGCCTGCGCGTCGATCATCGCGAAGGTGACGCGCGACCGGGTGATGCGCGCGCTAGCCGCCCGGTACCCGGTCTATCGCTGGGAGCGGAACGTGGGCTACTCGACGGCCGCGCACTTCGCCGGGATCGCCGAGCATGGCGTGACGCCGCACCACCGGCACTCATTCCTTCCCGTGCGGCAGCTGACGCTTCCTCTGGATGGTGTCATCGCCGCCCCCGAAGCTGCCATCGCAGAGGATTCCTCGGCTCGCTAGCTTCGGCGGTCATGAACCAGACCGTCTTTCGCGCCGGCCTTCTCGATGGCCAGGTCGCGCTCATCACCGGCGGCGCCACCGGCATCGGCTTCGGCATCGCCGAGCTCCTCGGCTCACTCGGCGCGCACGTCTTCATCGCCAGCCGCAAGCAGGAGCACCTCGATGCCGCGGCCGCGTCGCTCGAGAAGCAGGGCGCGCGCGCGAGTGTCGTCACCGTTGACGTCCGCGACGCCGATCGCGTGAAGACAATGATCGAGCAAGTGCAGCGCGATCGCGGTCGCATCGACATTCTCGTGAACAACGCCGCCGGGAATTTCTATGCGCCGTCCGAGTCGATGTCGGCGAACGCGTGGAAGTCCGTCATCGAGATCGACCTCAACGGCACGTTCTTCTGCTCGCAGGCGGTCTTCCCCGTCATGAAGGCGCAGGGCGGGGGACGCATCATCAGCATCTCGATGACCCTGCACTATCGAGGGTGGCCACTGATGGCGCACGCCACCGCGGCGAAGGCTGGCATCGATGCGTTGACGCGCACGCTGGCGCTGGAATGGGCGCGCCACGGAATCCGCGTCAATGCCGTCGCGCCGGGCCCCATTCCGACGGAAGGCGTGCGGAAGGCGTTCACGCCGCCGAGCGCGGGCGGTGTGCCTGACGTCTTCGCCGTCGAGCGCGCGCTCGAGGACTACGCCCGGAAGTCGATCCCGTTAGGCAGGTGGGGTACGCCCGCCGACATCGCAGGGATGGTTGCGTTCCTCGCCTCTCCCGCCGCCGACTGGGTCACCGGCTCGATCTTCGTCGTTGACGGTGGGGAATGGCTCGCGCGCGGGCAGAGCAGAGGGTAGTTGAGGGCTCAGCCGCTGTTGCCGGCCTTGGTCCAAAGCAGGATGATTCCGCACGCGGCGCCGGAGACCTGGTACCGCGGCGGCGCGTTCCCCGTGGAGTAGTACTCGACTCCGTAGAGCTCCGACGTGTGCACGATGTTGATGTCCGTCTCGGCGACTGGCTGGTCGTCGAGAAACAGCTTCACGTGGCAGGGATGGTCGCTGAAGCACGAGCTCGAGGAAGTAGCCGCGTCCGCGACGGTCTGACGTGCGCCGGAGCCCGATCCTGTCATCCGGCTGCCAATGGCCTCACCCCGAATCATCGAGCCGGCGGAGCTGAGGGTCTCGTAGGTCGTGTCGACGCCGCAGGACCCATGTCGCGACGCGAGCTGCCATTGTCCTCCGCGGCCGGTGATCAGGGCAAGGCCGGGGAAGTGCTCGACGGCGACGATCGGGAAATCCTGTAGCCGCTCCCGCTCGAGCGTTTCGGGGCCGAGGAATCTGCCGAGGCCGCGACGCAGCCGCGCGTCGAACTGCCGGTGCCGCTCCGTGGTGATCGCCGACGCTACGACGTGCACCGTGTCGAGGCCGGCGGCGCTCTCCTTGAGCATTATCGAAACCTTCGCGGAATCGCTGCCCATGGCAAAGCGGACTACCGCCGCGGCATACCCGAGACGCCTAACGCGAATCTCGTACGTCCCGGACGGTACGTCGATCAACAACGCGTCGCCAGCGCGATTGCTCCGCGCCTGACGCCGAAGCTCCGCGAGTGACACCTCCGCGTCCGCGATCGCGGAGCCCGTACCGATGTCGGCGACGGTCACGAGGAGTGGCGCACCGCGCTGAGCCGCGGCGCTGTCCGCTCTGGTCGAGAGAGCCACAGCCAGGATGGCCATCCACAAAGCCCACGCTGGGGCGTGGCGCCTGCGAGCGGTCGGATGCCGCGCGACTGTGCTTTGCATAATCGGCTCCCGAAGAGGGCTGCCAATGAACGCTAGTCCGAGACAAAAACCTTGCAAGATCGACGCGCGTTCCCTCGAACGAAAAGAGCCTCCGCCGTGAGGCGGAGGCTCTTACTCGAACTATTCTCGAAGATTACTGCGAGCCGCAGCCGGCGGTGTAGGTTGGCACGACGGCGGCATTGTTCCAGTTCTTGTCCCACCACATCGGTGTCGTGAGGAGATCCGGGCCCTGCCGCGCTACCGCCGCCTTCACCTGCGTCTCGTTGACGGAGTATTCCGTCGTGGAGTACTCGAAGCGGCGCGGCACGATTGTCGTGATCGCTGCCGGGCCGGGCTTCACCGTGTTCGGCACGCAGGTGCGCCGCCAGAGCGACCAGGTCGTTCCGCCGTCGGTGTACAACGCGATCCACTCCTGCTGATCGATCTGCGTGAGGCCGGTCGTGCCGGTCGCGTAAGCAACACCCGCTGACGCGAGGTATCCTGGCGGCATCGTAACGCCCCACTGGTCGAACGAAGCCGTGATGCCAGCGTTGTAAAACGCCACTGCACCGGCCGGCGTGAGACCGCCGAGGCTGCGATTCGCTGCTTCGGCCTCGATGAACGCGACTTCCGCGTACGTCATGATAAAGGTGGGGGTCGTCTTACCGGTGCCACCGCTGACAGCCGACAGATTCGCCGGAGGCCAGAAGATGAGCCCTGGCCGCGACGTATTGTTGAAGTACGGCTGCGCCGTGGACTGCGTCAACCCGTTAGGCATGCCTGCATAGTTTGCGAAGGCGGCATCGCTGCCCACGAGGGTGTCGTCCTCGGTCTTGGTGGCAAACACGAAGATCCGCGGATCCTTCAGGCCGATCAGCAGATTCATGAACGTCTGCGACATTCGATGATCGTCGCGACCCGAAAAGTTGTCGGACCACGGATTGTTGTAGACACCGTCACCCGGCCAGTCCAGCTGCGCGTTGTCGGCGTTGGAGGTAAAGACGCCTCCGTTCGCCGCCGCGAGCGCGGCTGCGATCTGGGTGTTCGCCATCGCTGCGTCGACGTTGACGACCTGCATCGCCAACCGAAGTCGCAGCGAGTTGGCGAACTTCTGCCACTTCGCCGTGTTGCCGCCGTAGATCGGATCGGCCCCACCGAGAGTGTTCGATGCACCAGCGAGCGCTTTCGCTGCAGCATCCAGCTGCTTGAAGAAATCCGCGTAGATGTCCTGCTGCTTGTCGTACACGGGGGTCAGCGATGCACCACTGCTGTCGCCGGCGAGCGCCTGGAAGTAGGGGATGTCGCCGAACGTGTTCGTCAGGTACGAGAACACCAGCGTCCGCATGATCACGGCTGGTGCCCAGGTCCCCGGCTGGTTCGCCGCCTGACCCTTCTGGTAGATCTTTCTGAAATCTTCCAACTCGGACGAGTACGGCGTGTCGAACCACGGCGTCGTCGAACTGGCCTGGAGTCGCTTGTAGTCGTCCTCGTCGGGGTACTGCACCTCGGCGAGATGCTGAACGACCCACTCGGTGCCGCGAAGGTCGTAGCCATTTCCGACCCACCGCGCGGCCGCGGTGCGCGCGGCGTTGGTGAAGATCGTGGACGCCGGGACGTCTTCCGGCGAGTTGGGATTGGTGTTGAGGCTCGTGAGCCCGTCGTTGTTGCACGCCGCGGCACCCAGTAGAGCGACCGAGGCAGCGACGACGAGCAGGTGATCTCTATTCCGCATGTGTGATTTGGCTGAAGTGAAGTCGCGTGCGAATCGTCGGCGAATCACGGGGTGACGCGCAGGCTGATGCCGAAGGTGCGCGCGTTCGGGATGGATCCGTACTCCACACCTTGGGTGCCGTTGCCGGTGCTGTACGAGACTTCGGGATCGACGTTAGGCACCTTCGTCCACGTGTGCAGGTTCCGACCGGTGAGCGCGATGTTCACCGCCGACGAGTGCGCCTTGGCCGCCCACTCCTGCGGCAGGTCGAAGCCGACACGCAGCTCGCGCAGCTTCACATAGGTGTCGTTGTACACATACCCTTCGTTCACGGGGAAGATGTCCTGGAAGTACGCTTCCGCCGTGATGTTCGTGCTGTTGCCCTTGCCGCCGATGCAGTGATACATGCCGTCCGCGGTCGGTCCCGATCCTGCCCCGCACGTTGCCTTGTCGAGGCCCTGCACGACGAGACCGGGCTGGTTGTAATCGACCTCTCGGCCGCGCAGGGAGCTCTTCAACACGCCCGCGTAATCGCCGAACCAATTGGTGATGCTCCAGAGGCTGCCGCCGTTGTGGATGTCGAGCAGCGCGCTCACCGAGACGCGCTTGTAGGTGATCGAGTTCGCCCAGCCGCCCGTCCAGTTGGGCTGGATGTTCCCGAGCACTCGGCGCGGACCGGCCGCCGTGATCCCACCGTCGACGATCAGCTCACCTGTCACACTGTCGCGGAGATACGCGTTGCCGACCAGCGCGCCGTACGGCTGCCCCTGACGCGCTTCCACCGTCACGTACCACCAGCCGGTCGTCGGGCTTGGCGGAACAATGATCGTCGACACACCCGGGTAGAGGCTCACCACCTTGCTGCGGTTGCGCGCATAATTGAACGTCGACGTCCACTGCAGGTTGCGCGTCTGCAGGGGGATGACGCTGAGGAGCGCCTCGACGCCCTTGTTCGTGACGCTGCCCGCGTTGATCGCCTTCGAGCCGAAGCCTGTTGTCGGCGAGACGGTGACGTTGAAGATCTGGTCGCGCGTGTCCTTCGCGTAGTAGCTCGCGTCGAAGTTCGCGCGGCCATTCAGGAAGCTCATCTCCAGGCCGCCCTCGGCCGAGGTCGTGATCTCCGGCTTTAGATCGGCGTTCGCGACGACGTCGCTATACGAGAACTGTGGCAGGCCGTTGAACTTGTTGGCCGAGCCATTGAACACGCTGCGCAACTGATACGGATTCGCGTCGTTGCCGACCCGCGCGAGCGAACCGCGCAGCTTGAGGTAGGAGAGAATGCTGTTGCGCAGTGACGGCACCAGGTCCGACAGCACGACGGAGGTGTTCACCGACGGATAGAAGTAGGAGTTCTTCCCCTTCGGCAGCGTCGACGACCAATCGTTGCGCGCCGTGCCTTCCACCGTCCACCAGCCGTTCCAGGTGTACGACGCGGAGCCGTAAAGGCTGTTCACCTGTCGCTCCTGATTCTGCTGCAGGTTCTGCGGCGCAATCGCCGCGTTCGAGATGTTGTACACGCCAGGCGCCGAGATACCGGCCGTCGAGATCGAGTTCCAGGCGTAATTCTGCTTGCGGATGTTGCCACCGAACGTGCCGTTCAATGCCAGGCGCCCGAACTCCTTGTTCGCGCTCAACAGCCCTTCGGTGTTCGTCTCGTTGTTGTACTCGTTCTGGAGCGTGAAGGCACCGGCATACGATTGGTCGAGCCCGGCCCCTGCGCCGTTGGGTCCAACGCCGCTATTCGGACCCGTAATGTCCGCCGGGCTGAAGTCCTGGTTCACGCCGTAGCGATACCAGTCACTGCCGATGCGACCCGTGGCTGTCAGCCACTCGAGCATGCGGTAACTCGCCGAAACGGTACCGATGAGACGATCGCGGGCGTCGTTCTCTGGGTTCCCGTACATGAGGAAGTACGGGTTGTTGTGGTAGTTGTAATTCCAGTTGAACTCGCGGTCAGCGGGACCGCCGTTGCCGGCACCGCTTTTCTGCCAGCTGTCTTTCAACACGCTCATGTCCACCTGGCGGCCGAACCAGACGAAGCTCTCGAGAATCGAGTTGCCGTAACCCTGGCCTGGACGGTTGCGGCCGACGTTGCGGATGTAGTTGATCGTCGCCGTCGTGCTCAGGTTTGGCGTCACCTGCAGATCGCCGGTGAGCAACGCGTTCGACTTTGTCAGATACGTGCCGGGGATGTAGCTGTCGAGATTGTCCATGCCGGCCGACAGGCGGGCGTTCGCCCGGTCGGTTCCCCCGCTCACCGCGAGAGTTGCCGAGCTGGTGTGACCCGTCTGGAAGAAGCTTTCGACGTTATTCGGGTGCGCAACCCACGGCTGCTGTGGGCCCGTGAACTGGTCGATGAGCCGGCCGTCGAGCTTTGGACCCCAGCTCTGGTCGGCGCCATCGTTGACCCCTTTGCCCGCGCCATTCACAAATTTGAATTTGCCGCCGGCGCCCTGCCCGTACTGGTTCTGATACGTCGGCAGGATCGACGGATTCTCGATCGTATAGTAGGTGTTCAACTCGGTCCGGACGTTACCCGCCGTGTTGGCGCCCTTCTTCGTCGTGATGAGGATGACGCCGTTGGCCGCTCGCGAGCCATAGAGTGCCGCCGCGTTCGGGCCCTTGAGGATCGTCATCGTCTCGATGTCGGCCGAGTTCAGGTCGTTGAGCACCGAGCCAGCGTCCCAGCCGCCGTAGGGGCTGGCGCCGTGATCCGACTTGAGAACCGGAACTCCGTCCACGATAAAGAGCGGTGTGTTGTCGCCCGTGATCGAGTTCGAGCCACGAATCGTGATCATGCTCGACCCGCCTGGGGCGCCGGAGCCGGTGATCTGGACGCCCGACACTTTGCCCGAGATCTGCTGCATGATGTCCGGTGCCTTGGTCTCGGTGAGCTCCTTGGAGCTCAGCTGCTGCACCGCGGTGCCGACCTGGCTCTTCTCACGGGACTGTCCAAGCGCCGTCACGACGACGCCTGTGATCTCCGTCGGGGTGCTCTCAAGGGTGAAATCCTGGGTGACCGTTCCGCCGCTGAGCGTGAGGTTCACCGCCTGCGCCCGGAACCCGATGCGGCGCGCCGTGACGCGAACCGATTGACCGTTCGACCGCGTCGCGGGAACGGTGAACGTGTAGCGGCCGTCCTGGTTCGAGTACCCGCCGACTCCGATGGCGGGTATGGTGACACTTGCCCCTTGCAAGGCCGTACCGGCCTCGGTGGTGACTCGGCCCGTGATCGTCGTCGGCTGTTGCGCGAGAGCGATCGCGGGAGCAAGGGCGAGGGTCGCACCTGCGCGCGAGAGGAGGCGCCAGAGGTGACTCTGCATAACGAGTGGTGACCTCACGAAAAAGGACGTGGACTGTAGCTGGGCACGTCGCGGCGCGGACACGCGTTCTGCCGCCTCGGCGCGATGCTCGGCTACACGATTGCGCCCGTTGACGACCTTTGCCGGTCCGCACGAGCGCACTTGCGGGATGACGTCATACCGCCCACCGCGGCGTCATCCCTTTCACTACCGTGCGATTAAATAGCACAGGCGTGATCAAAGGTGTCAACGGGCTGATGCGAGGTATAAACCGCGCCCACGGCTTCCGGGGTCACGTCGAATTTCGTGACCAGCAGGTGTGTCGTCGGGGCGAAACGCGGGAAAGGGAGCGGACGACTCGCCAGTGACGAGGCCGCTTGGCACCGCCTAACGACGCAGCCGGGTCAGCGTTATCAACCCCATCGGATCCACGGTATGTTCGCCGTATCGTGCGCTCCAGTGGAGGTGCGGGCCGGTCACCCGTCCCGTCGCCCCCACGAGTCCGATCTGCTGGCCACGCTCCACGGTGTCACCGACCGCCACGAGCGCCTGCGTCAGGTGGAAGTATCCCGTGACGACTCCGCCGCCGTGGTCGATGTACACGACGTTCCCCGCTAAGAAAAAATTGTCCACCAGCGCGACCACACCACGGTTTGCGGCACGTACCGAATCGCCAGGCTGCCCGGCGAAGTCCACGCCTCCATGACTGCTCGCGAGCCGTCCGTTGAACAGTCGCCCCGATCCGAATGGGCTTGTGATCCGCGAGCTGCGCGGCCGCAGGAAGGGCTGCCTCCAGAGCTCCGGGGTCGCATGCGCGCGGCGTCCGACAGCCCGCGCTTCCTCGTTCTCGCGCTCGATCCGCGCCTCGGTCAACGAATCGGGTCTCGTCGTGAACACCTTCGATACACTCAGACGACGGGCGCGCGCCGGCCGTCCACCGGTGGGACTCACTCGATGCGGTACCGCCAGAACTGAGCGAATCGTGTCCGCCACGCCCGAGTCGTAGCGAACAACCACCCGGGCGACCACGCTGTCTGAGGCTTCGAGTGGCACGAGCCCAAAGGCGCGGGCGACCCCCGTGCTGTCCCCTCGAAAATGGAGCGGCTCGCCAGCCATCCATCCGGTTATCGAGACGATCGAATCGCCAGCGGCTCTCGCGCGTCTAATGGAGAGCAGCACGAGCGACCCAATCTCGGGCCGGCGCGGCGTGACGGACAGTGTCGCCGAATCATGCGGGGCGGCACCGGGAACGATAGAACTCGATTGTGCTTGCGCGCCGAGCGATGTTCCGGGCAGAGTGAGAACGAAGAGCCCGAGGCGCGCGGCGAAGTAGCGAGAGATTCTCGTCATGGCGTGATCGCATGATAGACGCACGCACCTCAGGAGGGAAACTCGATGATTGGAGCAACCCTCGTCGTCGGGACGGGTACTGATTCATGATGGTGATACTGGGCAATCATCGGCGACTGTCGCTGCTGGTGACCGCGACGTTATTGGCCGTCGTCTCGACGTACGGCTGGCTTCGCGCGGGCTCTGATCTCTCCGGCGACGCCGCCGCGCATATGCGCCGCGCCGCCGCGTACTACGATTCCGTGATCGTGCTCGCGCGCGCCGCGCCCGACCGCGCGCTGCCAGACTCCACGACCACCGTGGCCCTCGGCTATCTCGAGCGGTTGCGCCTCGGCCTCGGCAGCCCGTTTCGGCTCGCCGACTTTGCCCTGTCCGATCCCCGCCTCGACGATTCCACGCGCTCGCGTGTGGCGTGGGCGCTGCTCGCGCGGCTGCGGCGGGGCGATGCATACGTGATCGACAGCGCCGTCGCGACGGCGTTCGGGTCGCAGGGTCGCGGCGCCGAGCAGCTCGCGCTCATCCAGCGCACGATCGAACGAGCGGGTGATCCCCGCGTCGCCGAGCTCTCCGTCCGTCTCGCGTTTGCGCTCGCTGCCTCCGAGCAGACCATTGCCGAGCAGGGGGACCTCGTCGCCACGCAAGTCGCGGCCCTCGTGCGCGATCGCGTGCTCGCGCGCGCGGACCTCCGCGACCTTCTCCACGATTCGGACGTGCGGCATCTCGATCCAATTGCCGAGCTCGTTAGGCGCCGCCGCGCCCGTGCCTTCACCGTCGAGGCCCCGCCCGCGGCGCAGCTCGACGAGTCGCTGCAGTCCGAGGCACTCGCGGCGGTTCCGAAGCTCCTCGACTCGATACGCGCCGTGCGCGTCGCCACTGCGCAGCCCTCCACTGCCGAGTCGCCGCTCCTGGGCACTGCAAGCGCCAACCGGCTCGCCGCGCTGGGCGCGGCACAACCGCCCGAGCCGCCGGTGGCCGTTACCGTCCGCACGCACCGTTCGCTCATTCTGGGCGTTGATCCGTCGCCGGAGACCCGTCGTCTCCGCGCGCAATTCGTGTCGTACGCGACGAACGCGGAGACGCTCGCGGCCGAGTACGATCTTCTTGCGGCGAGCGGCGACAGTGTCAGACCCGCCGGTGCCCTCGCGGTCCTCGGTGCCGCGACGTCGCTGCGCGCCATGGCTCAGGAGGAGCCGTGGTTCCGGGGCGCTCCAGCGCCGAGCGCCGCCGATCTCCGCGCGGAGTTCGGACTCGCTGGTGTGAGCTTCGATCGCGACGTGCGGGCCGAGTGGCAGCCGTACTATCTGCGCATGATCGGCACGAGCTTGCGCGATGTGCAGCGCGTGCTCAGCGGCTACTCCGTCGCCGGGCTCCGGATTACGGTGTCGGTGGGCGGGCTGCCGGACACGATCCTGGCGCTGCACGATCCCGCGACGCGCACGATTCGCATGTCCACCTATTCGTCGTCGGGAACGCTCGCGCACGAGCTCGCGCACGATCTGGATTGGCAGGCGGCGCGAAGCCTCTACGCGGGCAGCGGCTACAG
>JAJKIR010000035.1 GCA_021154325.1 Gemmatimonas sp.
CGGCCGCCGTCAAGCAACACGCAGCCGGTGCGTTGTCGCGGTCACCGCGCCCCGATCGTATGTTCCCGCGCCCACTCCCGCTTTGCTCGATGCGCATCTCCGACATGAACTGGATGCAGGTGGAGCAGTACCTGACGCACGACGACCGCGCCGTGCTGCCGCTGGGCAGTACCGAGCAGCACAGTCATCTGCGGCTGACGGTGGACTGCATCCTTCCGGAACGCGTCGCGGCCGAGGCGGCGGAGCCGCTCGGGGTCCCGGTCTTTCCGGTCGTCGCGTACGGGGTGACCCCGTATTTTCGCGAGTTCCCCGGCTCGATCTCTCTCCGGATCGAGACCCACCTCAACGTCGTGCGGGACATTCTCGACGGTCTCGCACACAGCGGCTTCCGTCGCATTCTCGTTTGCAACGGCCATGGTGGAAATGGCGCTGTGGCCCAGCTCGCGCAGGAGTGGTCCGCGCATCAAGCTGGCTGTCGGATCATCTTCCACAACTGGTGGAACGCGCCGCGGACGTGGGCGAAGGTCCAGGAGGTCGATCCCGTCGCGTCGCACGGCTCCTGGATGGAGAACTTTCCGTGGACGAGACTGCCTAACGTTTCGATGCCGGAGACGCAGCGACCGATGGTCGATCTCGCTCGGCTCCGTCTTCTCGATCCCGTCGCGCTGCGCGAGTATCTCGGCGATGGGAACTATGGCGGCTTCTATCAGCGGCCGGACGAGGAGATGCTCGCCATCTGGCGCGTTGCGGTCGAGGAGACGCGCGCGCTGCTCGCGGACGGTTGGGGATGAACGTCCGCTTCGACGGGAAAGTGGTCGTCGTCACTGGGGCCGCGCACGGGCTCGGACGGGCCATCGCTTTAGCGTTTGCTGAACGAGGCGCCGCCGTCTGGGGAGGCGACGTCATCGAGACGGAGCTCCGGGAGACGGAGCGTCTCGCGACACGCATCGAGGGAAGCGGGAGCTGCACGACACGCGTCGTCGACGTGACCGACAAGGACGCCGTCGAGGCGTTCGTGGGTCAGGCGTCGGGAGCGAACGGACGCGTCGACATCCTCGTCAACAACGCCGGCGGAGTCCTCGGCCAGGTCGGCCGCCCGCTCGAGGAGATCCCGCCGCGCGACTGGCAACGCGTCTTCGACGTCAACGTCACCGGCGCGTTTTACTGCGCCCAGGCGGTCGCGCCGGGAATGAAGGAAGCGCGCGCGGGTCGGATCATCAACATCTCCAGCGGCGCGGGGCTCGGGATCAGTCTCACGGGAATCCAGGCGTACGCCGCGGCGAAGGCGGCGCAGATCGGGCTCACCCGGCAGCTCGCGCACGAGCTGGGGCCTTGGGACATCACCGTCAACAACATCGCGCCGGGATTCGTTCGCTCGAACCCGACCACGGAACGCCAGTGGGAGTCGTACGGACCGGACGGACAGCGCGAGCTCATCGATCGTATCGCGCTCAAGCGGCTCGGCACGCCTAACGAGATTGCCTACGGCGTGCTCTTCTTCGCGTCGGAGTACGCGGGGTGGGTCACCGGGCAGGTGCTCGCAATCGACGGCGGCAAATGACGATCGATGAGCGAATGCTCACGGAGGCTCCCCGAGCCGCGCTGACGGCACTGGCGAGCGAAGAAGCGCGCGTCGAGGCGCACAGCGCGGCACTCAGGAAGGAGCTCGGCGTCGGCGATCTCGTCCTGACGCAGATCCTCTTCATCGTCGGGCTGTCGTGGATTGGCGTCGCCGGAAAGCTCGGCCCCTCGCACGTCGTGCTCTGGCTGCTCGCGATCGCGCTCTTCTACCTGCCGTCGGCGGCCGTCGTGATGTACCTCGCGCGCCTCATGCCGCTCGAGGGTGGGCTCTACCAGTGGGCCAAGCTCGGCTTCAACGAGACGATCGGCTTCCTGCTCGCATGGAATCTCTGGCTCTACGTCATCGTCCACACGTCGGAGATCGGACTCGAGTGCGCGACATATCTCTCCTACGCGCTGGGTCCAAGCGCGGCATGGATGACGACGAGCAGCTGGTTCGTGGCGCTTGCGACGGCGGTGTTGCTCTCGCTGATGGTGATCGCGTCCACCGTCGGGTTGGCGGTGGGCAAGTGGGTGCATAACGCGGGCGGCGTCGTGATGCTCGTCGTCTTCGGCGCGCTGCTCGTGTTGCCCGTGCTGAGTCTCCTCACCGGTCACCTGCGTGAGTACCATCCGCTTCGGACGGAAGCGCCGGCATGGTCGCTCTTCAACCTCAACATCCTCGGCAAGCTCGGCTTCGGCGCGTTAGGCGGGTTCGAGTACGTCGCCATCCTCGCGGGCGAGACGCACGCACCGGCGCGAGCGGTGAGGCGATCGGTGCTCATCGCGGCGCCCGTGATCGCGCTCATGTTCATACTCGGAACGAGCACCGTCGTCGCGTTCATTCCAAGAGAACAGATCGACCTCGTCGGTCCGTTGCCTCAGGTGCTCCGCGCCGGCTTCGGGCCATTCGGGATCGCCGGGCAGCTCGTGACGATCGCGATTCTCATGACGCTGGCGATGCGCGTGGCGCAGACGAACGTCAGCTTCACCGCCGTCGCGCGGCTGCCGATGGTGGCGGGCTGGGACCGTCTCCTTCCGCCGTGGTTCAGCAAGCTCCACGCGTCGTATCGAACGCCCGTGAACTCGATCGTTCTCGTCGGCGCGTGCGCGTTCGGCATCGCGCTCCTGAGCCTCGTTGGTGTTGGCCAGGCCGAGGCGTTTCAGCTCCTCTTCAACGCGAGCGGCATGTTCTACGCGCTCACGTACGTCGTGATGTTCGCGATCCCGCTCTTCGGCTTGCGCGCGGTGTCGCCGCGGCCGCCGCTCTGGCTGCGCGTGGTGTCGATGTCAGGCCTGCTGATGACCCTTCTCTACGTGGCGCTCTCGGTGTTCCCGATCATTGCGGTCACGAGTGTAGCCGCCTTTGCGTTCAAGATCGCGCTCGTGATTCTCCTCGCGAATCTCGTGGGCATCGGCATTCTCGTTTCGGCGCGGCGACGTCGCGCGGCGTGACGATCTTCCTCACGGCACCGCTGGCGATGCGTCCAGCCGATAGAGCTTCGCGGCGTTGTCGTGCAGTACGTCCCGCGCGAACGCCACCGCCTGCTCGCGGGTGATCTCGCCGTCGCGCATCATCCCCGTGAGGGCAATGCCTAACGCTCGACGCGCGGTGTCGTTCGCCTGCCAGCCGATCTCCTCCCAGTCGAGCTCCGGTATGCCGTTCGGCCAGAGATCGGTGCCGAAGAGGATTTTCTCCGGATACCACTCGAGCCAGTAGCGCAGCGAGGTCGCGAGATGCGCGGGCGACTCCATCCATGTCTGCTGCGAGATATCCGCGTAGACGTTGGGCTTCATCACGAGATAGCCGATCGCCGGCGTGTATGACACCGCGCCGGCATGGAGCAGAACGAAGGTCGTCTTCCGGAGCGACGCGTCGTTGAGCATCGACTCGAGCAGCACCGGATTGGCACCGCCCAGATAGAAGTAGCTGCCGCAGCCGGCTCCCGTGTGGATGTGCACCGGAAGGCCGAGGCGGCCGGCTTCGGCGGCAATGTAGTGGAAGAGATAATCCTGGAGCCGCCGATACTGGGTGGTATCCGGCGCGCCGCCGCGTAAATAACGAGCGTAGATCGCCGCCGCGTCTTCCGCGCTCGCCGCCGCGAAGTCGAGCGAGCGGAGATACGCGACCTCGAACTTGATCGCGACGGCGCCCTGCCCTTTCTGAGCCTCGAGGGTTGGCGTCACGACGCGCGCGGTGTACTCGGCGAGGGTCGTCGGCAGCTCGGTGACACCGGCGGCTTTCATGTAGTGCGCGCGGAGCATGTCTTCCCGCGAGAAGAAGAACTTGCGATCCGGCGTCTGGGCCGCGAGCGGCGCGTTGTCCAGCGGAAAGAGGAGCGCATCGTCGAACGGCACCCAGCGGTGGTGCGCGTCGTTCAATCCTCGTCCCATCGCTACGCGGTTCGACAGCTCGACGTCGATCCCGATGCGGCCAAGCGCCCACGACGGGTAGGCGTCGCCATGCGCGGCGCGTGCGCTCGCCTTGGCGGCCACGACCTCACGCACGTGTGACGGCGCGCGGTCGTTGTACCGGTAGCCCCAGAGCGCCTTCCATGCCGCGAGATACTGCGGGTTCTCGGGACGCGTCATCAGACCAGCGGCGGTAGGCTCGAGTGGATCGCACGGCAGCGCGTCGAATTCGTCGTCCTTCTCGCCCTGACCCACAAGCCTCGGCGGGTGCGAGTGGTTGTCGATGGCGCGGATCTTCTGAATCTCCGCCATCAGCGCCGGATCGATCGCGGCTGCCTGCGCTGCTGCGCGAGTCGTGAGGAAGCAGAAGCAGGCGATGGCGAGCGCGGCGCCTAACGTGGATCCGAGTCTGTAATGCATCGCGAGCTCTGAATGGATGGTTAGTTCAACGACAATTCCTGCTGTCCGGCATGGAGAGCACGATGTCGTCCCGCCCACACGAGCTCACCCGACAGCCCCGCCGGAAGCGTGACGACGGCGCGCAGACCGGTGCGTCCGACTCTCGTGAATTGCACGTCGATATCACCGCGCGGGTGTGGTACGCTTCCTTCGGCCCGCTGCAGTGGCCCGAGCGCCGGAGCGACACGCACCGTCCTGAACCCGGCGCTCGCCGGCTGTATGCCGAGCACCGTCGAGAGCAGAAAGTAATTCGGGTGCGCGGCCCAAGCGTGCGAGTCGGAGCGCGTCGGCTCGGGATTCTCGGGCGTGGACGTGAGCCCCAGCCGCAGCATCTCGCGCCACGGTGCCATCTGCTCGATGAGCCGATCGGCGAGCCCCGCCTCGCGGAGCGCATCGAAGAGATAGAAGCTGAAATAATACGTCGCCTTCGTTAGGCTCGTGTCGGTGAGCACGCGCTCCATGAGAGCGCGGCGATCCGCCGGCGGCACCGCGCCCGCGAGGACAGCGAGTACGTTCGTCTGCTGGCTAAAGGCATTCGCGCCCGTGGCGTCTCGAAAGAGCTGTCTGTCGGAATCCCATGCTCGTGCTCGCGTCGCTGCCAGCACGCCGGCGGCACGGTGCCGATACTCGGCTGCCATTGCGTCTGCGCCGACATGTGCCTCGAGCTCGGCGGCGCGCGAGAGCGCGTACGCGTACAGGAGCGTGATGGCCGCGGAATGTCCGTCGATCGCGCCGGGAGGGACGCCGGCATCCCAGCCGCTGGCCCAGTCGAGATAGTTCCAGTACGGCATCGGTCCGAGCAGCCCAGTGCTGTCGATTCGCTCGGCATACCAGTCGAGGATGCCGCGGATGCCGGCGAGCCGCTGCCTGACGAACGCGCGATCATCCCGATGCCGATCGTAATCGCCAACCATCAGGACGTAGATGAGCGAGAACGGCGGAATGATCTGAGGGAGCGCCGACGGGTAGCGGCTCGTCGTGAGACCCTCGGGAATCCGCGACGCATCGAACTGCTCGATCGCCTGCCTCACGAGCCGGTCGTCGCCACTCATGTAGAGAGAGATCAGCGCCTGGACGCGAGTGTCGCCGACATACTGGAGCTGCTCGTAGTAGGGCGTGTCCATGTACGTCTCGAACGCGCCGATCCGCGCGCCGTTCCAGTCCATCCGCCAGACGTCCTCGAGCCAGGGTTGGTCGCTGGCGAATCGGGCGCGCTCGCGCAGCGGATATCCGGTGAAGACGCCGTGCACGTCATGGATGACGAGCGGGGCGGCTTCCGTCGTGATCTCGAGCTGGACGTACCGAAAGGAGCGCCAGTAGAGCGGCTGGAAGACGTGGTGCGCGCCGCCGTCGGGCAGGAAGACATCATGCACGCCGCGAATGGTGCGGCCGTCCACATCGTTGCGATTTCCCTTGTTGCCGGCCGCGTCCACCAGCGCTTCGGCGTAGGTGATCGTCACTCGACTTCCGGAGCCGCCACTTGCCTCGATCACTGGATATGCGTTCGTCGTGTGCGACTGGTCGAGCAGGAGCGTCGCGCTCGTGTGCGCGGGCACCACCAGATCGCCAGCGCCGCGCAGAAACGCGCCATCCGTCGTGATCCCGGCGACGCGGCGCACAGTCGTTAGGCGCTGGACGGATTCGTCCATCGCCGGGATCGAGCGCGGCTCGAGCTGCCAGCCGAAGAGCTCACCCGTCGTCGGACCAATCGCCGCGCGGCGTCTCGCCACGCCAACGATACCTCCGGCGGGCGGCCGTTCGAACGCGGCCAGCGGCGCGGCGGGACCACTCGGCGGTGTCGCCGCGACCGTGAACCAGCGCGAGTCATCGTAGTCTATTTCTTGCCATCCCCATGGATACGGCCCGCCATCCAGGGCCTCGCCGGGAGGGCCAGCGTAGTATCCGGCGACGGTCGCGTTGGTGATGACGACCGGCCGATACGCCGAGTCTACGAGCAGCTTCCAACCCGGCCCGGTGTTGACGAGCGCCGATTCCGTCGCGCTTTCGCCCTGCACGAGAAGTCCGCTCCGATGACTGTGCTGCGCCACTGGTCGCGCCGCGCCCCAGTTCCAGACGACCGCCGCAATGACGTTACGCCCGACCCGCAATCGTGGCGCGATGTCCACTGTCTCGTAACGCCAGTGCGCGACGTCGGCACGCTGCGGTCCCGATGACGCAAGCGCGCCATTCACGTAGAGCCGATAGCGGTTGTCTGCCGAGACGTGCACCACGAATCGCCCAGGCGCGGACGGCAGGGAGAAAGCACGTCTCGCATGAAAGACGACGAACGAATCGCCAGGGACGTCCGGCGGCGCGATCCAGAATGCCCGCGGCGCGCCCTGAAAGCTCGGCGCCTGCGCGCGAGCCACTCCGCTCGTTAGGCCGATCATCATAACCCCGAGCGAAGCGCCTGCCCTGAGGAGCGTCAGCGATGAACGCAGGGAACTGCACCTGACGGACCGCCTAGAATGCATCGCGACACCCGAGAGAGGACCGCCAATTCTGGCGTGTCGCTCGGCCTCGCGCTACGGCCAGTCGCGACGCTCGCTGTCGAGAAAGCCGCGCAGCAGCTGCCGCCGCTCCTGCCGCTCGCTCACCGCCCGGCCGAACTCCCCCGACGGCACCACCGGAATCCCAGCCGGCGTTAGGCGGTCGAGTCGCGGTGCATCCGCCTGCTTCTCCGATGGCTCGACGTACGCCGAGTGGAGCGTATCGAGAAACTCTTCGATCGACCGCTGGGCCGGAAGAATCGCGGCGGGCGCGGGCCGCACCCGCTCGATGACACCATGCTGAAACGTGAGCAGCACCTCGGAAAAGACCGCGAGGTTGTGCGCGACCGACTGGCGCTTCTCGGCCTCGTGATAGAAGTGGAGCATCGGATACGCATGATGCTGCTCGGTCACGAGCTGCAACTGCTCGGTGAGCGACACAATCTGCAGCTCCACCGCAGGAAATCCATCGCCGTTCCACGCGTTGAGAATGAACTCCTCCGCCGTGCGGCCGAGCGTCCAGACCTGACTCGCGAAGGAGCGCTTCGCGACCACTGCCTCGATGATCGCGAGCAGATATGTCACGGCGAGTGTGAGCATGAACAGCCCATTCAGGCCCGCCAGCGACGTCGCGATCTTCCAGAACGAGCTGCTCGGGCTGAAATCGACGCTCCCGAGGGTAAACATCGTGGACCCCGCGAAGAAAATTCGGTCGACAAGACCCGCGGGCGCGCCGCCACGCGTCTGCAGCAGGGAGTGTGAATCGCCGCTGAAGAGGAGCACCCAGCCGGTCCACGTCATCACGGCCCAGACGAGCACACTGGTCACGAGCACGACCGGACCGGTGAGGCTCAACATCCGGTGGCGCTTACCGGCGACGCGAAGAATGACGCGCCGCATCCAGGAGTTGTGTCGCCGCGTGAGCGGACCGGCGTTTCCGTCGACCCAGAGCGTGGTCCACAGCGCGTCCACGGCACCGAACAGAACGAAAAACGCGCCGAGTAGAAAGAGCAGAGCGTGCATGCAGAGCGAAGACCGAGAGTTTGGTCCCCGCTCTGCAACTGCCGGTCCGTAGGCTACGGCCAGGCGAGATTGATCCAGAAGAAATTGGCGACGACGGCGCGCTCCAGGAGCGCGTCGACGCTCGCGATTTCGTCAGGCGGCAGCGCCGAGCCATCGGGTCGCAGGTACCGCGGCTGCTCCTGCGGATTCGCCGGAAAGAGCACGCGCGCGTAGAGCTTGCCGTCGAACTTGAGCTCCGTGCCGTTGCCGACGTTCACGTCCGAGAAGGTGTGGCCGTCGTAGGCGAGTGCGAGGCTTCCGCCCTGGGATGCGGTCGCCTGGTCGAAGATCAGCTGCTCGGCCGCGCTGACGCCGGATGGCGAGGTCGAAAGGTTCGTGTTGTAGACGAGATGATGCTGGCCGGCCGCTCCGCTCTCGGTGCCGTTGAGCTCGATGACTCCGACGGTGAATGCGTCGGTCGCCGATCCCTCGATCCCGAACACATTGACCCCGTTGACGACGTTATGCATAACGACGAAATCGGCCACGACGGCCCGCGCGCCGCCCTCCCGCACGACGTAAATCTCCACGAGCCGCGGCGCGGTGACTCCGGTGCTCACGTCGGCGAGAGCGACGTACCCGACGCGCGTGAGCGGCGTCGCCGGCCGCCCATTGTTGCCGTCCCACGCGTACAGAATGAACCGCACCTCGCCGGCCGGGACGCCATCCGCGGTCGGATCCACTACGTACGTCCGCGACGCCACGTCGAAGACGAACGTCTTTCCCTTCACGTTCTCCGGAATGCTTCCACCCGACCGGAAGTAGCTCTCGAAGGAGCTCATCGCGCCCTGAAAGGACGCGAAGATCGGCTGGTCGAAGATCTTCGCGAGCGGCTCGACACGCGCCCGCGCCTGCGCGGCGTCGAAGGAAATCGAAGGCGGCGCGGGCGAGGTGCTATCACGGCACGCCGCGATGAGCGTCGTCGTGGCGACGAGTGCGCGGCGGAAAGATGGGTTGAGGCGCATGGGCGAGGAATCCTTGTGCAGAGGTTTGGCCCACTCTCAGAACGCAAAATCACACCTCGACAGGCCATCGATTCGTCCTCGGCTCTTCCGCCAGTGCAGCGCGAGCCGCACTATCACGCAAACGTCTCAATCCTCGATCAAGGGGGCTCGACTGATGCACGCACGTACACGTTGCTGGACTCTCTTTTCTGGCTTCCTCGGGCTCGCGGCGACGACGCTCGGTCGCCCGTCGCTGGCTCAGAATCCACCGCGACCGGCGCAGGCGACTCAGGCCGCGCGCGGCCGTCCTGAACGTGCTCCGGATTATCCGGTGCGTGCCCCCGCGCCGCCGCAGCAGGTGGCGCATGGGCAGCAGCTGTTCCGGAGCAATTGCGCCTTCTGTCACGGCTCGGACGCGCGCGGCGGTGAGACGGGACCGAACCTGGTGCGCGACGTCATCGTTCTCCGCGATCAGAACGGAGAGGTAATCACGCCGATCGTCCAGAACGGGATTCCCGCGCGCGGCATGCCGAAGTTCA
>JAJKIR010000036.1 GCA_021154325.1 Gemmatimonas sp.
AGTCGCGCCAGCCGCATGTTCTTCTCGAGGTACTCGTCGTTCATCCGGTCGAAGCGACTGATTTCCGACGTCTCCTGGCGGTACGCCCTAACGACGCGCACGCCGGCGAGATTCTCCTGGGCGAGCGTCGTCAGATCGCCGAAGTGTTCCTGGACGGCCTCGAATCGTTCATGGATGCGTCTCCCCATCCAGATACCGATGGCTGGGAGGAGAAGCAATGGGAGCACGGCGATGCCCGTGAGGCGCGCATCGATCCGGAGCATGAACGCCAGTGCGAAGGCGCCGCCCGCGACGGTGTTCGTCAGATACATGATCGCCGGTCCGACAGCCATGCGGACCGCGCTCAGATCGTTCGTCATCCGCGCCATGAGATCCCCGGTGCGTGTCCGCGCGTAGTAGGACGGATCGAGCGCCTCGAGGGAGCGATAGAGCGCGTTGCGCAGATCGTACTCGATCCAGCGGCTGACGCCATTCAACAGATCGCGCATCCAGTAGCGCAGCAGGCCGGCAAAGAGCGAGAGCGCGACCATCGCCAGCGCGAGCAGCCAGATGTTACGGAGCGGAACCCCAGCGCGTATTCCATCGAGCGCGCGCCTGAGGAAGAGGGGAACCACGCTCGCGAGCGCTGACGAAATCACAACCAAACCCAGCCCTACGGCAACATTTCTTCGGTAGGGGCGGTAATACGGGAGCAGCCGTAGGAGCGCCTTTACGGAGGACATACGGCTTGCCTTTCAGAGCAGGATACGCTAGGACTAACCTGTTGTACTTTCGACAGTTGGAAACCGAAGACCACGTTAGGCCGCACTCGTACATTGGAGGGGGGGAACGATGGCGAAATATATCGGCCGCTTCGTAGCGCCGCTCGCGTTCGGTGCCGTTGTCGCGCTCGGCGCGTGCAAGGCGGACAGCTCGAAGCAAGACACGGCCAGTGCGCTCAATCGCGATACGTCGGCCCTCGGCCGCGACCTCGCGATGGCGAACCGGGGTGACACGGCGGCCCAACCGCAGCTGAAGGACGTTCCGGCGAATCCGCCGTCGACGTCGACTCCGGCGCGGACGACGCCGCGCACCTCGAGCTCGAGCTCGCGCCCGACGAGCAGCAGCTCGTCAACGCGACCCACCACGCCGACAACCACGGCGAGCGGGAATACCGTCACGCATCCGAGCACGGGTACGTCGAACAGCGGTGGCTCCGTTGGCACGATCGCGGCCGGCACCACGCTGTCGTTGACGCCGACGGCGAACGTCTGCACCAACACCAACAAGGTCGGCGACAAGATCACGATGACGACGCAGAACACCGTCACGGGGTCGAATGGTGCGAGCATTCCTGCCGGCTCGACCGTCACGCTTACCGTGACGAACCTCAAGCGCAGCGAGAACTCCAACGATGCGATCGTGATGGAGTTCGCGGTGAACTCGGTGAACGTGGGTGGCAAGAGCTATCCGCTCGACGCGAGCATCGAGAGCGCCCCGGTCACACGCGTGCGCAATCAGCCGAAGAGCAAGGATGCGCAGAAGGTCGCGATCGGCGCCGGCATCGGTGCGATCGCCGGCCAGATCCTCGGCAAGAACACGAAGTCGACGGTGATCGGTGGCGCGGTTGGCGCCGCAGCTGGTGCGGCCACCGCGGCCGCGACGGCGAACTACGAGGGCTGCATCAACAGCACGAGCACGGTCACGATCAAGCTGAATGGGCCGGCGCAAGTCCGAGCCTAACGGCAGCTATCAGTCCATAGTCCATAGCTATCAGGAAACACGGAACGAAGCGTTTGATGGGGTGGGAGAGCTCATTGCTCTCTCACCCCATCAACTTTTTTGCAGTCATCCGTCAGCAGTCAATAGCTATCAACGTTTCGTTCCGAGCTCCCTGATAACTATGGACTGATTAGCTATGGACTGTTCCTACCTACCAGCCCACGGGCCGTCCCGACGATCGCGGATCGGACATCCCTTCGTAGCCGCCGCGGACTCTCATGATCGCGTTCACGAGGCCGATGCCGCCGGTCCAGGAGACGGCGTAGCCCATCGCGCGGAGGGAGTCCATCACCGCGGGCTCGAAACCGTTTCGCTCGATGCGGAGTGTGTCGGGCAGCGCCTGATGATGCAGCCGGGGCGCGCTCATCGCATCGGAAAGAATCATGTGATGATCGAGCACGTTCAGAATCACCTGTGACGTGCTCGTGATGATGCGCGGGCCGCCGCGACTGCCGACGACGAGCAGCAGTGAGCCGTCGCGGTCGAGCACGATCGTCGGTGACATCGCGCTCAGCATCCGCTTCCCGGGCTGGATCGCGTTCGCCTCGCCCTGGACGAGACCGAACATGTTCGGCTTCCCGGGCTGCGCGGCGAAATCGTCCATCTCGTCGTTGAGGAAGAAGCCGGCGGCACTGACGAACACTCCCGAGCCGTAGAGCGCGTTCAACGTCGTGGTTGTGGCGACGGCGTTCCCCGCGCTGTCCACCACTGAGTAGTGCGTGGTCTCGGTTCCCTCGTGCCGGATAAAAAGCGGGTCGCCCGGTCGAATGCTCTCGATGTCCTGCTCGACTTCCGATGTCGGCGTCGCGCGCTGGGGTTGAATGGTGGCACGCAAGCGCGCCGCGTACTGCTTGTCAGTCAGCCGGGCGATCGGCACGGGAGAGAACGCCGGATCGGCGAGCTTTGAGTTTCGGTCGACGAAGGCACGCTGATAGGCGTCGCCGAGGAGATGCGCGTAGCGCGCGCTGCCGAACGATGACAGCGAGTCGAATCCTTCGAGGATGTTGAGCGTTTCAGTAATCGTGACCCCGCCGGAAGACGATGGCGGCATCGTGAACAGCGCGTAGCCGCGGTACGTCGAGCGCACGGGCTCGCGCCACACCGGCTGGTACCGAGCGAGATCCTCAGTGGTGATGATACCGCCGTCGCGGCGCATCTCGTCCGCGATCGCCTGCGCCGTCTCGCCGCGATAGAATCCCGCCGCGCCCTGCTCGGCGATACGATGGAGGGTACGCGCCAGCGCTGGCTGGCGGAGCGTCGTTCCCGGGGCGACGGGCGTGCCGCCGGGCATGAAGACGTCCTTTCCCCCGAATTCCTCGATGAGCTTCGCGTTGGTCGTGATCGCGCGACCGAAGGCGCTGTCGACGACGAAGCCTTCCTCCGCATAACGAATCGCCGGTGCCATCACGGCCGCGAGCGACATCGTGCCGTACTTCGCGAGCGCGCTCGTTAGGCCGGCGACGGCGCCAGGCACGCCCGGCGCCAGCGGCCCGACGATGCTCTTGTCGGTGAGATTGCCTTCGGCGTCGAGGTACATGTTGCGGCTCGCGGCGAGCGGCGCGACCTCGCGGTAGTCGAGCGCCGCCGCGCGGCCGTCGGCCATGTGAATTACCATGTAGCCGCCGCCGCCAATGTTGCCCGCTTCCGGATAGACGACCGCGAGCGCAAAACCCACCGCGACCGCCGCGTCGACGGCATTGCCTCCGCGTCGCATGATCTCGATGCCGGCCTGGCCGGCGAGCGGTGCGTCGCTCGCGACCATGCCATGTGGAGCGAACACGGCGCGCCGACCCGCTTTGTAGGGCCACGCCGCGGGAAAGGCCGCGGGCCGTCGATCGCCGGAGTAGCTTGCCGGGCCAAGATCGGGGACGCGGCTCGGCACGCCGACGTCGGTTCCCGATGGCGGGGGCGTCTGCGTCGAACGACAGGAGAGCGCCAGCGTTGCTGCCGCGGCGAGGAGGGCGAGGGATCGCGTTAGGTTCGTCACGTGTCGACTCTCGGAATCACATGCGTGGAATCTGTGCGTGGGCGGCCCGTTTTGTCATCCTTCGCTCCCTCAGGATGACATCCGCGCAGAGGCCCGCTTATCTTCGGTCCGTGTCGCCTCGCATCGTTGATCCGCGTATCACGGAGAAGCGCAACCCGCGCACCGCCAACATCGATCTCGCGTCGGCAATCGAGATCGTCGATCTCATCGGCGCGGAGGACGCGCGGGTGCCCGAGGCGGTGCGCTCCCAAAGGGAACCAATCGCGCGCGCGATCGAAACCGCGGAGGCGACCTTTCGCGGCGGTGGGCGGCTCTTCTATGTCGGCGCCGGCACATCCGGACGGCTCGGCGTGCTCGACGCGTCGGAGATGCCGCCGACGTACGGGACCGATCCGGAGATGGTGCAGGGGATCATCGCCGGCGGGTACAAGGCACTCACGCGCTCGCAGGAGGGGGCGGAAGACCGCCTCGAGTCCGCCGTGGAGGACCTGACCGCGCATGGCGTGCGCGCGGGCGATTTCGTCGTCGGCATCGCGGCCTCAGGGACGACGCCCTACGTCCGGCGCGCACTCGCCCACGCGCGTGAGATCGGCGCGCGGACGGCACTCGTCGCCTGCTCGCCGCCGCCTAACGAGACGCTGCAGCACGCGGACATCCTCATTCTTCCCATCACCGGGCCGGAGGTCGTCACCGGCTCGACGCGGATGAAGGCGGGGACGGCGACGAAGCTCGTGCTCAACACCATCACCACCGGCGCGATGATCCGACTCGGCAAGACGTACGGCAACCTCATGGTGGACCTGCGCGCGACGAACAAGAAGCTCGAGGACCGCAGCGAACGGATTCTCGCCGAGGTGTGCGACGTGTCCCGCGAGGAGGCGCGCGAGCTCCTCTCCCGCGCCGGCGGCACGGTGAAGCTGGCGATCGTCATGCATTTTCTCGACGCGTCACGCGAGGAAGCCGAGCAGGCGCTGGCCCGAGCCGGCGGCGTGATACGTCGCGCGATTGGCCGAGAGCCGCCGCCGGTTGCCGACGACCCGCCGGCGAGGAGGGCGCCGTGAGCTCGTTAGGCATCCCGCGCGCCGACTCGCACGTGTACGTCGGCGTCATGAGCGGTACGTCGCTCGACGGCATCTCCGCCGCTGCCGTGCGTTTTCCCGACCGGCTTGGCGCGCCGGGCGCAGCCGGTGAACGCGGCGCGACGCTCCTCGCTTTTCGCGTGACGCCGTACACGCCCGAGCAGCACGCGCGCCTGCGCAAGGCGCTCACCGGCGGCACGGCGCAGGAATACTGCCGACTCGCCTTTGACCTCGGCAGCTGGCTGGCCGAAGCAGCGATCGGCGTCATCGCCGACGCTGGCGTGGCGCGCGATGAGGTCCGCGCGATCGGCTCGCATGGCCAATCGATGTGGCACGAGCCGCTGCACTCCACCTGGCAGCTCGGCGAGGCGGCGGTGATCGCCGAGCGTACGGGCATCGACGTCGTGAGCGACTTCCGCGTCCGCGACGTCGCGGCGGGCGGTCATGGCGCGCCGCTCGTGTCGATGGCGGATTCGCTGATCTTCTCGACCGATCACTGGCGCGCGCTCCAGAACATCGGCGGCATCGGCAACGTGACGGTCGTTCCGCCTAACGGCGCATGCGATGGCGTGCGCGCGTTCGACACGGGGCCAGGGGCGAGCGTCATCGATCGCGTCGTGCGCGCGCTCCGGCCGGAGCTGCCCTACGACGTCGACGGCCGCCTCGCCGCAGCCGGAACACCGATCGACGAGGTGGTGACGGCGCTGCTCGCCGCGCCGTACTTCGCGGGCCCGCCTCCGAAGTCGACCGGCCCGGAGCTCTTCGACGCGCACTATGTGCAAACGCTCATCGAGCGCTGCCGGTCGACGATGCCGAATGCGACGACCGAGGACATCGTCGCAACGGCGACCTCACTCACCGCGCGCAGTATCGCCGACGCCTACCGCCGCTTTCTTCCCGAGCCGATCACCGAGACGCTGCTCTCCGGCGGCGGCGCGCGGAATCCGACGCTCGTGCGCATGATCGCGACGCTGATCGCGCCGATCGAGGTACTGTCGTTTTCGGACGTCTTCTTCGACGGCGAGGCGAAGGAAGCAGTGGCGTTCGCTCTTCTCGCGCATCTGCACGTGAATGGGCGCGCGGGCAACGTCCCGAGGGCAACGGGGGCGAAGGGGCCAAGGATACTCGGGAAGTTGACCCCGCGATGAGTGGGCGGGAGCTACGGTGCAGGAGGAGCGCGTGGAAGAGCGCGCGAGGAAGAGCGCGCGAGAAACGGCGCGCGAGAAACGGCGCGCCGATGACCTTATAAGGAGATCGGGCGCGCATTGCGCGCCCGATTCATTTTCGGTGCGTAGTTCCTCGCGCGCTCCTTCTCGCGCGCTCCTTCTCGCGCGCTC
>JAJKIR010000037.1 GCA_021154325.1 Gemmatimonas sp.
AGCGTAGAGCGTAGAGCGTAGAGAGCAGAGAGTGAACTGCAGAGCAGTTACTCTCTACCCTCCACGCTCTACTCTCTACCCTGCGGTAAACGTCTCCGAGCGCTGCTCGTAGTGCCTTCGCTCTCCGCCTAACAAACGGGACAACAGCGTACCGATGCCGTTCTTCAGCGCGCTCGCCGGGTTCGTCTTTCCACGTACCGCCGGCTGAAACTCACCCCGCAGCCAGCGCTGCAGCTCGTCCAGATCGCTCACGTCCAGCGTCGTGATGTCGAGAAAGACGTTGTAGTAGTACCGTCCACCCTGGTTGCGGGGTCGCAGCGGCACCCGATACGGTCGATTCAGCGGCTCCTCTGCCGACGTCAACGTCGCGAATCCCCCGAAGTCCTCCAGCTGCTTCCCGTTCCGCCTCACCGCGCGATAGGTCTGCGCTGCCGGGTCGTACTGGACGAGCACGTCCCACTCCGTCGATCCCTCGATGTCGTTGAACAGTCCCTTCTCGCGCCACAATTCGAGCTTGTAGTGCAGCTTCGTCGGAAAGCCGTTGCGCAGCAGCTCGCGCGTTGTTGGATCCGCGAGGAGATTCTTCCCCACAACACTCGGCGCCTGTGTCGTCGTCAGCGTTCCTGCCGGCACGATCACATCCAGCTGTACGCGTGCCTGTGCGGCCAGACCACCGCCGAGGGGAACCCCGGCGGCCGACACCCCCAAGCACAGCACGAACAGCGATCGCGTCAGCAATGTCGAGGAGATTTCTAGAATCGGTGACGGAGTCGTAGGAATGCCCGCAGCGGCTCGCCGGAATCCGACATCGCTTTGGCCAGGTAGAATCCCACCCCACCGAAGTCGAGACCTCCACCGATGTCCGTGCGGAACGTCTCGAACGAGGGAATGCGACCGCTCGCGTAAGTCAGAGTCCCGCTTGGCTCGCCCACCAGCCAGCCGCGGCCCGCGTCAGCGAAGACCACCCAGCTTCCATCGCGATGGAAATGGCGAGCGCGCCGCGCCGCGCGGCTGCTCGTAGCCTCGCCGCCGTAGCTCTGATCCTCCCAGTCCGGGTGGAAGTCGAAGTGCAGATTACCCCGATACTCAGCCTGAACGAGCGCGATCCGATCGCATAACGCCGGCTGCCCTGGATACGACCCGCCGACGTTGCACGTCCCCAGATCTTCACCCGCGCGCTGCGCTCGAAAGCCGTATCCCGGCATCGCGCCCGGACCGTCCACTGAGAGCCGCCGTTCGATCGGGAGGGGATCACCACTGATCCATCCGCCGATCAATGCGCGGAAGTTGAGCTGCCCTTCGGGAGACACGCGATTGTATCGACGAAGGTCGAGGAATCCGCGCGAGTAGACGGTCGGCGTCGGACCGCTCCACGTGATCGTACTGCCGTTCGTGGTCGTCGTTAGGCCGACGCGCTGGAGCGAGCCCGTGCCGCGCTCCCAGTCGGCGATCAGGTGCCAGCCGGACCACGGATTCTCGTCGTCGTTTCGCGTGTCGACGGCGAACGTCGCCGAGGCGACGTGCATGCGGCCTTCGTCCATCGCCGGATTCGGTCGCCACGAGTCGTCCCCGCCGAACAGCGTGAAAGGGTTATTGGCCTCTCTCGTCAGCCAGCGTTCATCGCTGAAGCTCCCCGTGAGGCTCACGATCTGCCCTGCAAAGAGCGACGCCGACACACTCCCGCCGTGGCGCTGGAAGTAGTCGCGGTAGTCCCGGTGGGCGACGAAGGATGCCAGCCCAACCTCGAGATCCGTGAGCTGCCAAGGCTCCACACCCTCGACCATGTTGAACAGACGGCCGCCTAACGCGAATCCCTCGAGGCGGCCGATGCGAAGCTCGCCATGCACATTGTGGCCGAGATCGTCCTCGTGAGACGAGAAGCTGCTCCCGGTGCGGAAGATCGCGTAAGCGTCGAGCCGCGTGCTGCCCCAGGACGTCGGAACGAAGATCTGTGGCCCGAGATTGATCGGCAGTCCCTCCACGCGATTGTACGCGCCCGCCGATGCGATCTGCAGCTTGCTCCAGCTCCGCTCCTGGCGATGGCGCTCCCAGCGATGCCACCACGGCTGGCCATCATCCGTGAGTGTGTCGCGCTCCGCGTAGATCGCTTCGTTCTCCTCGCGAAAGTTCATGGACTGGCGGTAGATCCTGATCTCGCCGGCGACATCGGCCACGTCACGTCCATCCACCTCGCCGCCGACGACCAACATATCGCCGTCGACTCGAGCGCTCGCACGCAGAATGACATCGGAGTTGATTGCGATGACGCGCCCGGTCACGTGGCCCGCGATCGTCAAAGGACCACGCAGGACCGCCACGTCGCCGTGAACCTCGCGGCCTGCCTCGATCTCGAGCGGCCCGCTGACGCGCAATCCAGTGCTCGTGTTGAACAGCATCGCCGCCTCGCGCGCCACGTCCAGCGGCAGCCCGCGTCTGCGGAACGCGGTATCTGGCGCTGTTTGCTCCTGCGCCGACGCCATCATGGCGCACGCGGGCAGCATCGCCATCGCGATCGCGAGAGATCTCCGCATTGCTACTCCAGAGAATGAAGGGTCACTGGCACGCTTGGCACTCCACGTACCCGACCGGTGCACCGAGTATAACGCCCTTTTGCGCAAAGAGTTGACTACCCGCGACCGTCGCATCTGGTCCCGCGATGTCCTCCCGGAACAACACACGCACCGTGTCGGTCCGACGTCACTCTTCTCCGCTGATCGAGATCCCGAGCCGCCGCATGCGCCTATAGAGGTTGGGCCGGTCCGTCTTCAGTCGTCGAGCCGCCTCGGCCACGTTCCCTCCCGCCATGGAGAGGGCGCGCGTGATCAGCATCTTCTCGTAGTCGTCCAGCGTCTCGCTCAACGACGCGTCCAGCGCCGAGGGATCGGGCAACGTCGGGGTCGGCGCCGCTCCTCGCCGCCCGTTCCCATCGATCGCGATGACCGCCGCGACATCCTCCGCCTCGACGGGAAGGCCGGCATGCAGAATCGATAGACGCTCGACGATGTTCGCTAGCTCGCGCACGTTCCCCGGCCATCGATGACGCGTGAGCAGCGCCATCGCTCCCTCGGTCCATGTCGGTTGCACTTGCCCCGTCCGCATCCGGTGCTGGGCGGAGAAGTGGATTACGAGCGCGGGGATGTCGCTCGGTCGCTCCCGCAACGGAGGCAAAGGAATCGGAATGACGTTCAACCTGAAGAACAGGTCCTCGCGAAAAGTCCCTTCGTGGACGCATCGCCCGAGATCCTTGTTCGTTGCCGAGAGGATGCGCACATCGACGCGAATCGGTTTGCCACCGCCCACACGCTCGATCTCCTTCGCCTCGATCGCGCGCAGGAGCTTGGCCTGCGCTTCCGCGCCGAGGTCTCCGACCTCGTCGAGAAGCAGCGTGCCGGTATGAGCAAGTTCGAACCGGCCAATCCGGCGCTCCGTTGCGCCGGTGAACGAGCCCTTCTCGTGCCCGAACATCTCGCTCTCGACCAGATCGCGCGGAATCGCCGCGCAGTTGACACGGATGAAGGGCCGCTCCCGGCGCGCGCTGGCGCCGTGGATCGCGGCCGCGACCAGCTCCTTGCCGGTCCCCGACTCGCCGGTGATGAGTACTCTCGAATCGGTCGGCGCCACACGCCCGATCAGCTCTCGCACCCGTCCCATCGCGGGGCTGTCGCCGATCATCTCGCCGCTCAGCCCGTACTCGCGTCGCAGGGTCTTCGCCTCGCGCCGCACCTGTCGCAACTCGAGGGCTGAGCTCAACGCGAGCAGCACCCCCTCGGGACTCAGTGGCTTTTCGAGAAAGTTGAATGCGCCGAGCTTCGTGGCGCGCACCGCGTCGGACAGCCCCGCGCGCCCGCTCATCATCACCACCGGAACGTCGGGCAGCTTCTCGCGCATCTTGGCGAGCGTCGCCATGCCGTCCATGTCGCCCGGCATCATGAGATCCAACAGCAGCACGTCAGGCTCGTTCTCCAGCGCGCGCTGCAGGGCGGTCGCGCCATCCTGCGCGTCGCGCACCTCGTAGCCTTCGGCGCCGAGCAGCGCACCCACCATCCGCCGGATGTTCGGCTCATCGTCGACGATCATAACGCTAGGCATCGTCGGGCCTCCGGCCTGCGGCGACGCCTGACGAGAGGCGTTTCATCCGCGAATCGGCCATCAGCGGACACCATCCTTGTCGCGCGCTGCCGCGCCGCCGCCGGCCGTTCCAGGTGATCCACCCGGTAATGCCCGCGGCTCCACCATCACCTTGGTGAGGTACCGCTGTGCCTCCGAGATGCGCTCCACTTCGATCGCAACTGCCTCGACGGCCTGCTCGATCCGCTCGAGCCGGCTCTCGACGTTGGCCGACAGCACGGGGGCCGGCGACGGTCGGTCCACGAAGCGGCGCGTGAACGCCCTGATCACCGGAATGCCGAGTGCGATCACGGCAATCGTTATGAAGAACGATTGGACGATGTCCACCGCTTCATGGGGGATGAACCCCGGCGGAAACGGCCCCATCGGCCCCTGCAGAATGAACGCGAACACGTTAGGCATCAGTTGTCCCGTTGCTGCTGTTCACCGGAAGCACAAATCGGATCGTCGTACCGCTTCCGGGCGTGCTCTCCGCCGCCACCGCACCACGATGCGCGAGCACCGTCTGGCGCGCGATCGCGAGCCCGAGTCCTGTACCCCCGGGTTTGGAAGTCACGTAAGGCTCCCAGATCCGGCCGAGATGCTCTTTCGATATGCCGCAACCGCTGTCTGCGACGGCGATCTCCACCCCCCCCGTGGCGCCGGCAGCGGTACCATTCCCGTTCGCGTGCACCCCATTGCTTTCGACGACGGCCGCTTCGCTGAGCGGCCGCACACGCACCGTGATCTCCGCGGGCCGCCCATTCGGTACGGACCGGCACGCATCGACCGCGTTCAGAATCACGTTCGACAACGCTCTCGCCAGCGCATCGTGATGCCCATGAATCATTGGAGTCGACTCGTCGATATCGACGGCGAGCGAGATGTCCGTCGGCACCGTGGAGCGCGCGGTGTAGCGTACCATCTCCCCGACGTCGATCGGCGCCTGAGGGCCCTCGGGTAGTCGCCCGAATTGCGAGAAGCTCCGCGCCATAGCCTCCAGTCGGCGCGATTCGACGTCCAGTACCTCTACGGTCTCGGCCAGCGCCGGTGACAGCGAAGGCAGCTCGCGCCGAAGCCGTTCGACGGCGAACCGGATCGGTGTCAGCGGGTTCTTGAGCTCGTGCGCCACCTGACGTGCGGTCTCGCGCAATACCGCGGCGCGCTCCGCCTCGATCGCCCGTGTGCGTCCCAGCTCCAACTCCCGCGACATGTCGCGCATTCGCTGTCGCAATACTTCAAACTCCGGCGCCCCGCGACGGGGAGGGCCCTCCGGCAACGGCAGCCCGCGACCGATTCGCTCGGTCCATCCCACCAGCTCCTGGAGTGGTCTGCTCATGTTCCGGCTCAGGTGTCCGGCGATGCGCGACGCGAGGAGCGCCAGAACGATGAAGGAGAGAATAGCGCCGACGAGGGCGAGTGCAGCCGACTTGCGGTAGATGTAGCTCACCCGCCGCGCCTGCAGGGCATTCGTGCTCAGAGTGCTGTCGAACTGCGTCAGTGCCTTGCGCTGATCCGCGGTCAAGGGAGCGGTCCGGGCGACGCTCAAGGCTCGGGAGCCTGATGCGGCGACGCTGTCCCACGCCGACTGTGCTCCCACGAGCTTGAGCGCCCACCAGCTCGTGATCCCGCCCGAAAGCGTGAGCACGATCGACGGAATGAGCGCAAACGACAGGAGGATGGTGAAGAGGCGACCACGAAACCCAACTCGCTTCACGGGCACCTCTTACGCGCTGGCTGAAACGACGGTTTCGTGAGGAAACCTACAGGCGGTACGATACGCCATCCACCCTCGAGCGCGATCGGGCCATGAAGACACATACTGATTATCTCACCTTCAATACAAAACAGCGCCAGGAAATCATCGACATCACCGATGCCGTCGAAGCGTGTCGCGCTGCCGCCGACATCGACGACGGGATGGTGCTCGTTTCCGCCATGCACATCTCGGCATCGGTGTTCGTGAACGATCACGAGCCTAATCTCTGGCAGGATATCCTCGACTGGCTCGAGAGAGACATCGCACCATGGAAGCCGGATCGCTACCGGCATAACAGCGGTACCGGCGAGGATAACGCCGCGGCGCATCTTCGCTCCCTCACGATTGGCCACGAGGTCATCGTGCCGGTCACGAAGGCCCGTCTCGATCTCGGGCCCTGGCAGCGCATCTTCTATGGCGAATGGGATGGGCAGCGTCCGAAGCGAGTCATTCTGAAGGCCATCGGAATGTGAGAGTTCCCCAATTACCAACCACCAACCACCAACCACCATCCACCAGAACGAGTTACCGCCTTTCTTGCCGACTGCCGAACATATAGATTATGCGCCATCCGTGGTCCGCCGAATGCGTGGATCTCGGTTGTGTAATCGCTTGCGCGAGTCAGGTGGGACGCGGCACCGGCGAGACGTGCGTGGAGACGTCGAGACGCCTCCACGAGCCGTCGGGTCGCCTCGCCTCACGACTTTCGCCGGCACATGCGCGAGCGGCTGGCTCCTCTCGCTTTCATCGAGAATGCTGGTCGCGGGACGCGCACCTCGGACAACCCGCAGAGAAGTTCATGAACGGTCGCCACACGCGCACCCCTGCCTCGAGCCCCGCGTCGCGCACGCAGGGCGCCCTCATCCACCGTGGACCCGGCGCCATCGCCGCCTCCCACTCCCTCACAGCTCCTTTCGTTCACGCGCCGAACGCTGCGCTGCTCATCGATTTCGACAACGTCACGATGGGCATCCGCTCCGATCTCGGAAAGGAGCTGCGTACCCTCCTCTCCTCCGACATCATCAAGGGAAAGGTTGCCGTCCAACGGGCCTACGCTGATTGGCGGCGATATCCCCAGTACATCGTTCCTCTGTCGGAGGCATCGATTGACCTGATCTTCGCGCCCGCCTACGGATCGTCGAAGAAGAACGCCACCGACATTCGCCTCGCCATCGACGCCCTCGAGCTCGTCTTTACTCGCCCGGAGATCGGAACCTTCATCCTCCTCTCGGGCGATTCTGATTTCTCGAGCCTCGTCATCAAGCTCAAAGAGTACGGCAAGTACGTCATTGGCGTCGGTATTCGCGAGTCCTCGAGCGATCTCCTCGTTCAGAACTGCGACGAGTACTACAGCTACAACGCGCTCGCCGGTCTCGTGAAAGCGAGCGAGGACGAGCCAGCGCGCAAGTTCGATCCCTGGGAGCTCGTCACCGAAGCGCTCACCCGCATGAAGCGCAATGGCGATGTCATGCGATCGGATCGGCTCAAGCAGGTCATGCAGGACATCGACCCTGGCTTCGACGAGAAGAACCTCGGCATGTCCAAGTTCTCACGATTCGTCCAGGAAGCCAACCAGCGCGGCCTGTTGTCGATGACGAAGCTCGAGAACGGACAGCTCGAGATTGGCTTGCCGCTGCAACAACTGCCCGTCGCCGAAAGTCGCGCCCCCGCCGAGATGGAGCCGGTCGAGAGCGACCGCGCAGCGCAGCCCGATGGCGCTGCGCGCCCTCGTGAGGCAGAGGCGTCGGAAGAACGAGAGGAGCGCGGTCGTCGTGGCCGTCGTGGCCGGGGCCGCGGTCGCGGCCGGGACCGCGAGGAGCGCAGCCGTGCGCCCGCGACAGCCGCACCGGCAACCGATTTGCCGGCGCCTCTCAGCCTCGCCGAGGAGCCCCTGGCCGCGGCCGCGGAGGGCATCGGCGTCGCTGGCGAGCGCCTAACGAGAAACGAGGCCTTCGACCTCGTCCGCCGCGCTGTCGAGACGCTCACGACCGACGACGACGACACCACCCGCGCCAGCGAAGTCAGGCAGCGCGCGCGAGAGATTCTCGGCCGCGATAGCGAGAGCCTCAACGAGCGAATGTTCATCCGCATCCTCAAGGATGCGCACGACGGCGGTGTCATCGACCTCCGTCGCCGCGGCGAGGACTTCGAAGTGGCTCGTGCTGCCGAAGCCCTGCCCGTCGCCGACCAGGTCGCGCGCGCCGACGCGGCCGCGGCGCCGCCGCGTCCATCGTTAGGCGCTGCGACGCCGCGCCTCGGTATGGGCCATCGTGGCTCGGGTCCGCGCGGCCGCGGGCGCCTTGACGGCCCGCCCCCTGAGTTGCTCGCCATCGGCGTTGTCGACGAGCCCGCGCCCGTCGGCGTCGCGTTGCCGAATGAGGCGCCGACTGCGCCCGAGCCTGACGCTGGCATCGGTGCTGGCGCCGAGACCTCGCTCGTCACCGAGGACGCGCCGGCGGAGCCACGTGCGCCACGTGGCGCGAAGAAGCGTGGCCGTCGCGGAACACCGACATCGGTCCAGCGACAGAGCGCGGAGGCCGCTCCGGCCCCCGCGAGCGAACCGACACCAGCCGCGCCGGCACCCCGAAAGTCGCGCGCGCGCACGGCGGCAAAGACCGCTCACCGGCGCGCTCGCGCAAAGAAGACGACACCCAAAACCGAGAGTTGATCGCGCGCGGGCAATCGCGGACGCGCCGGAGGGCAGGGGCACCGGCGCTTCCGCGCGCATTCTACGATCGACCGACGGAGCTCGTTGCCCGCGATCTCCTTGGCGCCGTCCTCGAATGCCGCACGCCCGAGGGGATTGCGAGTGGACGAATCGTCGAAACCGAGGCCTACCTCGGCGAGGACGATCTCGCCTGTCACGCAGCTGCGGGCAGAACAGCGCGCACCGATCCACTCTACGGCGCGCCAGGCATTGCCTACGTGTACTTCATCTACGGCATGTACTGGTGCTTCAACGCCGTCACTCGCGCCGAGGGGCTTCCCAGCGCCGTGCTCGTGCGGGCGCTCGAGCCGCTCGAGGGCATCGATCTGATGCGCGAGCGTCGGAGTCTCCGCTCCAGCCGCGACTCGGAGCTCACCAACGGGCCGGGGAAGCTGTGCCTGGCGTTAGGCATCACGGGCCGGCACAACCGCCTCCCGCTCGACCAGCCACCACTGGTCATCCGGTGCGGCGTCGACGTTCCGCGTGAGGCGGTGACCGTCACGCCACGCGTTGGCATCTCACGCTCCGCCGATTGGCCCCTCCGCTGGTTCGTGACCGACAGCCCCTTCGTCTCGAAGACGCCGTCAGCTTTTCCTCGGCTACGCGCTGCCCGCTGACACAGTGCCTAACGAAGAGGCCCGCGTCGATCGACGCGGGCCTCTCGATATCGACCGAACGGCGCGCTCAGTCCTTCGTGATCGAGCTCCCGACGTTGTAGCGAATTCCCGCTTCGTACGTGAGGTGGAAGCCCTTGTTGTTGTACAGGAACATGTTCTGCTGCGCCGGACTCGCGGTGCCCTGGAAGAAGATCGAGAAGCCGATGAGTCGCAGCTGCGTTCCCAGGATGTAATAGGGAGACGCACCGGTTCGCAGTTCCTTGATGTACGCCTGCGTTATCGCGTATTGATCGCTCGACGTGAAGTTCATGTCCGCCGGCTCGGCGGCGCTGATCTGCTTGATCGAGAAGCCGATACCGGCGTACGGATGCACCCACTGATTCGAGCCGGGAAAGACCATCGCCGCGAGGTCGAGCCGGCGCATGTTCTTCAAGTTGATAATTCGTGGCAGGGTGTCCGACGGGTCGGTGCTCGTTAGAATCGCTGCCTGATCGGTGAAGAATGCTTCGGAGTAGGACACGTAGAGACCGCCGTGACTCCGCGTGATCAGCCACTCGAGACCGCCGAGCGGTGCCTGGCGGTGCATCGTCGTCGCTGAGTTGTAATCCATTCCACCGGCCTTCACGCCCCAGAACCAGGCATCCTTGAAGGAGCTTCCGATCTGGGCCGTCCCGACCCGCGGCGCAACGATGGCGAGCACCGCTGCAGCGGTAAGGGCACGGGTGATTCGCATACGAATCCTCTAAGCTGAGGTCTTATCGGTGACTGGTGATTGGTGCTGATGATTGGGGAGCCTGGGGCGCACCAAAGCCTCGCCCCAGCGATACCACCAATCACAGAGCACCATCCACTAACCACCACATGGCGTTCCCTGCTGTTCGGACGCGCGGAAGCGGCCTCGAGTCACGGTTTGCCCTTTCCCGCGCTCGTCGCGTACTATGGAATGTGGGATGCGCCCCGGCCTGCTCCGGGGGTCGCGAGGTTGCCATTCCGGTAGTCGCCACGGAGGCCACATGTCTTCGATTCTCCCGGGAGCGCGGGAGTTTCTCACCCCGGTCTACGGCACCGTCTTCGGGCAGCGGACCAAAGTCGTTCATCGCCTGAAGGAGGGCGACCCGCTCATCCTCGTCCCCGATCCGCCGGAAATCGATCAGCCGAACGTCTGGGTGCATGCCCGCGGCGGAGACGTCATCGGTCACCTCTCGCCCGACGTCAACTCGTGGCTCGTGCCGAGTATGTTCGGCGGGGAGCGCTATACCGCGGAAGTCAGTCGCATCGGTGGTGATGACGTTGCCAGCTGGAAGCGACTCGTCATCACGGTGCGCTCCGCGCGCTGATAGATGACTCCTATGTCATCCCACGCGGAGCGAGGGCTCCGCACGTCTCGCCTGCTCGCTAGACGATCTTCAATCGCTGTCCGGCTTTTTTGAACGCCCGCACCGCCGTATCGAGATCTTCCCGGCTATGCGCGGCCGAGATCTGGCAACGTACGCGTGCCTGTCCCTGTGGTACCACCGGATAGCCGAAGCCCGTGACGAATACGCCCTCTTCGAGCAGCGCGTCGCTCATCTGAATCGCCGCGGCCGTCTCGCCCACGATGATCGGGATGATTGGCGTCTCGCCCGGCAGCGGCTTGAATCCCGCCTCGATGATCTGTTCGCGGAAGTAGCGCGAGTTGTCGCGCAGTCGCTGCACGCGCTCCGGTTGATCCTCGATCAGCCTAACGGCGGCCAGGGTGCTGGCCGCTACTGTCGGTGGCAGCGCGTTCGAGAAAAGCTGCGGGCGCGACCGCTGCGTGAGGTAGTCGGCGAGTGCCGCCGGTCCTGCCACGAATCCACCGGCAGCGCCACCGAGGGCCTTCCCCAGAGTCGACGTGATGACGTCGACCTCGCCGAGGACACCGAAGTGCTCCGCCGTCCCACGACCGTTCTTGCCTAACACTCCCGTCGCGTGCGAATCATCGACGAGCACGATCGCGTCATGTGCTCGCGCGATCTCGAGAATGTCCGGCAGCTTCGCGATCGCCCCCTCCATCGAGAACACGCCGTCCGTCCAGATCAGCCGCCGCCGTGCGCTGGCCCCGCCGCGCAGCTTCTCGCGCAGGTCGGCCATGTCGCCGTGCTTGTACACCGCCGTCGTGCACTTCGTGATTGCCTTCGCCAACCGCATCGAGTCGATGATCGATGCATGGTTCAGCGCGTCCGACAGCACGAAGTCGCCTTCTTCCACGACTGTCGCCGTCAACCCTTCATTCGCGTTCCACGCGGAGACGAAACTCAGCGACGACTCGGTGCCGACGAACCGGGCGAGCGCTTCTTCCAGCTCACGATGAATGGTGAAGGTCCCGCAGATGAAGCGGACGCTCCCCGTCCCAGCGCCGAATCGGCGCAGCCCCTCGATTCCCGCCTCGACGACGGCGGGCTCGTCACACAAGCCGAGGTAGTTGTTCGATGAAAGAATGAGCACATCACCTCGACCTTCCATCTTCACCCAGGCCGACTGGGGCGAGTCGAGGTAGTTCAGGCGCTTGTAGACGCGGTCGCGCTTGAACTGTTCGATCTGCTGCTCTAGCGCACCGCCGAATGTCGTATTGGTTGCTGTCACGATTTCCCCGCTACTTGATGGTCACCGATGACCGCTCACCGTTCACCGTTCACCGAAGTTAGGCAATCTCGAAGATGACCTTCCCTGCTTCACCACTCTTGATGGCGTGGATCGCTTCGTCCGCCTCGTCGAGCGGAAACCGGTGCGTGATGACCGGTGTCGGATCAAAGTTGCACGAGCGGAGAAATCGCGTCATCTGGTGCCACGTTTGGTACATGCGGCGGCCGACGACACCATAGATGGTGATCCCCTTGAAGATCACCTCCGTCGCGAAATCGATTTCGATTGGCTTCGACGGGATGCCGAGCATCTGCACGTGCCCACCGACTCGGACGAGCGCGAAGGCCTGGTGAATCGCCGATGGCACCCCCGACATCTCGAGCACGACGTCCACACCCAGCCCATCGGTATGTCGCTTCACGACGCGCTCCGCTTCGTTCGGATGCACGACGTCGTGCGCTCCCATGCGCGAGGCGAGCGCGAGCCGCGTTTCGTTGATGTCCGACGCGATGATCCGCGACGCACCCGCTGCTTTGCAGATCCCGATCGCGAACAGCCCGATTGGCCCGCAGCCGGTCACGAGCACCGTCGCGCCGGGAATCTCTGCGCTCAACGCGGTGTGAAACGCGTTGCCCATCGGATCATGGATGCCGCCCACGTCGAACGAGATGTTGTCGTCCAGATGCCAGACGTTGGTCGACGGCATCGCGATATACTCCGCGAAGCAGCCATCCCGATCGACACCGATGATCTTCGTGTACGGGCAGACGTGCGCGTTGCCGGTGCGACAGAGCAGGCACCGCCCATCGACGATGTGTCCTTCCGCGGTCACGCGATCGCCTTCTCGGACGTCCGTCACCAGCGCGCCGACCTGCACCACTTCGCCCGCGAACTCGTGGCCGACGATGAACGGTGGCTTGCAGCGACCGCGCGCCCACGCATCCCACTCGTAAATGTGGACGTCCGTGCCGCAGACTCCGGCGCGACGCACGCGAATCAGTACTTCGTTCTCGCGAATCGTCGGCTCAGCGACGTCCTTCAGTGCGAATCCGGGCCCCGCCGAATCTTTCACGAGCGCTTTCACGCGCGATCGCTCCTCTCGTTGTCATCCACCAATGCGGCGACGACGGGCGCGGCGCCGCTTGCGAACCGAAACCTCGCACCTCGCCGAGTGTGACGGAAGTCTCACGCGCGCGCACGAGGCGCCGCAGTGCACGCGTCGTCGAGTGGCGCGCACTGCGCTCGAGGCGCGCGTAGCGGATTCGTGCGAGAGCACGCGCGTACACGTCGCGCGTGCACACCTATTGCGTGTGATATGTGTGGTTCCTATATTCGCGTTTAGCGAGTCGTCTCACTGAACGAGGGTACTGCGTGGATTTACCGCAACGAAGGTGCTCGTTCCCGGCGTCGATATCAGCGACGAACGCATCAACCGTCGCCGGAACTTCTGCCCCCCGTTGTCTCGTCTGCTCCGCGTCGCTCGTCTCAGCCATTGCCGCTCCTCCTCGCCAGTGCGGCAATCGCTACTCCGCAAATAATTCACTGCATCGTCCACTGCGCGCCGCGTCCACGGCGCGCGTCTCGTTTGATGGCGTGACTATCGAGAATCACGATCGTTATTCGCCGCAGATGACGTTGCCGCGCGCGCGGCGCGCGTCGATGCGGCAACGCATCACGAAGAGAGGAAGTCTGACGTAGCTGTCTCCAGACGTCGCGCGTCTCCGCGGAGATGCGTGTCGCGGCGGCCGAAGCGCTCCGGCGCCACGTCGCCGTCTCGCCGGTCCACCGGGGGATCGGTCGAGAGCACCACACTCCATTATGGAGAGGTTACCATGGCTGCAAAGAAGCGCGGTGGTCGAAAGGGTGGCGCCAAGAAGCGTGGTGGCGCCAAGAAACGTGGTGGCGCCAAGAAGCGCGGTGGAGCAAAGAAGCGCCGCTAGTCAACGCGCTCGAAGAGAAAGAAGCCGGCGAAACGCCGGCTTCTTTTTTTTCTGTGGCTCAGTGCGAGTAGCGAGCCGTCGCCAGCTCCAGAATGCGAGCGATCAGCGCGTCGTACGCCAGTCCACCTTCCGCCGCTGCACGCGCGAACTCACTCTCGCGCTCCAGATAGCAGTTCGGATTCACTTCGATCACGAAGATCTGCTCGTCTTCCGTCACTCGGAGATCGATGCGCGCATAGTCGCGCAGGCGCAGCGCATGAAATGCCTCGACCGCCGCCTGCTGCATCTGCTCCGTGAGCGCCGGCGGCACATCCGAGGGAAAGACCGACCGCGTGCCGGCGAATTGCGCGCCACTGCCAGCTCCATCGTCTCCCCACTTCGCTTCCCAGCTCGCAATGCGCGGAACGCCCGCCGGAAATCCGGAGAAATCCA
>JAJKIR010000038.1 GCA_021154325.1 Gemmatimonas sp.
CGCGTCTCCGCGAGGCCGAGGGTGTCCCACGTCTTGCCGGCATCCGTGCTCTTGAAGACGCCGTCGCCATGGGAGGCATTACCGCGCAGCGTGTATTCGCCGGTGCCGACGTACACGATGTCCGGGTTGGCCGGATACACAGCGATCGCGCCGATCGTGCCGCCGAAGTATTTGTCGGTGACCGGCTGCCAGTTGTAGCCACCGTCGGTGGTCTTCACGACGCCGCCGCCGGTGGTGCCCGCGTAGTACTCGAGCGGGCGCGCGGCGGATCCGGCCGCAGCGACCGAGCGGCCGGAGCGGAATGGACCGATCAGTCGCCAGTGCAGTGCGCGCAGGGCGAAGCTGTCGGCCGGTGCCGAGGGAGCGGTGAGCTGCGCCTTCGCCGTCAGGAGGGGAGTGACAAAGGCGGCGAGCAGCAGATACGAAGTCGGGCGAGGCAATGTCATGATCGGCTGAGGAGAGAATTCAAGTTTACGATCTTGGTATATGGCGTCACCGACGGTCGCGCAGCTGACGGAGCACTCTGCCGACCTCGGCGATCTCGCGACCGTACGTTGCCCAGTCGCCGGCGCGCTGCGCCGTCATCGCGCGGTCATAGTGTTGCTGCGCTTCCTGCAAGAGTGCCGCCTGACTGTTGTTCACCGCGGCGTTAGGCAGCCGCGCGGTGGCTGAATCGGTGGCGGCGAGCGTCGCGCGAGGCGGCGCCGCCGCGCCCGCACCGAAGAGCGCCGCGAGGCCCGCCTCCAGCGTCTCGGCCATGACCACCCGGTTCTCGTGCGCGACGACGACGCGCTTCAACTCGGGAATCGTCCCGCCCTCGGCGCGGAGATACAACGGTTGCACGTAGATCAGCGATTCGTTGATCGGGATCACGAGGAGCTCGCCGCGGATCACGCTCGAGCCCTTCTGGTCCCAGAGGGTGAGCTGCTGCGAGATGTCTGTTTCCTGATTGATCCGATTCGCGATCTGCTTCGGGCCGTACACGAGACTCTGCTTCGGGAAGCGATACGCGACGAGCTTCCCGTAATTCGCCCCGTCCATGCGTGCCGCCATCCACGCCGCGAGATTGTCCTTGCCGCGCGGCGTGAACGGCGTCATGTAGATAAACTCCGGAGTCGCTTCCCCGGGCAGCCGCATGATGATGTGGCGCATGAAGGGGTTCGCGTTAGGCGTCCCCTTCTCGATGCCGGGATACTGCCACTGATCCTCGCGATGATAGAACGCGTCCGGATCAACCATATGGTAAGTCGCGTACAGCGCGGTCTGCTGGCGGAACAGATCTCCGGGATAGCGGAGATGCGCCCGCAGATCCTTCGGCATCGCCGCCATCGGCGTGAAGATCGCGCCGAATATCGCTGCGTACGTCCGCACCAGCGGGTCGCCAGGATCGGTCAGATAGGCGACGACCGTCCCATCATACGCGTCGATCACGACCTTGACGCTGTTGCGCACGTAGTTGGTGACGCCATCCCCAGCCGTCTGCGCGTACGGCCAGTTCGAGCTCGTGGTGTATCCGTCGAGAATCCATTTGAGGGCGCCCGAATCGGTCACGACCAGATACGGCTCGGTGTCGAAGTCGAGGAAGGGGAGCGCCGTTCTCGCGCGGTCCAGGATGTTGCGGCGATAGAGAATCCGGGTGTCACGCGCCAGGTACGACGATAACAAAATGTCCGTCGATCCAAGCTGCCACGCGTAGAGCGCCCGGCGCGGGAAAGTGCCAATCGGGACGCCGCCGCGACCCGAGTAGTTCGTATATACGTTCCTGTCGCCGGCCGGATAGTCGAACTCCTTCTGACCCGTGCCGACGAAGACGTAGCTGTTCGTCAGCTGGCCATAGTAGATCTGCGGACGCGTGACCTTGATGGAGATGGTCGACACCGGCGGCAGATCCTTGATGAACAGAACTGGCAATCCCTCCGCGGTGACCTCGTTCACCGGCGCCATGGCGACACCCATCCCATGCGTGAACGTCAATCGCTCGTTGATGAAGTTGCGCGTCGGTAGCGACGCCGTGTTGAGCTCGCGCGCGGAGAGATGTACCTGCCTGTAACGCCCATCGATGACGTATCTGTCGTCGTTCACCGACGCGAAGTCGTAGTACGTTCTGATCTCCTGGAGCTGGCCGAACGTCTGCTTCAGGAGGTCACGCTCCCAGAGGCGCACGTTGTCGATCGTCGGTGCGTTCGCTCGGATGTCGGCCATCGACAGCTGGACGTCACCCTCGAGATCGCGCGTCGCGATGCTGTCGAGACGCCACGCTCGGCGCGTCGCCGCGATGTGCAGCTGCAGATACGGCCGCTCCCGCGCCAGCTCGTTAGGTGCGACGACGAACTTCTGCTCGGCTACCGGGACGAGAGCGCGAGAAACAACCCCGATGGCGGCGTAACCGACCACCGCGAGGAAGGCGAACCAGACGAGCTTCTCGCGCAGCGCGCCGTAGACGACGAGCGCCGCGGCGAGCAGGCCCGCGACCGCGGAGACTCGAATGCCGGTGAGGAGCACGTGCGCGTCCGCGTAGCTCGCGCCGACGAGCGGGCCCGTCGTCGAATACAGCAGCGACGCCGAGTCGACGAGCCATAGTTGAGCACTGAAGAGCACGAAGAGGAGCGCGAGCAGCGCACCGAGATGCCGCGCCGGCCGCACGTGGATCGTGACGCGTCGCGGGAGCAGCGTGATGTCGCCGCGCGTCGCATAGAGGACGACGGACCCGATCAGCGCAACCAGCGTGAAGGAGACGAGCGCGCTGAGCGCGCCCGCGACGGCAGGCAGTTCAAAGAGATAGAAGCCGATGTCCCGGCCGAAAAGCGGGTCGGCTTCCCCAACCGGCACGCCATGGAGGAACATGAGCGCGGGCATCCACTGTGCCGACCCGACCAGCGCGGCGACAAGCGCAACGAACACCCCAGCGGCGAGGGTCAGCTTCGGAATGAAGCGCGCAACGTCCAGCCGCACGCCGCTTTCTGGATTCATGATCAGCGTCGGGAGGTCGACCGGCGGTCGCGCCAAGCGCCAATTCCCATAGATGAAGACGAATGCGACGCCACCGGTGACGACGAACAACAGCGCGCGGGCGATCAGCGACCTGAGAAAGACCGACTCGAAGTGAATCTCCCTGAACCAGAGCCAGTCCGTCGCGAAGCTGGCGAGCCACGGAAAGACGACGAGGACGAGGAACACCGTGGCGAGAACGGCGAGCACGATCCGGCGGGATGGTGTCCCGCGCGTGGGGCGGACAGGACCTCGGTATACCTTGAATGGGGATGGCATGGCGTCATCAACATCGCGACCGAGTGGTGTCCCCACCAGATAGGGCTGCCGCTTTTCACCCTCATGGGAGCATCGCTCTTGATCCCGCTTTCTTCCTCCCTCGCGTGGCTCGAACGCTCCAGCACGGGGACCTGTCGGTGCAGAGAGCTCGCGGGGAATTATCTAGCGATAGCCGCCTAACGCGCGCGGCTACGCCTGCAACATGACCGCTTCCTCCTCGACCGCGAGGACCCGCTTCTGCGTGGCCAGCAGGTCGGCGAGTAGGACATCAGTTTGATCGCTCATCAGTGCTCGTCTTTACGGTGCAGGGTGAGTTTACGCATGTCGACTACCAGCTGACAGAGCCAGGTTCGTCGTCGAACAATAGAAAAGCGGCATGCAGGTAATCCGTGAGCTTGGGCTCGTCCTGAATCCAGAGGTCAGCCTCGACAAGCGTCTCGTCATCTCGGCGCAGATGGAGCGGATGTGCGCGAAATCCGGCGCGTTCGAGGTCGCGCGCCTCATCCGCGAAGACGCCGACGAGAATGAAGTGCCCGTCTCGGTATTTCAGGGCGGCCTGCGAACGTCTCTGAACCAAATCAGCGCGACCAGCTCAAGGCGTATAGCTCTTCATCGGAAAGGTCGCGCCAGCGGGCCGGGTACTCACGTATTCGACGCGCGACGTGGTCGCCCTTGAAGAGTAGCGCAGGACCGTGAAACGGCGCCTCTGTGCGCACGTCTTCGTACACCCACCACACCGATCCCTGGACGTTGATGCTGCGAGCGTCACGTGGGATTTCGGTGACGAAGAACGGGTCGTCTGATCCGGTCACGATTTGCTCGCTCGAAAATCGGCCGCAAGCTCCGCCGTGAGACCGGGCGGCATTGCGTCACTCAATGTAATCGAGAAGAGACACGGGGCGGCCGGATTCGCAGCCGGTCCACCCAAAGCGCCGAGGCTACACGTGGAGACACGTGTAGCCTCGTACGTGGCCTTCAGATGTCTTATGGGACGTAGCAGGCCGGCTCGCCGTCGCCCGCCGTGGTGATGATCGGGCTCGTGGTGTTGACGCCGATGCCGCACGTCGCTCCCGTGAGCTGGCTGTGGGTCACGGTTGCCGACCAGAAGCCGGCACCTGTCGTCACGGTTGGGATTCCAACACCCGATGAATTCTTGAACGCATTCTTGCCCACGAGCGTGGTCGCGTCAGTGTAGTAGGTGGAATCCGAGAAGAAAGCTTCTTCGGCGGTGACCAGGTTGCGGAGGTCAGACTTCATGGCGGTGACATACGCCTTGTTCTTGGAATTGGCGAACTTGGGAATCGCAATGGCCGCCAGGATGCCGATGATGACGACGACGATCAGCAGCTCGATGAGCGTAAAGCCCTTGCGGGCGTGAAAGCGGTTAGGCATGACGGTGCGCATGGATTGAGGGAGGGGTCGAAGGAGGTGTGACGACGAGCACACGTGAAGTGGCTCTCGATGCACCGTGAGCGTTAGGCGTCAGCCATTGCTCGTGCGGTCACCGCTGTCGAGGCAACGGCCGGACCAGCGAGCTCCATGCGGACCCAACTATCGTGTTCAGCGTCAGTTAGCTGAACGGGCGCACCGGCGCGTGGCAGGTTGGGGTATCGCAAGCTGCCAGCAGTCTTGCGGGCCGCGTGGCTATCGCAGATTTCGACACTGTATCTGCTCGCGACAGCGTTGACCTCTACTGGCCCGATGGACGATCGGTTGAGGTCAGTGTGCGCCGCCGGATGCGCTCAACGGATTCGCTCAGGCTGCGCAGTTCCGGCGCGGCACCGACCTCCCCTGCGAGCCGCAGCCCGCGTTCATAGCACGCGGCTGCGCCCGCGATGTCGCCGGACTGCTCGTCGATCCAGCCGATCAAGCGAAGAGACTCGATTTCGCGCCAGCGGTTCCCCGAGCTGATGAAGAAGCCTAACGCCTCACTCGCGAGCTGGTGCGCGACCGAGAGTCCTCCCCGCCGCGCCTTCGCTTCCGCGAGGTTGAGAGTCGCCAGTGCGATGAGCTCCCCGTGCTCGACTTCGCGCGCCGTATCCAGTGCCTGGGTGAGAAGACTTTCCGCCAGCAACGCATCGCCACGATCGAGCGCCGCACGACCACAGTTGTTGAGCGCCGTTGCTTCACCACGTCGATAGCCGGCTTGTTGGAAGTAGCCGTACGATTCCGAGAAGGCGCGCTCCGCGGCGCCGAGCTGCCCTTGCTGAGCGAGCACGGTGCCGATGTTCTGAAGCGCAAGACCACGCATCCGCGCGTCAGCGCTCAACGAGAGGACCTGGTCGAAGAGCTCTTTCGCCTCACGAAAGTCGCCACGGACCATGAACACATTTCCCTCCGCGACGATGGCATGAACGAGGAGGAGCTCGCGATCCGCGGCGCGCGCTGTCTCCTGTGCTTGACGGGCCGCCCGGAGTGCCTCGTCCCACTCCGCAAGCGAGCGATGGACATCGGCCAGACGCGTAAGCGCTTCGGCGCGGATATTTGGATCGGGAGCGCGAGCAGCCTGGCGAAACGACTCGATCGCCCGATCGAGCGCGCCAAGCTGCTCGGCGCGTTCGCCATCAGCAAGTAACTCGGCTGCACGTGCCGCACTCGGCACGTCCGTTGCGCTCGGACTGCTATCGGTCATCGAGCCGGTCGCATGTGCTTGGCTGCATCACGGAAATCTGCTCGACTCTCGAGGCGAGGGGAATGCGAAAGCTCTATCACGCGGCTCTGCGGTACGGTAGCGTCGGTACTCTGCTGATTGCCACAATGACGTGCGGCGACCAGCGCGCCACGACCGAACAGCCACCGGGCTCGCCAAGCCTTTTACGCTGCCCGGTCGCGCAGACGCAGACCACGACCACGCTCGTGACCGCGCTCGGTGGCATCGTGAGCCTTGGCGCCACATCGGTGAAGATTCCCGCCGGTGCGCTCACCGCCGCCACGTCGATCACGCTCACCATTCCCGCATCGCAATACATGGAGATCGAGGTCAAGGCCAACGACCTGACCTCCTTCCTCTTTCAGCAGTCGGTGGCGGTCACGATCGATTACTCCCGCTGCAGTGCCGCCGATGCTAACAAGGCACCGCTCAGTGTCTGGCATATCGACACTCAGACGAAGGCGCGGCTCGAGAACATGGGTGGGACGGACAACAAGACCAGCCACACGATCACGTTCACGACGGGCCACCTCTCCGGCTATGCTGTTGCTTTTTGAAGGAATGCGGAGCCCGACTACTTCGATCAGCCTGCGGGCGGCGGGTCGCGATTATCGGAACTGGAACCGATACGTGATGCCCGCTTCCACGACGGGACCCTGGTAAGTCTGCTGCAGGCCAAATTCCTGGAAAAAGCGAATCCACTGGTATCGCGTCGAGAGCGCGAGGCCGAGTGATTCTGTCATTCGCCACTCCACACCCAGGCCGCTCGTGAGCCCAAATCCGGGAGTGAACGATATGCTTCCGCCACCCGACTGCGGATCCTGGACGCCTAACGAGAAACCCAGCCCACCCCGCACGTACGGCTCGATGCGGTCGTTCGGGGAGGTGAACGGGTAGAACAGAATGGATGTGAACTGTGGAATGATGTAGTTGTCCGTCGCTGCGGCCGAGCTGCCAAGGAGGCCCCCGCTCGCGGACGTTGTCTGGCGCTGGCGCCAGACACCGGCGGAGTTCTCGAGAAGGAGATGCTGATCGAGGCCCGTGCGGACGAAGCCCTCAAAGGCCGGGAGAGACGACCCAGTTGACGCACTGGAGGGTTGCTGGCCATTGAGGTGCCATGGGCCGGCGCGAAGTCCGCCACCGCGGCGCGCGAGCTGCGCGCGCTTGATGACGTCGGGAGTTTTCGCCCCTGTATCGGCAGGACTGGCCTGCGCGGCCACGGGGCCGGAGATCACAATTGCCGACAGGGCGGCAATCCATCTGCTCGCTGAGTGTCGCATGGGTGAAATCGGTTTGTGAGATCGCCGTCGCCTAACGAGACATCCCGGTTATTGTGCCCGGGCGGCGAGGCATGGGCTGGGAACTACTGGCTGGAACATCCGTCGTGGAATTGACGGCCGCCGTGCGCTCCGTCACTCGTAACCCGGCCTGCCAGGACTTCATTGTGCCGCGGCGAGCGAGCCGCCTCAGAGAAGAATGGCAGCGAAGGAACGGCAGTCACCTGGGCCGAATGGAGCAGTAGTTGCACCGCGCGCCATGCTTTCCGTGCGTGGTCAGGAATTCTCCTTTCACGAGGCCCACTGACATGAAGTCCAGATTGGCATTTCTTGCGTTTCCGATCGCCCTCGGTCTTTTCGGGTGCAGCGACTCGCCCGTTGCGCCACACAAGCTACCCGGCGGCGGCATTCTGCAGCAGGCCGCTCCCAAGGGCACTGGCCTCGCGGTCGACATCGTTCCGAACGTCAAGTTGCCGTTGGGCCTTGGCGGCTCGGTCACTATCGACCAGGCGGTGATCACGAACTTTGCGCTCGTTGAGAACGTCGTGGGGCAAATTGTCGGTCTCCAGGTGACGGGCACGTTGAGCGGCACCGCGGTCAATGCCGTCGGCGGGCTCGTCGGGGTGGACGCGCAACCCTTCACCGCGACCGCAAACGTGACGAGCTCCGGTCCAGGACAGTGCAATCTTGCCACGATCGATCTGATGAATCCAACTCTCAACGTGCTCGGACTCGCCACAGGTACGATCCCGGTCAACGTGACGGCGAAGGGATCAGGCGCCGTCGGCAGCCTCCTCTGCAACCTCGGTCAGGCGCTGGCAGGGATTGGCTCGGCGTTGAGTGGCGGTGGAGCGCAAGGGCTTGTCAACGCTCTCAACAATCAGATCGGGTGATTCGAGCGTTGCTCTCAGAAAGTTGAGTAACGAGCAATTGCCGGCGCAGACCTCGCGCCGGCAATTGTACCTGACCGACTGTGAGTCACGGCGTCATCGCACGCTTGAGAGCGCACCGCCAACCGTCGCACGCGTCCCGATGAACTTCCAGGACCCTCTCTTGGATCTGCGGGGGCGTCACACCGTGCGCGAGCGCTTCGACCACGGGATAGACCAGCCCGACGTTGCCGCCGCGCGTGTCGCTCTCCATGACGTTATGCGGTAGCGCGAGCGACGCGGGAAAACGGTGTATCGTCACACGCGCTCCGTGGCCTGACCAGTTCTGCGCCAGGTCCATCGCCGCCTGCTCGCTCACCGTGTGATCGGCTTCGTTCAGAAGGAAGGACATGTTCTTCGCCGCTGGCTCTCGAGCGGCGGACGCTTCACGCACGGCCTGGCCAAGCCGGAGAACCTGGGCGAGGCCATGCGTGGAGATGCCCTGCACGTAGCTGGGTCGAGTGCTATCGATGGGCGCGTTGGTGCGCGTGATCTCCGGCAGCCTCGACGCGACGACGACCAAGCCATGGGCCGCATCGTCGGAGAGGACGCCGGCGGCGATCGCGGGTGCGATCAGCACCGCTCGCCGCACCTCGGCGTGTGACTGCGCGACGCTGGCGGCCACGACTCCTCCCGCGCTCAGGCCGACGACGATGATCGAGTCCCCAAGTCCGCTGGCGATCGTGACACACGAATCGCCAAATCGGGCCAGCTCCTCTCCGCTGATGCGGCCTAACGAGCGCATCGGCGCCCGTCGCGCGCCGTGCCGTGGCAGTCGCGGGATGTACACGTTGTCGCCCGCGGCAAAGAGATGCTGGCCGACGACCGCGAATTGCTCGGGTAAATCGGTGAATCCGTGCAGCAGCACGAACACCCGCGGGGTGCGCACACCGTGCGTGAGCAGGAGCGACCGGCCTCCGGTCACGACGACACTGTCGTCCTCGGCCTGCCGGCGCGCCACCAACGAGACGGCATCCGCAAAGGATGTCGGTGTGGACAGCGGCACCGGTGTCGTCACGAGCGGCGGCTTCGCGCAACCCGCGAGCAATGCAAGGACTGCGATTTGATGAACCGCCCGGCGCATGGAATCTCCTCGGGAGCGTAGCGAAGGCGGCGACTCTACGGCGGCTGTGAACTTGTGGTTTCGCCACCCGCCGGAGCGCTTTGTCACAAACCGTTTGCGCGCGGGCTCTGAAGGGTGCTACGTGCGTACCGCATCCCACACCCCGCGCCCATGTTGAAGAACATTGGATTGTTGGCATTGCTCCTTCCTGCCACTGCTGGCGTGTCGTCGCCGGAGCGCGGCATGGAACGCTCGCGCCCCGTCATTCCACTCGATTCCACGACGAAGTTGGCGCTGACGAACGCCCGCGTGCTCTGGGTTGATTATCGCGGCCGCCGTGCGCTCAAGCTCGCGCCGCTCGTGGGCCACGAGCGTGATGTGGACCAGGCATTGGTCGCCACTCTCACGGAAACCGATTTCGCGAACGGCACCATCGAAATCGACGTCTCCGGCGCTCGGCGCGCGGGTTACTCGAAGGCGGAGGACGTGAGCGGCTTCAAGGGCATCGTCGGCATCTCCTTTCGCGTTCATGGCGACAGCGCCGAGCGGTTCTACATCAGGCCGGAGAATGCACGGCTGGACAATCAGCTCTTTCGCAACCGCTCAACGCAGTACGAGTCGGATCCCGACTACTCATGGCAGCGTCTTCGACGGGAGAGTCCGGGCGAGTACGAATCGTATGTGGACGTCGAGCCGGGGGCGTGGACGCGGTTGCGCATCGAGGTCGACGGCACAAAGGCACGTCTCTACGTCAACGGCGCGAGACAACCGTGTCTCGTAGTGAACGACCTCAAGCTCGGCGAGAGTCGCGGAAAGATCGCGCTCTGGGCGCGCATCAGTACCGAGGCGTACTTCTCCAACCTGCGCGTCGAGCCGAAGAGGTAACGTCGGGCATCCATGGACGTCGTCTGCGCATTGTGAATTACCTCACACTGTGAGGCGCCCAGGCTAGTGACGTCACACCAATGGACACGTCTATCCCCAAGAGTGACTCCTCCGGGGAGGTCGAAATGTCCATGTCCCTCGTGATACGCGCGATCCTCGCCGCGACCGCGCTTTCCATTGCTCCCGCGATCGCCAGCGCGCAGGCTCCACAGACGAAGGCCTGCAAGGATGGCACAACGAGCACGCGCTCGACATTCGCGTGTTGGGGCCACGGCGGCGTCGATACGGCGCATGCGTCGGCACGAGAACATGTCTCGACAGCCGAGCACCACCCGCCGGGAGCGGTGCAAGCCGGTGAGCCACGCGCCAAGCACGCAAAATCAGAAGCGCGCAAGGAATCAAAGGCGAAGGCTTCTCGCGCCAAACCCGAGCACCGTGAACACCGCGCCGCGACGAAGAAGCAGGACGAAGGACGTCGTGGATGGCTCCCGTGGCGTCACAAGAAGGAAAAGGAACAGGCCGAAAAGAAGAAGAAGGCAAAGCACAAGAGCTCCTCTCGACTTCCGGTTGCGGAGCGTCCGAACGGACAGAGGGCGCGCTAGAGTAGCTCGTCCGCGGCAGCTGGCGCCAGAGCTCCCGATCGTCAATGATGAGAGTCGTCTCGGGAGACGATACGTGCGGACTCGGTGCCTGACACTACTCCTGTGGTCGTTAACGGCCTGTGCGGCCGTGGGCCGCGTCTCGTACAGCAATCCCGTCATCAGCACAGCCGATGGTGTTCGCCACGTCGAACCACGGTACTCCGCGGTCGAGGCGGAGAGCAAAGCAGGCGTATCCGTCTACGTCGATCTTCTGACCTACAGATTTGCCGGAGTCACGGGCGTTCTTGTGCCGATCATTCCCTATGCCACCGGCGACCTGGGAAGCGGCGAGCTGCTTCACGTGACGCTTTCGCTGACGCGTCATCCGGAACTTCTCGTCATAGACCCGTCGGGAATCACGATGAGCGTGGCTAGTGGCACTCCGGCGACGCCGGTGTGCGCTGTCAGTTCCACGGGCTGGGTTCCGACTGGTGGAAGACATTATGTGTACCACAGTCGCTCTGACGTGAG
>JAJKIR010000039.1 GCA_021154325.1 Gemmatimonas sp.
GCTGAAGGACGCCGGCTGGCAGCGCGAGCACATGTCGAAGAACCGGCTCGCGATTCTGCCGAACGTCACGCATTACGAGATGGCGATGTCGCCGGCGCTCGTACCGACGGTGCTGCCGTTCCTGGCCGGCGACGCTCGTTAGGCAGCCGGTCGGGTGCGGCCGCCGCCCTTTCCATGATACCTCATGTTTCAGCGGCAGGTAGGCATCAGTGATCTGGAGGCCCCAGGGTTTCAGGACGCGAATGACGCGAATCAAAAGCGAATGCGATCGAGGCTCCGACCAATTCGTCTTTACGGCGTCGCCGTAGCTGAATGCCGCTCGCCGAATTCGGCAGCTGACCGTACATTCGTCGGCCATGGGCACCGATCTGCGCGACCACCTGCAGTCGTCGTTGGGCGGCTCGTACATGCTGGAGCGCGAGCTCGGGAGCGGCGGCATGTCACGCGTCTTCGTGGCGAACGACGCGTCGCTCGAGCGGCAGGTGGTCATCAAGGTGCTGCATCCTGATCTCGCTGAAGGGTTGAACCTCGAGCGGTTCAGGCGGGAGATCAAGGTGGCCGCGCAGCTGCAGCATCCGCATATCGTCCCGCTCCTGGCAAGTGGCGCGTTGGCGGAAGGGCTGCTGTACTACACCATGCCGTTCGTGCAAGGTGAGAGTTTGCGTGACCGCCTAACGCGGGAGGGCAGTCTTCCGATCTCGCTCGTTGTGAGCATCGTGCGCGATGTGGCCAGTGCGCTCGGTCACGCCCACCGGCAGCACGTCGTGCATCGCGACATCAAGCCGGAGAACATTCTGCTCTCGGACGGCGGCGCCCTGGTCACCGATTTCGGTATCGCGAAAGCCCTGAGCGCCGCGCGCGGGGGCGAGGCCATTCTCGATGGCGCGCGTCCCTCGACGATCACCCGTCGCGGCACGTCGTTAGGTACACCGGCGTACATGGCGCCAGAACAGGCGGCGGGCGACGACGTGGATCATCGCGCCGATCTCTACGCGTTGGGTGTGGTGGCGTATGAGCTGATCGCCGGGCGCCCACCATTCGACGGACGGACGGCACAGCAGCTGATCGCCGCGCACGCGGCAACGCCACCCGATGACGTTGCGCGCCGCCGACCGTCGGTGCCGCCGGAGCTCGCCGCACTCGTCATGCAGCTGCTGGAGAAGCAGCCGGCGGACCGACCGCAGAGCGCCGAGGAGGTGCTACAGGCCCTGGACGGGGGCACTCCAAAACGGCGACGGGCCGCTGCGCCGGCCTTGGCGTGGACGATTGCTGCCGCGGCGATGGTCATCGCGGCGGTGCTCGCCGCATTCCTCCTGCGTGGGAATGCCTCGAGAGTGCAGCCGCTGGTCGCCGCGCTCACCGCGCCACCTGGACAGGAGCTCCTCGGCGCCAACAACGCGGCATTCTCTCCCGACGGCAAGCAGGTCGCGTTCGTCGCGTCTGACGCGCAGGGTCGCTCGGCGATCTGGCTCCGGACGCTGGACAGCGCGCAAGCGTTTCGCGTCGATCGAACCGATGGCGCGACGTGGCCGTTCTGGTCGCCGGACGGAAAGTCGTTAGGCTTTTTCGCCGATCGGCAGCTCCGCGTGATCGACGTGCGCGGGGGCGCTCCACGCGCTCTCTGTCCCTCGACCTATGCCAGCGGGGGTGCGTGGACCAGGGACGGGGTGATCGTCTATTCGCCGGTGCTGTTCGGCAGCCTGTATCGCGTCTCGGCGAACGGCGGCCCGTGCACGCGGCTGACGACGCTTCGGCCGGGCGAGTTCGACCATCGGCGTCCGTCCGCGCTTCCCGACGGCCGCATACTGTTCAGCAGCTTTCGGGCGAACGCTGTTCTCGTCGTCGAGCCCTCCACCGGCAAGATCACGGAGCTTCGCCCGGGGCGCGATGCCCAGTTCGCCGCTCCCAACTGGATCGTTTTCCGGGACGAGGCCGATGGGCCCTTGTACGCTCAACGCTTCGATCTTCGGGCGCTGCGCATGGTTGGTCAGGCGACGATCGTCGCCGCGCGCGTTGCCACGCGGCCCGACGCGTGGGCGCGTTTTGCGACGTCACCGCTCGCGATTCTGCACAACGAGTCCGTGGCTCTGGGCACGGCGCGGCTCGTCATCGTCGATCGCCGTTCGGCCATCGTGGATTCGATTCCGGTGCCCGGCGACGCGTTCACGTTCGATCTATCGCACGACGAGCAGAGGATTGCGTTCGGTGGATCCGGCATCTGGATCTACGATCGCGTACGTCGGGTCACGACCCGACTTGCGTCGCAAACCTTGCCGGGCCAGGGCAACATCGATCCTGCCTGGTCGCCTGGGGACTCGGTCCTCGTATACCGGACATCATACGCGGGTAACATCATGCTCCGGCGGTACCACATCGCCTCAGACTCGTCGGACTCATTGTATGGCACCGGTCGGCGGGCGCCGATGCGTCCCACCTGGTCGCCTGAGGGCCGCGTGGTGGGGTTCACGCTTCGCAGCGACGACATCGGTCATTACGAAGAGGCGTGGACGTACTCGTTAGGTACGCATCAGGCGGCAAAGGTCTTCGACGCGAATGGGAATGCGCAGTCGGTGGCATTTTCGCCCGACGGTCGATGGTTGGCGTACCAATCCGATGAATCCGGCGCGCCGGAGATCTACGTTCGCTCTGCAACTACTCATTCACCGGCGATCCGGGTGTCGACCGCCGGCGGCGAGGCGCCGCGGTGGGGCCGACAAGGGCGGTCGCTGTATTATCGAGCGCCGAACGGGTCGATCATGGAAGTGGCGACCGCGATCGGCCGCACCGTGGAAGTAGCGCCACCTGTCGTTGCTGTCGTTGGCGCTCCATTCACAAATGCGAACCGCAGCTTCGCCGCGTTGGACAATGGCCAGCACTTCCTCGCCTTTGCCAGGGGCGATGCACCGGCATTCACGCTCACGGTCGGATGGCAAGAGCGCATTCCGTGACGGACCGTGCGTCCATGATGCCACTATCTCCGTCGGCCGTTATTATTCACACATGACCTGCTCGATCGCGCGTTCACGGACGTTCTGGTGGTGGCCCTCTCTCCGAGCGACCCGCTAGCGCACATCCTTTCGATTGTGCTCAACTCTGGGGTCGCTCGCCATCGAGCGGCCCTTTTGCGTTTCGCCCGGTGTCGAGCCGACCTCACTCACCTTTCGAGGAGCTTCGCACCATGTCCACCAAACTCATCGCGCACCCTCGCACCGACGATCCTCGGAGCCAGGCCGACGCGACGGACGTCATACTCACGGGCGACCGTCCGACGGGTTCGCTCCATCTGGGCCACTACGCTGGCTCACTCCGATCGCGGCTCGCGCTTCAAGGGCGATGTGAGCAGACGCTGCTGATCGCCGACTTGCAGGCGCTCACCGATTCGGCCGGGCGCGCCGCGCACGTCGCCCAGCACGTGCCCGAGGTCGCGCTCGACTACCTCGCCGTCGGGATCGATCCGGCGCAGACGACGATCGCGGTGCAGTCACGTCTGCCTGCTCTGGCGTGCCTAGCGATTCTGTACCTCGACCTCGTCACTGTCGCACGGCTCGAGCGCAACCCGACCGTGAAGGCGGAGGTCGAGCTGCGCGGCTTCGAGCGTGACATCCCCGCGGGATTTCTCTGCTATCCCGTGAGCCAGGCGGCAGACATCACCGGATTCCGCGCGACGCTCGTTCCGGTGGGCGATGACCAGCTCCCGATGATCGAGCAGACCAACGAGATCGTGCGACGGGTGAATCGACTGGGGGGCCCGCCCGTTTTGACCGAGTGCCGCGCGCTGCTCTCGAGCACGCCGCGCCTTCCCGGCGTCGATGGTCGGAAGGCGAGCAAGTCGTTAGGCAATGCGATCCCGCTGAGTGCCACGAACGAGGAAATTCACCGACTCGTCATGGCGATGTACACGGACCCGGGTCACGTTCGGCCGTCGGATCCAGGTCGTGTCGAGGGGAATGTCGTTTTCGCCTACCTCGATGCGTTCGATCAGGATCTGGCAGCGGTAGCGGAGCTGAAGGAGCGTTATCGGAGCGGTGGACTGGGCGACGTGCCGCTCAAGCGGCGACTGGTGGGAGTTCTGGAAGCGCTGGTCTCGCCGATTCGTGCTCGACGCGCCGAGCTCGCCCGCGATCGCGGCTATGTCATGGACGTCCTGCGCGCGGGGAGCGAGCGTGCCAATGTGACGACGGAGGCGGCGCTCCGGGACGTGCGCGGCGCATTCGCGCTCGATGCATAGCCGACACGTTTCCACTCTCTTGCGGAGCACCTCACCTCCTCGTCCGGTATTCGTCCCTTCTATTGCGGCGTGTCCAGGGGGCGCTTGCTCTTCTCGAAGAATTCGTTCTGAAGGCGCAGGCTCTCCTTGTCCGCCTTCACCGCGCGGATGCTCTGCACGATCTCGTTGATCCACGTCTTCGTCTCGAACTCGCCGAGCTCGCGCGACGCGACGGCGCCTTCACCGGCGTAATGGTTCGGGAATCGCGCGTACCACCAGATGCCGGTGTACAGGCTTTCCGGGAGCTTCACGCGACCCTGATCGGCGCCTGATTCTCGCGTCGCCCGATCGAGATGCACGAGGTCCGGTCGCGCGATCATGCTCACGGATGTTTCACTCTCTCCCGCGTGCATGTCCGTCGCCGGGTTGGACCGGTGCTTCGGTTCGCCCGGGCCGCTACGCGCGAGGTCCTGCACGTAGACCACATAATCGTGCGGCGCCTCGAGCTGCGTCTGCGCGAAGTAGGGCAGCAGGCTGTTGTTGCCGCCGTGGCCGTTCACGATGATGACCTTCTTGCAGCCATTGCGGGCCATCTCGTCGGTCGTCTCCTGCAGCATCTGGAGCTGGAGCCCGCGGCTGTACGCGACCGTGCCGGGCTCGTGCTTTGCCTCGAAGATCTGGCCGAAGTAGTACTCGGGAAACACGACCGCGTATTCCTGCTGGGCGGCGTTGAGCGCGGCGTAGCGCACGTTGAGAAGGTCGTTGCCAAGGGGGAGGTGTGGCCCGTGCTTTTCCATGATGCCGAAGGGGAGCAAGCATGTTCCCTGCGCGCGGCTGATGGCATCGCGGAAGTCCGCCGCGGTCAGCTCCTCCCAGTGGACCGAGAGCTTGCCGGGCGCCGCCGGCGCCTGCGCCGACGCGGTCGAGGCGATGAGTATTGCGATGAATGCCGATGACGATCTACGCACGTGTCCTCCCCTGGTAGTGTGCGGCTGATTGTATCGAATCATCGTGCGGCTGCCAGGGGGCGGGGCGCGCGAGCACGCGTCGCCCTCCGCATCGTGATCTCGGGTGTTATGGTATATCCCTTCCACTCATCCCGAGAATTCGATGCGACGGTTCCATCAACTCCTGGCAGTCCTGCTCGTTGCGGCGGTGCACGCGACAGCTGCGCAGACCGTTCGCCAACAGGAGCTTCGGTACGACGAGATCCAGGCCGCGCGGCCGTTCGGCACGCTGCGCCAGCAGGCTGACCTCCAGCAAGCATGGCTGGCCAGACGCCTAACGACGGTCCTGCCCGCGCTCATGCGCAAGCACGGCATCGATATGTGGGTGGTGCCGATGCGGGAGTACAACGAGGATCCCGTCTTCACGTCGCTCGTCTCCGCGACGACCTTCGCTGCGCGCCGGCGCACGATCTACGTCTTTTTCGATCCGTGCGCGAAGGGGCGCAAGCCGAGCGTGAGCTGCGACGTTGAGCGCGTCGCCCTCGGCGGCAGCTCCCAAGGTGGGCTCTACAAGGCGGTGCGCTCGACCAAAGCCGCCGCGGGGCCGGCCGGCGGCAAGGCGGAGAATCAGGCCGAGTTGTGGGGCGACGAGCAGTGGTCCGTTCTCAAACAGGTGATCGAGGAGCGCAAGCCTAACGTCATCGGCGTCGACATCTCGCGAACCTTTGCCTTCACGGACGGACTCTCCGCGGGCGAGTACGAGGGAATGAGCGCTGCCATCGGGCCGAGTTGGACGAAGCGCTTCAAACGCGCCGAAGGACTTCCCCTCGACCTGATCGCAACGCGGCTTCCCGAGGAGGCCCAGTTTTACACGCGAATGCAGGAGCTGGTGTGGGGGATCATCGACACCGCGTTCTCCAACGTCGTCATCAAGCCGGGCGTTACACGCACCTCCGACGTCGTGTGGTGGATGCGGCAGAAGGTGAACGATCTCGGACTCGGTACCTGGTTCCATCCCTCGGTCGAGGTGCAGCGCCGCGGCGCCACCGACGAGCAGCTCGGCGACGACCCGATCATCCTGAAAGGCGACGTGCTCCACTGCGACTTCGGCATCACCGCCCTGCGCCTCAATACCGATACCCAACACATGGGCTACGTCCTGCTGGACGGTGAGAGCTCGGCACCGCCGGGCCTCCGTGCCGCGTTAGGCACCTCGAACGCGCTGCAGGACATCGTCATGGTGGAGATCCGACCTGGCCGCACGGGGAACGAGATTCTGCGGGCGGCGCGCGCCCGCATGCGCGCCGCCGGAATCGACGGCACCGTGTACACGCATCCAATCGGCACGCACGGGCACGGGGCGGGTCCGCTGATCGGGCTCTGGGACTATCAGGAGGGCGTACCCGGTCGCGGCGACGCGAAGGTCATCCCGAACATGTGGTTCTCGATCGAGCTGCAGGCGACGTCACCCGTACCGGAATGGGGCGGCCAGCGCGTGCACTCGGCGCAGGAGGAGGACATGGTGATCGGCGACGACGGCGTGCCACGCTGGGCGCTCAAGCGCCAGACGGAGTTCCATCTCGTGCGGTGAGAGGACTCACTTCGCGCACTGATACAGGAATTCCACGTACGAGCGCGTCGCGCCGTCCAGACCTGCAACCTTAGGATTCGACGGCTCGATGACGAAGTACTCATCTGGTGCGTGAGCGCCGCCGCCGTGGCCGAGCCCGAACTGGCCGGCCGGGAGATGCAGCGGCGCACCGGTGAACGTGACGCCTGGCCACGAGCCGGCGAGTCGCGGCCAGAGCACCGGATCCGTGCCTAACGAGCGGTAGGTCGCGAGCTGCGCCTGGATGAGCTTGGAGTCCGGCGCCGTCTCCGTTGGATCGTAGCCGCCGCTCATGTTGACCTCGATGTCGCCGAAGCCGTGCTTCGCGAGATGCGCCCTGAGCAGCTCGAGCGTTCCCTTGGCCGTCATGTCCGGCACGAGGCGCATATCGATCTTGGCGACCGCGCGGTGCGGGAGAATGGTCTTGCCGCCAGGGCCCGTGTAGCCACCGACGAGTCCTTCGATGTTGATCGTTGGCTGCGAGACGAGCCTAACGAGCGAGTCATGCCAGCTCTCGTCGGCGTACCAGCGCTCGACCCCGAGACTTTTCTTCGTCGCCGCCTCGTTCCGTTTCGGGATCGCCTCCTCGAGAATGCGAAGCAGCGTCGGCGAGAGCGGCTTCACCCTGTCGAAGAATCCTTCCACGGCCGGCGTGTGGCCGTCGGGCTTCACGAGCGTGTTCAACGCCTGCACGAGATGCCACGCCGGGCTGTCGAGTTGTGCCTCGAGGCTCGAGTGCACGTCGAGCTTCGGTCCGCGCCCCCACTTCTCCCCGCTCGAGACGAGCTCCAGCTCAACCACTCCCTTGGCGCCGAGGTTGATCTCCAACGCTCCCGTCGGATCCTGGCTGCCGAGGGGAATGATGACGCCGAGCGTCTTGCGGAGCGCTGCCTCGACCTCGGGCTTGAAGACGACCTGCGAGAAGTTGGGCGATCCGATCTCCTCTTCGCCCTCGCAGACGAGCACGAGGTTCACCGGCAGCTTCTGTCCCGCCGCCTTGAAGGCGTGCAGGGCGGCGAGGAGAGCGGTCTGCGGGCCCTTGGTGTTCGTGGCGCCGCGTCCAACGACGACCTTCCCGAAGCCGGGCTTGTCGACGAGCCGACCCTCGAGCGGCGGCGAGCTCCACTCCGCGGGGTCGAACTGCTTGACGTCGTACATGAAATAGATGCCTAACGAATTGCGCGCGCCGGCGTCGAGCGTCGCGAAGACGCCGGGCTTGCCCGCGGTCGGTACCACTTCGACGTGCGTGAACCCGGCATCGCGCGCGAGCTGCGCCATGTACTCGGCACCTTGCGGATAGCCGCGATTCTCAGCCGCGATCGACGGCAGCGCGATCCAGTCCTGCAGCATCTTGAGTGTTTGCGCATGGCGGGGCGCGATCTGCGCGATGACGTCGTCCTTGGGCGACATCAGGCGAGAGGCGGCGACTGGAATGCGGCCGGCAAGGGCGAAGCCCGCAGCCATGGTCGAGGCGCCCTCGAGAAAATCGCGCCGTGTGATCTCTGCCGCTGATGCACGAGTCTCGTTCTGATCCATTGTCATCCATCTCCGATCGTCTGAATGACTGCTCAGCGTCGCTCCACCGGAACGCGAACGCGCGTATTCTCCCACTCGACGTCCATGGTCGCCGCCGATTTCGATGTGGGGCGGAGCGTGATCGTCAGCGCGTCCACTGGCTTGTCCAGCTGCTCCGCGCGCACGATGCCAGAGCCTACGTCCTTGCCGCGAATGAGCTGGTTGATCGGCACACCCCAACGTTGCGCGTCGCGGTTGACGACGATGCGCCACTGGTTCGCCTCGGGAATGGTGTAGAGCGAATACCATCCCGGCGCGACGTCGACGCCCGCAATGCGCGCGGCGAAGGGGACGTGAATGGCCGTCGCCTCGTCCGCGCCCATGCGCCAGGGCTGACCGTAGGGAACGAGCTGCCCCATGATCGTTCGACCGCGCCGCTGCGGACGGCCGTAGCACACCTTCACTGTCCCGCCGTTGAGGGTCACCGCCGTCGAATCGTGCTTGCTCGCGCGTTCCGCGACCTCGCTCGCATCCCCGCGAAGCCAGCACGCATCGCCTTGCGCCTGCGCACGCGCGGGAGCGGCACCAATCGTCATCAGTAGAGTGGCGAGCACCGTTCCTACTGCCTTACCATCGAGCGACATCTTCATACGTCTCCACGATCGACAAAGTGTGAACTTCTGCTATCGCGCCAGGGAAGATCCGCGTACGTCAGAGCTGGGGCAAGTGAAGTGGTCGAGACGAAACGAAACGGTTCGCCGCGCGGCGTTATGGTACGGGCTCCGGCGCGGGAACGCGTATTCTCTCGCATGCCCTACACACTCTGGCACCGCGAGCAGCTGATCGGCGAGACGCACTTCGAAGGCGAGCGCACCGTCCCCGATCCACACGTCGGCGAACGACCTCACCTGGCCGGCGTCTTTCGACCAACGGCTTACGGCCGTCGACTGCTGCCACGGCTGTGTGGCATCATGACCGCCTGCCTCGAGCTCAAGGAGGAAGCGACTCTTCGCGGATCGTTCGCGGACGAAGTGCCGCCCGAGCTCACCGAGGAGCTGTTCGAGACGACTGCGGCGGGAGCCCGCATTCTGGACCTCGGCCGCGTCTTGACCGAAGTCGTTCTGCGCGATCCGGGCGGCGTCACCTTGAGAGTAGCGTCGATGGCTTTCATCGATCTTGGGGAGCTCGCAGCACTCTCGCGCAAGCTCGGGCTGAACGAGACGGTGGACTTCGACGCGGTGCCAGCTGA
>JAJKIR010000040.1 GCA_021154325.1 Gemmatimonas sp.
ATGCAGTTCGGCAACGACTTCCGCTGGAAGCGCTTCGTCCTGAGTGGGCTCGTCGACTGGCGCAACGGCGGTCAGGTCTCGGACCTCACGAGAAACCTCTTCGATGAAGGGCTGAACTCGTGGGATTACGACAAGGCGAGTCCGGATGTAGCCGTCGGCAAGACGCTGGGTGAGTACCGCTACAACTCGTGGAAGGGTGGGCAGAACGCGCTCGCCTATATCGAGAATGGCTCGTACAGCTCCATACGCGAGCTCTCTCTCACGTACGACGTACCGAGCCGGCTCTTCTCGCGCCTGAACGGTCGCGTCTCGACCATGCGGCTCTCGCTCACGGGTCGCAACCTCTACATGTGGACCAAGTACTGGGGCATGGATCCCGACGCGGCGCAATTCGGGAATCAGGCCGTGCGCATCAACGTCGACCACTCACCATATCCACCGTCCCGCAGCTTCTTCTTCTCCGTTGACGTGGGGACCTGAGCGATGCAGATGAATTCCACTCTTCCCGAGCGCGGTGCGAGCCGCGTGACGCTTTCGATAATGCTCATGCTCGTCGCTGGTGGGGTCGCCGCGTGCGGCCTCGACCGGCCGACGGTGCCGAACTACAACAATCCAACGCCCGCGGGCCTTGCCGGCGATCCTGTCGGTGGCGTGCAGCTCGCGGCCAACGGTCTCGTCTTCCAACTCCGCGCGCAGATTGCGGGCTGGATCTCGGGTGCCGGCATCATGGGGCGTGAAAGCTTCAACTACACCCCGACGGAAGGCCGCAGCACGACCTGCTGGCTGCAGAAGATGGACTACGCCTGCGGCGGTGGGTCGGCGTTCTGGAACGGCTTCTATACCGAGTCCCGCAACGTTTACACTTTCCTCAACACGGTCGAAGCGACGGCGGGTCTGTCCGCGGCCCAGAAAGACGGCGCGCGCGGCTTCGCGAAGACCTTCGAGGCGTACTCCTTGGGGTTCGTCGCGGAGCGGGGGAAGTTCGGCGGTCCAACCGAGGTCGCGGCCGACCCGCGCACGCTGACGCCCTTCGTGTCACGCGACTCGATGTACAACTACGTCATCGGGCGGCTCGATCAGGCGAAGACGCATCTCGCCGCGGCGGGAAGCGCGTTTGCGTTCACGCTCAACTCGGGCTTCACCGGCTTCAATACGCCGGCGACGTTCCTGCAGTTCAATCGCGCGCTCGCCGCTCGCTACAACGCCGAGCGTGCGTCGTTGCGCAACCCCGCGTGCGGGGCGAACGGAACGGCGTGCTATCAGCTGGTGCTGCAGAATCTCACCGAGGCCGGCAGCTTCGTCGACGCTGCCAATCTTCAGAACGGACCGACCTGGATCTTCTCGACCGCCGCCGGTGACGCGACGAATGGTCTCTCAGATGCGGCGTCTCCGTTCGTCGTGGCGCACCCGTCGGTCAAGACGGATGCACCGCTGCGGGCTGACGGATCGCTGGATCTGCGGTATCAGAGCAAGGTCCTCACCCTCGCTACCGCGATCGGCACAGGCAGCGCCGTCCCGGGCATCGCGACGGATCAGGATTACAAGATCTATCCGACCCAGAGTTCTTCAATCCCGATGATCAGGAGCGAGGAGCTCATTCTCCTGCGCGCCGAAGCGGAATGGTTCACCGGCGCAAAGGGGGCGGCGATCACCGACATCAACACCATTCGCACGACCTCGGGTGGTCTCGCTGCTTCGTCGTTGACGACGGCGAGCACGGATGACCAATTCATCACCGAGCTGCTCCTGCAGCGCCGGTACTCCCTGATGTTCGAGGGACACCGGTGGGTGGACGTCCGGCGGTTGGGCAAGCTGACGACGTTGCCGATCGACGTTCCATCCGCGCCGCAAGTGCTGTACGACGACCTCGTGATTCCGCAGGGCGAGTGTCTCGCGCGCGCGGGCGCTGCCGCGAACCTGCTCGCGCCGACATGCCCGTGATGGTCCGGCTGTCGCCGGGGCGCCTCGTGCGCTCCGGCGCGGCCGTGGTCGGCTGCCTAACGCTGCTCGCCACGCTGGGCGCAGCTGAGTCGCGGCCCGACCTGTTCAAGATCGATCTGCGGCCGACGGAGGCCGCGCCATCGGCATCGGGCGTGGCGTTGCTCTCGCCCGCCCGCTCGCCGTTCGGCATCGCCCTCACCCGCGATGGCCGCGTCATCTTCGACGTCTCGTTCACGGCGACGGGGCTCCCGGCGCCGTCCACCCTCGGCCGCTTCGACCACTACGTGCTGTGGGTGGCGCGCGACGACCTCGGCGAGATGCAGCAGCTCGGCCTCGTCAGGAGCGGCCAATCGGTGACGAGCCGCGTCGCGTACAACAAGTTCCTCATCGTCGTCACTGCCGAGAGTGGCGCGGGCGGAGCGGGGAAGTGGACGGGGCCGATCGTGCTGCGCGGCTTCGCCCCGAGCGCGCTGCTCGAGAACTTCTCCGGCAAGACGATGTTCAACGGCGGCATGCCGCAATGAGTCTTTCCCTATCGGCGCATCCGCGCAGTGGAGAGCCCAGGGTTTTGGGACGCGAATGACGCGAATGGGAGCGAATCCCACTTCCTCGTGGGCAGGTGCGATTGCCGCTGGCGTGCGCTCGGTTGGATTCGCTCGCATTCGCGCCATTCGCGATCGGACAGCACTCCAACTCTGCCCGGTGGGAGATTCCGAGAATTTCGGAAAAACTTTGCGAGGTGTAGCGCTTCGGTATCTGCTGCCCGCGGTCGTGTGGTGCACACTGGCCACGCCGGGCGCGCTCGCACAGGCGGCCAAGCGCGACACAACCAAATCGAAAAGCACTCGTCAGGCACCCGCGAAGGCGAAGGAACCCGAGCATCAGCACGACGCGATGCCGATGGGCACGCCGCGCGACACCGCGGCCGTGAAGGACGAGCATGCTGGCCACGAGATGGCCGGTCACGATATGAGCGCGATGTCCGCCGGGATGCGGATGCCGCCGATGGCGAAGGGGCTCGAGATGCCGATGATCCCCGGCATGGGGAGCGCGCGTCCAAGCGTCACCGAATGGCTTCCCGGTGCCGGCATCGACCCATCGACGCTGCCGCTCGCGACGCCCCGCAAGCTCGCCGCGCTGAAGGACGGTGACACGCTCGATCTCGTCGCGGAGATGGTTCGGCGCACCATCCGTGGCAAGCCGCGAATCATGTACGGCTTCAATGGCCAGTATCCGGGGCCGCTGATTCGCGTGCCGCAGAACGCGACGGTCGTCGTCCGGTTCGTCAATCGGCTCGATCAGCCCAGCGCAGTGCACTGGCATGGCGTGCGGCTCGAGAACGCATCCGATGGCGCGCCGGGCGTGACGCAGGAGGCCGTGCCGCCGGGTGGGAGCTTCGTCTATCGCGTCCACTTCCGCGACGCCGGCATCTACTGGTACCATCCGCACGTTCGCGAAGACATCCAGCAGGCGCTCGGGCTCTACGGCAACATGATGGTCGACTCGCCGGATCCCGCCTACTACTCGCCCGTGAACGATGAGCAATTCCTCATGCTCGAGGATCTGCTCGAGGATGAGCGCGGGATCTTCCCGTTCGGCAAGGAAGCGGCCGACTTCGCGATCATGGGCCGGTTCGGGAACGTCTTTCTCGTGAACGGTGAGCCGGACTACCGGCTCACCGCACGGCGCGGCGACGTCGTGCGGCTCCTCCTCACCAACGTCTCGAACACGCGGATGTACAACCTGGATTTCGGCGGTAATCCGATCAAGCTCGTCGGCGCCGACGTCGGGAAATACGAGCACGAGGAGATGGTGGAGACGGTCGTGATCGCGCCGGCTCAGCGCTACGTCGTCGAGCTGAAGCTCGACAAGCCGGGCACCTACCCGATCACGAACCGGGTGCAGGGGCTGTCGAACTTTCGCGGCGAGTTCGTGCCGATCGTCGACACGTTAGGCATGATCACCGTGCTCGACCAGCCCACGGCGCACGATTACGGGCCGCAGTTCGCGCGGCTGCGGACCAACGACAGCGTCGTGGCCGACATCGGCAGGTACCGGAAGTACTTCGACAAGGCGCCGGACAAGCAGCTCTTCCTCACCGTCAACATGCAGGGACTGGCGGTGCCGATCACGGCCTTCATGAGCGTCGACACGATGTACTTCCCGCCGGCCGAGTGGGCCGACGGCATGCCCGACATGAACCGGGTCGCCACGACGAAGGAAGTGCACTGGACCATGCGCGACGCCGTCACGAGAGCCGAGAACATGGACATCGACTGGCGCTTCAAGGCCGGCGACGTCGTGAAGATCCGGATCACGAACGACGGGCAGTCGATGCACCCGATGAGTCACCCCATTCACTTCCACGGCCAGCGCTTCCTCGTGCTCGCCGTGAACGGCGTGCCGCAGACGAACCTGGTGTGGCGGGACGTCGCCATCGTGCCCGTCGGCACTTCGGTCGACATCCTGCTCGATGCGTCGAATCCGGGAAAGTGGATGGCGCACTGTCACATTGCCGAGCATCTCGAGGCGGGGATGCATATGGTGTTCACGGTGGAACCCAAGGAGAACCAATGAGCAGCATTGGAGGGCGTCTGCTGGTCGGCGCCATGCTCGCGTGCGGCGCGTCCGTCGCGGGTGCACAGCAGGACCACGCGCCGGGTGTCCTGCCGGGCGTGAAATTCGGCGGCAGCCCCAACGTCAAGGTGCTCGGCCACATCCCGTTAGGCGGCTACTTCCGCGTGATGGACAACGAGATCGAGCAGGAGCCATCCCGGCCGTACGCGTACATCTCGCAGTCGCGCGACCGGCCTGGCTTCAGCATCGTCGACCTCCACGACGTCGAGCACCCGAAGCTGCTCTACTCATGGAAGATCCAGAACTCCGAGTTGCACGGCGGCACCGGTGGCATGGATGGGAAGTACTTCAAGCTGAAGACGAAGACGGGCGCGAAGTACTACTACGTCCAGTCGCTGCAGTTCGGCGGCTCGGGTCCCGACGCTGATCTGGGTGCCGTGATCGCCGATGTGACGAATCTGCCGGATACGAGCAAGATCAAGATCGTGAAGGAGCTCCGGTATCCCGAAGCGAAGGGCGGCTATCACAATCTCTTCGCCTACAAGCACTCCGATGGCCGCGTGCTGCTCGTGACGACCGTGAGCGCCCCGTACGCGCTCGTCTACGACATGGAGAAGGCGCTCGCCGGCGACAAGAACGACGGGCTGATCGCGAAGATTCCGATTCCGGAGACAGAGAACACGCGCTTCGGGAACTTCGGCTATCACGACTTCCAGCTCTTCTATGATCCGAAGTCGGGACAGGACCGCTTCTACGGCGCAGGCCGCGGCGGCTATTTCCTGTACGACATTACTAAACCCGAAGATCCCAAGCTGCTGACGTCGATCGTCGGCGCGTCCGGCATCACCGGCGGCCACACCTTCACACCGACCTCTCGACAGGATGAGGCGGTGACGGAGGCCGAGTATCAGTACGCACCGCTTCGCCTGTTCAACCTTGTCGATGGCCTAACGGGCAAGCTGCAGACCATCCAACGCGTCGATGGCGCCTGGACGGCAGACTGGCACGACCTGTCGCACAACCATGAAGTGCGCTGGCCGCTCGTCTTCGTCTCGTCGTACGAGGATGGCCTGCAGATCTTCAACATGGTCGACACGAAGAATCCGCAGACCGTGGGCTGGTACTACACCTGTCAGTGCCAGCACGAGCGCGGCTTCGGCGGCGTGCCCGCGTGGGAAGGCTCGAGCGTGATGCAGGGTGCCTTCGGCGTGAAGGTGCGCGACTGGGACGGCCTGATCATCATCAGCGACTCGAACACCGGCTTCTGGGCATTCAAGCTCGACGGCTGGAACGGTTGGAAGGGCTCGGACTGGGGAATGCCTAACGTGTCGAGCGCCCAGGATTGGGATCGCGGTCCCGTGGCCACGAACGGTGGAGGTCGCGTCGTTCCGTGAGCCGCGCTTCGCTTTTCATCGCGCTCGCGGCTGCCGTGGTTCCCACGGCAGCCCGGGCGCAGACGTCCGCCGTCGGAACGATCCTTCCCGGCGTGAAGATGGGCGGCAGCGCCAACGTGCGCGTGCTCGGCCATCTCCCGTTAGGCGGGTTCTTCCGCGTCGCGGACGTCGCGCTGGACCAGGAAACAGGACGGCCCTTCGCCTACGCGGCCCAATCGCTGGACCGGAGCGGCTTCACCGCGATCGACGTCACCGATCCGGAGCACGCGAGGGTCCTCCTGCGCTGGACCATCGATCACCCGGAATCGCATCGTGGGCTCGGAGCAGTGCGGGCGCGCTACTTCCGCACCGCGAAGGGGACGTTCCTTGCCGTCGGCGTGTCATTCGACGCCGGCTCGCCCGACGCCGATCTCGCGGCGATCATCTTCGACGTGTCGGGACTCCCGGACACGTCGCGCGTACGCGAGGTCGCCCGAATCCGGAGCTCGGCCGCGGGAGGCGTACGCGATCTCTTCGCGTACAAGCACTCCGATGGCCGCCCGCTGCTGTTCGTGGCCACGAATGCGGCATTCGCCGAGGTGTATGATCTCGACGCCGTCGTTGCCGGGCGTGGTGCCGCGGCGGCAGTGGCTCGCATTCCGATCCCGGCGTTCGGCGTACACGACGGCGGTGGCGACGGATATACGGGAATGTTCGTCGGCTACGATCCGAGCACTGGCAACGACAAGTTCTACGGTGCCGGCGCGGGTGGCTACTTCGTGTACGACATCAGCGATGTCGCGAAACCGCGCCTGCTGACATCGATCGTCGGCGCGGCGGGTGTCCTCCGCGGTTCGGCTATCATCCCGACACCCGACGCTCGTTATGCGGTGACAGCGACTGGCTACCAGTACTCACCGCTTCGCATCTTCGACCTCACTGAGGGGCTGCGCGGCATCGAGCAGACCGTCTCGCGCCCGATCGGCGCCTGGACGGCCGATTGGCACGACGCGGTACGTTCCGCCGATGTACGCTGGCCGCTCGCGTTTGTCTCGTCGTACGAGGATGGGCTGCAGATCTTCAACATGGTCGACCCGAAGAATCCCGTGACCGTCGGCTGGTACTACACCTGCCTCTGCGCACATCAAACGGGATTCGGTACCACCGCCGCGCCGCAGGGGGAGAGCACGGTGAACGGCGCCGTTGGCGTCGACGTGCGTAACCGCGACGGCATGATCGCCGTCGCCGACGCGAACAGCGGTCTCTGGCTCCTGCGTCTCGATGGCTTCGGCGGCTGGCGCGGTGAGGACTGGGGCGTGCCTAACGTGTCGAGCGTACAGGATTGGAGTCGGGGCGCCGTAGCCAAGCCGGTCACATCCGCCATCCCGTGATGCGGCCGCTGCGGCTCGCGCTGCTCCTGGCGGTGCTCGCGGCGCCGGCCGCCGCACAGTCCGCGCGGCCCCCGAGCGACGCGGCCCCGGCGCGAGGCAGCCGTCTCGGCTTCGACGCCGGGCGTCTGACGCGAATCGATTCGGTGCTGCAACGGGCCGTCGACCGCTCGGAGATCGGGGGCGCGGTCGCGCTCGTTCTTAAGGATGGCGCAACGGTGTACGAGAAGGCATTCGGCTGGGCCGACCGCGAGGCCAACCGCCGCATGACACCCGATGCGATCTTCCGCATCGCGTCGCAGACGAAAGCGCTCACCAGCGTCGCGGTGATGTCGCTCGTCGAGGAAGGGAAGCTGTCGCTCGATGATCCGGTGAGCCGCTTCATTCCCGGTTTCGAGCACACCACCGTCGCGGTCCGCGCCGACACCGGCCGAGCGATCGTTCCGGCGAAGCGGCGCATAACGATTCACGATCTGCTCACGCATACCGCTGGCGTCTCGTACGGCACGGACAGCCTGGTTGCGCCTCTCTACGCGGCCGCCGGCCTCGGCCCCGCCGCTGGGTGGGGCTGGTACACTGCCGACAAGAAGGAGCCGATCTGCCCCACGATCGAGCGGCTCGCGACTCTCCCATTCGTGGCCCAACCGGGCGAGCGGTTCGTGTATGGCTATAACACGGACATCCTCGGCTGCGTCATCGAGCGCGTCACGGGTGCGCCACTCGACGAAGTGATCCGGACGCGCATCACCGCGCCCCTGGGCATGAAGGACACGTACTTCTATCTGCCGCCCGCGAACCGGGCGCGGCTCACCGCCGTGTACGCCAGCGGACCGGAGATGAAGATCACGCGCGCCCCCGATGGCCCGAAGGGACAGGGCGACTACGTCGACGGGCCGCGTCGCAGCTTTTCTGGTGGTGCCGGGCTGCTCTCCACCGCGCGTGATTACGCGCGCTTTCTTCAGATGTTGCTCAACCGCGGCACTCTCGACGGGGCTCGCATTCTGAGCCCCAGCACCGTCGCGTTGATGACGACGAATCAAACGGGCGCGCTCTTCTCACAGACGGGACAAGGATTCGGCCTCGGCTTCCGCACGTTGGAGCAGCCCGGTGCGGACGGTCGCGTCGAGTCGGTGGGCACCTTCGGCTGGGGCGGCGCGTACGGCAGCACCTACGAGGTCGATCCGAAAGAGCACCTCGTTCTCGTCTTCATGGTGCAGCTGCTGCCGAGCCGGAGCACCGTGCCGGCGCAATTCCCGACGCTGGTGTACCAGGCCCTCGTCGAGCCGCTGAGCCGTTAGGCACGCTCGAGCAGATGCCCGAAGGCGGCGGCGATGCGCGGGGCGGCGAAGCGCTCGCACGCCTGCGCGCGGCCGGCAGCGCCCATCCGCGCGCGGAGCGACGCGTCGTTCGCTAGCTGGAGAATGGCGTTGACCCACGCCGGTACATCGCCGGGAGGGACGAGCAATCCGCTCTCGCCATCGCGAATCGTCTCGGGGATGCCGCCGTCGTCGCTCGCAATGACGGGCACGCCGCACGCTTGCGCCTCCGCCGCCACGCGCCCGAATGACTCGCGCCGGATCGACGGAAAGGCGAGAACGTCCATCGCGGCGAAGCAGGTGGCGACGTCGTCCGTCCACGGCTCACGGACGTGACGCGCCGCGTGTGGCGACGCCGCCAGCTTCGCGGCCATCTCGTCGGCGAGCTCACCCTGACCAACCCAGAGCGCGCGTACCGAAGGCGACTGCGACATCACCTGTTCGAGCGCAGCCGCGAGCACCGTCACGCCCTTCTGCCGCTCGAAGCGCCCCGCGAAGCCTACGACGACATCGTCAGGGCCGAAGCCGAGTCGCCGCCGCGATGCCTCGCGCCGTGCAGCGTCCGGCCGGAAGCGTTCGACGTCGATGGGATTGTACAGGACGCACGTGCGCCGAAGCGGCATGCCGCGGTTCTTCACCGCCCAGTTGCGGAGATACTCGGACGGCAGAATGAAACGGCTCGCGAGCCATGGAAAGACTGGCGCCGTCGATCGCGAGATCTTCTGGATGTGGAGAAAGAGTGCGAGTGGAATCCGCTGCGACCGCGCGAGGAGCGCGAGCGTCCAGTACTCACGGGCGAAGCTGCCGATGATCCAGTCGGGTTGCGTTGCCCGGCACGCACGCGAGAGATCCGAGAGCGCCTTCCGCTTCGCGGAGCCGACGATCGAGGCGGGGAAGATCGTTATGCGCCCATCCGCCGTGAGGGCGCGCGCGATGACGTCGTCCGGATAGACCGCCGCCGCTACCTCGTAGCCGGCGTTCGCCATCGCGATCGCGAGCGACACGAAATGACTTTCGGTGCCGCCGGGCCCACGATTGGTGCCGACGAAGAGAAGGCGGCGCACGCTTGAATCGCGCGCGCCGCGACTACTCACGGCAAGGCGTTCTCGCTCGCCAGACGCCGGAGGAACGACGGCTCGGAATCGGGGGTGACGGGAGCGCTCCGGAGCCTATGTACATGCTCGAGCAGGGCGTCGGCACGCGTGTGCCACACCGCCGCGCTCCAGCGCAGTACCGGGGGTCGTCGATGATCACCGGATTTCACCGTCTTGGCGCCAGTGAGCCAGATCGTCAGGTCGTTGCCGTTCGGCTCGAATGTGAAGGTGGAACGATACACATTCGTTGAGAACTCTGGTATCGCTCCACGCGCGAGCACGGGCGAGGCGTACGTGGTCCAGTGCTCGCCGTCGGTGCTGGTTGCCAGGAAGAGGCTGCTCGCGGTGCATGCCGTGCCAGCCCGATATGCCGCGACCAGCGCCCAGTACATGCCCTGCTCGGGGACATACTGAACGTCGAGATGCCATGGCAGGTAGCCGGGCTGCGAGAACGCTACGGTCGTCGGCACGGACCAGATGACGCCATCGACCGAACGGCGGAGAATGATGCGGGTGCTGCTCGAAGTGCAACCCGCGTGGCCTGCATCCACCGCCCACATCTTCCAATCGCCCTCCGCCCGACGCGCGACCGTTGGCGAGACCACGAAGTGGCCGACGTCGTTCGTGAGCGCCTGTGCCGGAGACCAGTGCACTCCGTCGGTGCTCCGCGTGAGGTACACGATATCGGCTTTGTGCTTCGGCTTCTCGCGCCGATGATATACCTGGACGACTTCGCGATAATAGAGCCGGAGCTCGTCCGCGGTCGGATCGTACGAGAGCTCGGGATCGGAGAGGTAGCCGCGCGTCGTCTTGGCGACCGGATTCACCACTCCCGCGGGAACAGTCCACGAATCGCCCGTCGCACTGCCATAAAGCGAGGGGTTCTCGACGTGCGAATCGCCGTTCGGGTAGGGCGTGAGCGCCAGCCAGAAGCGTTGCCCGTGCCAGGGCTGCGCGAAGGCAACCGTGCTGGGATGAACCACCTGATGGGAGTTCTCGTACGTCTCGAACTCGATCGGTGTCGGGAGACCGATGAAGCTCAGGTCCTGGACCGTGACTTCACTGTTGCTCGGCTGGAAGGCTCGGTCGGCGGAGCAGCCGACGCCGAGCGCTGCGCTCGAGAGCGCGATACCCAGAGCAACCGCATACTGTACGCGAGCAAGATGGCGGGCATTCCACATCTACAACACTCCCAAGGCGCAACGGCGCGGATTGGAGAGCGACGCGTCCAATCGGTGACGGACGGGTCGAGAGCTCGTCAGGAACTCGGCAGCGTGACGGCGTATTGTAGTGGACTTGCCTCCAACCGGCTAGAGCGTTCTTCGAGGTGGCCCATCGCGACGGCTAACGCTCACCCTGGACCCGCGGCTGGACGGGGCACTCGCCTCCTTTCCCTCGACGTCTTTCGCGGCCTCACGATCATAGGGATGCTGATCGTGAACAACCCCGGGAGCTCGGAGACCGCGTTCGCGCAGCTTCGACATAGCCGGTGGAATGGCTGCACGCTGGCCGACCTGGTCTTCCCTTTCTTCCTCTTCGTCGTCGGCATCACGACACATCTGTCGCTGAGGGGGCGAGCCGCGCGTGGCGACAGCAATCGGGAGATTCGTGGCAGGATTCTGCGTCGCGGCGCTCTGCTCTTCGCGATCGGTGTGCTGCTCAATTGGTTTCCCTTCTATCAGTACGGCGCGATCGATGGCCATCCTCATCCGACGGCCGTCGACCACCTCATCGCCCGCCTGACCGAGCTCCGTTTTCTCGGCGTCCTTCAGCGAATCGGGATCGCGTACGCCGCGGCCGCATTACTCAGTTGGAATGCGTCGGGGAAGCGCGTGGCCTTCCTGACCCAGGCGATCCTTCTGGGCTACTGGCTCCTGTTGACGCTAGTGCCAGTGCCTGGCGAAGGCACGATCGGTCTCGATCAGCTGAACAATCCTGGCCACACGCTCGCTGCATGGGTGGATCGAGGCACTCTGGATTGGTCGCGCTGGGGCCTGGGGAATCACATATGGCAGGAGAGCCGGGTCTACGATCCGGAAGGGCTGCTGTCGACAATTCCTGCCATCGCCACGGTGCTGTTGGGGGTGCTCATCGGCCGATTGCTGGCGAGCTCCCGTGCGCTGGAGGAGCGGATCCGCCAGCTCTTTGCCGCGGGAGCGGTGTTCACGGTCGCCGGGCTCCTGTGGGGTCTCGCCCTCCCGATCAACAAGAACCTTTGGACGAGCTCCTACGTGGCCTTCACAACTGGTGTCGCATGCCTAACACTCGGCGCCATCACCTGGCTCACCGACGTGCGACAGCGGAGGCGCTGGACGGAACCGTTCGTGGTCTTCGGAATCAACCCGATCACGGCTTACGTCGGCGCCGAGTTGAGCGCCGTGCTGTTCGACTCGACGATCAAGCTGCGGGTTGCGGGACGACTGCAGTCGCTGCACCAGCTCGCGTATGACGGACTCGCGAGTTGGCTCCCCCCTGCAGTGGCGTCGTTAGGCTACTCGCTGGCGTTCGTTGCGCTCTGGTACTTCATCATGCGCGTTTTGCACCGCCGAGGGATCGTTCTCAAGATCTAGCACTTCAACAGCGTCAGCGCGGACGAACACAGACACTAGCGGACGAACGCGGAAAAGACCTTTGGCTCTGCCGCGGATGTCCGCATGTGTCCGTGTTGGTCCGCGCTGACGCTGTTGCAGGCTCGGCAACAATTCAGGGCGTTACCGGCTGCCTCGGCTCCAGCTTCGCTGCCCACAGACCGGAGTTGAAATCCGTCCAGAGCACGCGGCCCTTCCACGGCATCGCGTTCATCACGAACGGCGCATTCGCGGTGTAGCCGTCCGGATCGTACGACTTGAAGACCGCGATCTCGCGGCCCTGATCGTACAGGTTGCCTAACAACTCGCCCGAGACGTCGACGAGGCGGACGCCGCCGTCGTAGTATGCCTGATAGAGGATGTCGTTTTCGACGATGATGTCGTGCGAGCCGTAGTCCTCGAGGTGATAGCGCGCGACCGGAATCGGATGCATCGGGTCGGTGAAGTCGATGATGTGGGTGAAGCCGCCCAAGCTCTGCGCGACGCTGTGCTTCGGCGGATTGCCATCGGGTCCGATGAGCTGAAAGTCCGCGCCCTCCCACACCCGCCCACGGCGCATCTCCTCGTCGCCGATGAAGAGGTACGTCTTTCCGGTTGCCTTCTGGAAGTAGGGATAGATCTCGTGCCCGCTATTCACGGGATACACCGTGATCAGTTTAGGATGTTCTATCGTGCCGCCGTACTTCCCGTTGCCGACGTCGACGACAACGGTGCCGACGCCGCCCTGCGCCGAGTAGGCGATGCCGTCGCGAACCCAGAGGTCGTGCAGCCGGGCGTTCGGATGCCGGTACTCGCTCACGTACTTCGGGTGGTACACGTCCTTGGTGTCGATGATGACGTACTTCGCCCCGCCACTCACGGCGAAGAGATTCTCATTCGTGGCGAACATGTTGTGCACGCCGCCGGTGAGCTCCTGCTCGAACGTCGACGCCACCTTCGGGTGCGCCGGACTCGCGAGATCGAGCAGCACGACGCCGTTCACGCGATTCGACGCGCCCTCGCGCGACAGCGCGCCGTAGCGCCCGTCTGGCGAGACGGTCACGTCGTTGATCGTGCGCGCGTCGATGCGGACCGAATCCGTCTTCACGATGTTGTTCATGTCCGTGATGTCGAACACCATCGCGTAGCCGTCGCCGCCCCACGTGCCGACGAGGCAGTAGTCGCGACCGTCCATGCCGTGCCACGGCCAGAGATCCGACGTATGCGAGCTGTGGATCGTGCCGCGGCCCGTCACAGAGATGCGCTGCCTTACGTCGCGCGGCGCGACCTGGATGGTCTTGCTCGCGTGCGCGCTCCCCGACTGCGCCAGCAGCGTGAACCGGCCGGGATAATTCGCGGCGAAGCGGCCGAACTGCACGATCCCTGGGCCGCCCTTCACGCCGCTTGCGACGAGCGAGTCGTCAGGCTGGTAGGTATATGACCATGTGATGGGCGCGTCGGCGACGACGGATCCGTCCGCGCGCCGCGCCGTCGCCACGAGATGCACGACGTCGCCGGTGCGAATGGCGTCGCCGGTGATCCCGATCTCGAGCTTGCGCACGGGATTCGCCACCACGCTGTACTTCATCTCCGCGCGCTTGCCGTCGGCTTCGGCGGTGATCGTCACCGCGCCCGCTTTCACGCCAGTCACGTTGCCGAATCGATCGACGGTCGCGACAGCGGGATTCGAGCTTCTCCACACCGCGCTGATGTCCGTGCGCACCGTGCTGTCCGGCAGATGTCCCTGGAGCGACTGGCCAAGCGTGACATCGGCGTACAGTCGACCCGAGTCGGGGATGATGCTGAGATCCCGCAGCGCAGGCCACGTGACGGTGACGGGGATGTCGAGGGTCACCTGTCCGTTGGCGCTGAACACCATCGCGATGGCAGTGAACGTTCCAGCTTTGGTCGCGTGCAATTCACCGTTGTCCCACGTGAATGCCTGACGCGGACCCATCACCCGAACCATCACGTCGGAGATCGCGTTGCCCTGCGCGTCGTACGCGGTGACTTTGAGCGGCGACGTCTCTCCGGCCTTCACGAGGATCTTGTTCGGCTCGGCGACGAGCTTCGCGATCGCCGCTCCGGTGCTTTGTGTGGATCGTCCCTGCGGCTGAGCGGCAGGCGGCTGCTGCGCGGCCGAAGTAGAAGCGACGGCGACGAGAAGCGCGGATGGCAGGGAGAGGATGCGGGCGGCGATCATGCTCGTGAGCTCCGATATTGACTATGACGGTCCCAGGCGGATCTTCTCGCTCGTCACCGGACGATTCCGGCTTGTCATCCGCATGTACCCGGTGGGAGAGTGCCCCGATGATGTTCGCCACCAGTCAGTCGCGCAAGGCTGCTCGACGCATCTCCATCGCCGCAGCTCTGATTTCTTTCGCGTCGCCAGTGCATGCACAGCAGCAAGCGAGTGCCGGTCCCCCATCGCCGGCTCCCGTGTCGACACCGGAAAAGCCCACGAACAACTACTGGCTGTACGTCGGTGCCGAGTCGGCGGACCTCATCCAGCGTCTTCGATTTGGTCCCAACGGATTCGTGATCGAGAAGACGATTCCGATCGGCGAGCTGCCGACGGAGATGGAAGGCCCGCACGGTCTCGCGATCTCGCGCGACGGCAAGTTCCTCTTCATGACGACGGGCCACGGCTTCCCGGACGGCAAGTACTGGAAGTACGAGCTCGGTCCCGACACGCTCGTTGGGCAGGGCCTCCTGCTCGGCAATTTTCCAGCGACGATCGACGTCACGCCCGACGGCCTGTACACCTACTCGGCGAATTTCAACCTGCACGGCGACATGGTGCCGTCGTCCGTGTCAGTCGTGTACACGCCCGAGAGTGTGGAGGTGGGCCATATCGTGACGTGCACGATGCCGCACGGCAGTCGCATTTCACCCGATGGACTGTTCCAGTACTCGGGCTGCATGATGGATGACCAGCTTGTGGAGATCGACACGCGCGCGATGAAGGTGTCGCGACGCTTTTCTCTGGCGAAGGGAAAGGAGGGTGCGCTTCCCGCCGACGGCGGCGAGATGCTCGCGATGTGGATCGACGGGGCGAAAAAGATCTCGAAAGGCGTCACGTCCGATCCGGCGCAGGTCGGCTACAACGCGATGGGTGGAATGAAGCACGCCATGGCACCGTCATCCTGCTCCCCAACCTGGGCCCAGCCATCGGTGAACGGCAGCAAGATCTACGTCGCGTGCAACAAGGCGAACGAGATCCTCGAAATCGACCGTGACGCGTGGACGATCACACGTCGCCTGCCGACGGGACGCGGACCGTACAACCTCGCCGTCACGCCCGACGGCCGCCTGTTGTTGGCAACTTTGAAACCGGCGGCGTCGTTCGAGATCTTCGATCTCGCGTCGGGCAAGAGCCTCGGTCAGTTCAAGAACTCCACAAACGTCGCCAATGGGATCGCGGTGTCGCCGGATTCTCGTTATGCATTCGTGAGCTCCGAGGGCGCCGGCGCGGCTCCGGGCAAGGTCGACGTGTACGATCTGCGCGCGCTCGCCAAGGTGGGATCGGTCGATGTGGGCCAGCAGGCGGGTGGAATTGCGTTCTGGAAGATGCAGCCCGCGATGCCGTGAACGGCCGTCGGGACACTATCATGCGCCATGCACGAGCAGTCGATCGGGAGTGCACGGCGGCTTCATGCCAAATTTGGCATGCACACAATGTTGCCCGGTTCGAGCCACGATGCACGCATGCCAAATTTGGCATGGTGCCGCCTAGCACTCCCGATCGACTGCTCTTCGGTCGAGATGCTTGGATGCGAATGCTCCGCTCGCGAGAAAGTCAGCGATTTGTATCCCGGGCTGGACTCGCGGCACACGTCCCGACAACGTCAATGCAACCTCAAACCAGGTGCCCACGATGCGCCGAGCTTTTACCGCCATTCTCGTGTCCGTGCTGCCGGCTGTTGCCGCGGCGCAGGGATCACCCGTGGCCAGTGCCTTCAAACAGAACGCGCAGGACGTCGCCAAGAACCTGATCGCCGCGGCCGAAGAGATGCCCGCGGACAAATACTCCTTCCGACCCACGCCGGCGCAGATGAGCTTCGCGATGGTCGTCACGCATCTCGCGCAGGGCAACGACTACCTCTGCGGGAAGATCGGCGGCAGCGCCGCGCCGACTCGCGCGAAGATCGACACGTCCGCGGGGAAGGACGCGCTCGTCGCGCGGTTGAAGGAGACCTTTCAGTTCTGCGACCAGGCGCTCGCGTCGCTCGACGACTCCAAGCTCGGCGAGGGAGTGCCGTTCTTCGGCGGCAAGGCGATGGCGCGCGCGTCGATCATGACGCTCACGACCGCGGACTGGGCCGACCACTACAGCCAATCGGCGATCTATCTGCGGCTCAACGGCCTCCTGCCGCCGACGGCCAAGAAAGCCGGAATGTAGTTCAGCGTTCGCTAAACCTCCTCATCGTCGTCGTTCGCGCCGCGCAGCTTCCTGACCAGCGTCGGCGCGAACGACAGCGCGAAGAGCGCGGCGGCCACGACGCCAGCCACGACGAATGCGCTCCGGTCGCTCGCCGTGATCCCCGCCAACAACCGATCGCCGATGTAGACCGCGGCGATCGTCCCCGGCAGAATGCCGAGCGCGGTGGCGCCAATGAAGGGAAGAAACGGGACGTGTCCGATGCCGGCGGCATAGTTGAAGATCCCGAACGGCACGATGGGCAGCAGCTGCACGCGGAGCGCCGTGAGGAAGACCGTACCGCTCCGGATGTTGCGCAGCTTGCCGTGAAAGCGGCCGAGGAGGCGTCGCGCTACGCCGGACCAGGCGGAGCGCGCGAGAAAGTAGCCGCCCGTCGCGCCGATGAGTGATGCGATCATCACCAGCAGCGTTCCGCGGACGACGCCGAAGACCGCGCCCGCGCCGTACGCGAGCGGCGACACGGGCGCCGCGAACGCGGCGAGACCGGCGTACACCGCGACGAAGATCGGGCTGAGCCACGGAATGTCCTGGACGCGCTCCGCGGCCGCGCCGAGCTTCTCGGGATTCTTGAGATCGAAGTAGCCGTGGCGCCAGGCGACGACGACGAAGATCACTACCGCGATGAGCGGAAGCGCCACGCGCACCCAATCGCTGGGCCGGGCGGGCTCGTGATGATGCTCGCCCTCGCGCTTCGCGTCGCCCGGCGCCAATTGCTCTGGTAAGGCCACGGATGTTCAGTTATGAGTTGTCGGTTGTGGTCGCGGATATGTAGTGAATCCCAGAGCGATAATGATGCCCCGGAGACAGAGAAGACGAACGCGCCGTCCCGTACTCGCCCTGCGTGCCATTGCGGCCGCCATGGTGCTGCTCGCGCGCACGCCCCTCGTGGGGCAGGAGACCGTTGGCGCGCGCGTGCGCGCGGCTGCGCGTACCTATCGAGAGCATAACGAGGGAGCGATCGTAGGCGAGTTCGCCACGCTGCTCGCCGTTCCCAATCTCGCCTCGGATTCCGCGAACATCCACCGCAACGCGGCGCTTCTCATCGGAATGCTGGAGCGGCGCGGCTTTCGGAACGCGCGCGCGCTCACGGTGCCTGGCGCGCCCCCGGTCGTGTACGGTGAGCTGCCGTCGAACCGGCCGTCGGCGCGGACCCTGGTTCTCTACGCGCATTACGACGGCCAGCCGCTGGATCCCAGACAGTGGGCGTCGCCGCCATGGACGCCGGTGCTCCGCGATCGGCCACTGACTGATGGCGGCAGGGAGATTCCCATGCCGGCCGATGCCGCGGCACGCGTCGATCCGGAGGCGCGTCTGTACGCGCGATCGGCCGGGGACGACAAGGCGTCGATCATGGCCATCCTCGCCGCGATCGACGCGATGCGCGAGCGCCACGTTGAGCAATCGATAAACCTGAAGGTCTTCTTCGAGGGTGAGGAGGAAGCCGGCTCGGGCCACCTGCGACAGATCCTCGAGACGTACGCGACGACGCTCGCCGGTGACGCGTGGCTCTTCTGCGATGGCCCCGTGCATCCGAGTGGGCGCGGAGAGCTCGTCTTCGGCCAGCGGGGTGTCACCGGCTTCGAGCTCACCGTCTTCGGCCCCACGCGCGCCCTCCACAGTGGGCACTATGGCAACTGGGCACCCAATCCCGCCGCGCTCATCGCGAACCTCATCGCGAGCATGCGCGACGACGATGGCCGCATCAAGATCGCCGGCTACTACGACGATGTGCGTCCCCTCTCTCCCGCTGAGCGACGGGCCATCGCGGCGCTGCCGCCGTACGACGACACCCTCCGGGCCGCGCTCGGACTCGCACGTACCGAGGCGAACGACGCTCCGCTTGCCGAGCGGATCATGCTCCCCGCGCTCAATGTGCGAGGCATTCGCGTTGGCGGCGTGCGGGAGACGGGGTCGAACACGATCGCGACAGAAGCCTACGCCTCGTTCGACCTCCGGCTCGTGCCTGACGAGACGCCCGAGCGCGTGCAGCGGCTCGTCGAGGCGCACATCCGCCGCCAGGGCTACTTCCTGACGCACGACAGCGTGACGGTGGCGCTGCGGCGCGCCCATGCCAAAATCGCACGGGTCGAGTGGGAGCACGGCTATCCGGCGTCCCGCGCGCCGATGGATGGCCCGTTCGGCCGCGCGGTGCTCGCGGCGCTCGACGACGGCGCACGAACGCCGCTCCTCGCTCTGCCAACGATGGGCGGCAGCGGACCAACGTATCTCTTCGAGCAGGTTCTGCGCGTTCCGATGATCACTCTGCCGATCGCGAACTACGACGACAATCAGCACGCGGCGAATGAGAATCTGAGAATTCAGAACTTGTGGGACGGCATAGAGACGTACGCGGCGCTGCTCGCTGGCATCGGGGAGCGATGGGGCCCTCGGCCGGTGCCGTGACGGAGCCGTCCCGCGCCGACCGCGCGGCGCTCGCGGACCGGCTGCATTCGCTCGCGATTCATCTGTTGCGCCGTGTCCGGCGGGGTGACGACGCAGCCGGCCTGAGCGCTCCACGACTTTCTGCGCTGTCGGTCGTGATTTACCGCGGTCCGATCAGCCTCACGGAGCTGGCCAAAGCGGAGTCGGTGACCGCGCCGACGATGACGCGCCTCGTTCAGGCGCTCGTCAGGGCGGGGCTCGTCGAGAAGAGCGTCGACGCGTCGGACAACCGCGCGGTGCTCCTCCGCACCACGGATCTGGGACGGCAGACGCTCGACGTCGCGCGAGCACGGCGACTCGCCGCAATCGAGGAGCTCCTCTCGCGACTGGATCCTGACGACGCCGCGAGCGTCGAGCGTGCGGTGAGCATTCTCGAACCATTGCTGCGCGCCTAACGTCGACCGCGGATCGATCCGATGCCCGTCTGGCTCCGCGCCATCCTCTTTGTCGCCGTCGTCCCGGGGACTGTCGCCGGATGGCTACCGTGGCAGATCGCGGGCGCGCCATCGGACTGGTGGGGTGCATCGAGTGGAGCCTGGCGCCTCGGCGCGGTGCTGATCCTCGGCGGCTGGGCCGTGCTGCTCTGGTGTGCCCGGGAGTTTGCCTTACGAGGACGCGGTACGCCCGGACCGTGGGATGCGCCGCGGCAGCTCGTCATCTCCGGCCTCTACCGATTCTCGCGAAATCCGATGTACGTCGCGGTGCTCGCGGCGATTTTCGGCCAGGCGCTCTGGTTCCACTCGCGCGCCGTCGCCTGGTATGCGGTCGTGATGGCGATCGTGTTTCACCTGATGGTCGTGCTCTACGAGGAGCCGACGCTGCATGGGACCTTCGGCCGGCAGTACACCGAGTACCGGAGCCGCGTTAGGCGTTGGTTCTGAGTCCCCTGTCATCCTGAGCGAAGCGAAGGATCTACTCGAGGTGGAGCAGATCCTTCGCTTCGCTCAGGATGACAAAGCATCAGGCCTTCAAAACAATCTTCTCGCAGTTGTCGTGCTTGTGCACGAACATATCGTAGCCGTGTGCCGCGTCGTTGAGACGCATCCGGTGCGTGATCACGAATGATGGATCGATCTTTCCCTCCTCGATGAGGCCGAGGAGCTTCTTCGTGTACCGCTGCACATGGCACTGACCGGTCATGATGCGAATCGAACGGTTCATCATTGCGCCGGCCGGGAACTTGTCGATGAACCCGCCGTACACGCCGATCACTGACACCGTGCCACCACTCTTGCACGCCATGATCGCCTCGCGCAGCGCGATGGGACGGTCGGTCTCCATGCGCGTGAGCTGCTTCGCGCGATCGTAGAGATATTTCACACCGGGCGCGTGCGCTTCCATCCCGACCGCGTCAATGCAGTTGTCGGGTCCACGACCTGCCGTGAGCTCGTTGAGTGTATCGATAACACTCTCGACCTGCTCGTAATTCACGATCTCCGCGCCTTGCTTGCGCGCCATCTCCAGCCGGTACGGGAAGCGATCGATGGCGATCACGCGCTCGGCCCCGAGGAGGAAGGCGCTCGCGATCGCGAACTGGCCGACCGGTCCGCAGCCCCACACCGCGATCGTATCGCCCGGCTTGATGTCGCACATCTCCGCGCCCATGTAGCCGGTGGGGAAGATATCCGACAGGAAGAGCACCTGCTCATCCGTGAAGCCGTTCTCGATCTTCAGCGGACCAACGTCCGCGAAGGGCACGCGGGCGTATTCCGCCTGGCCGCCGGCGAATCCGCCGGTCATATGTGAGTAGCCGAAGATCCCGGCGGTCGCGTGACCGAACATCTTCTCGGCGATCCACGCATTCGGATTCGTGTTCTCGCACACCGAATAGAGCTCGGCCTTGCACGCCGCGCAGACGCCGCACGCGATCGGGAAGGGAACTACGACACGGTCGCCGACTTTGAGATTCTTCACGTCGCGTCCCGTCTCGACGACCTCACCCATGAACTCGTGGCCGAGAATGTCGCCGGGCTCCATGAATGGCACGAAGCCGTTGTAGAGGTGCAGGTCCGAGCCGCAGATCGCGGTGGACGAGATCTTCACGATCGCGTCCTGTTGGTTGAGAATCTTTGGATCGGGAACGTCGCGGACTTCGACCTTCTGCATCCCCATCCAGCACGTTGCTTTCATCTGTCAGACTCCTTGATCAGCGGTCGGGTTGGGCGGGATGCGGCATGCCTTTCCGCACCGTGGAATCGGAGAGCACGATCTCGCCGAGCTCGATCACGTTCTTGAACGCGCGGAGATCATCGTGCACCTCCTGCCCAGGCTCCTTGCGGAAGAGCTTCGCGAGCTTGGCGCCAACTCGGCCGGCGACGCCGCCCGGCGGCTGATAGCGGAGGTCGACGTGAATCTGGGTGCCGCGGCCGCCCGGCGCGGGAACGAACCGGACTTCGCCTTCGTTGTAGACGTCGGCGTCGCCTTCCGAGCGCCACGCGATCAGCTCGTTAGGTACGTCGCGCGTCGTCACGGCGTCCCACTCCACGGACTTGCCCGCCGGTGCTTTGGCTCTCCAGTGCGAGCGGCCCTCGCCCGTCACCTCGACAGACTCGAGGTGCCGCATGAAGCGCGGGAGATTCTCGAAGTCATGCCAGTAAGCGTAGGCCTCCTCGGCCGACCGCTCGACTGTGATGCTCTGACGCACGTGAACACCGTCGCCGTCCACGTCGGGGTTGACGGCGATGTTGGGCGACTGCGCGAGCTGTTGCGCCGAGAGCACGTCGAGGGCGAGCACACCGAGCACGGCCGCGGTGGCGAAGGTGGTGCGCCCCCGATGGTTCTCGTCGTTGGACATGGCCTTGCCGAGCAGGGCGAGGTCCATCATGTCGCCGGCGACGCGTGACCAGACCCAGTTGGTCGGGTGCTGATTCGTCAGAATGCCGACTCCCGACGAGATCTCACGCACACCAAGGGCGCGCATGAGCAGCGTGTTGCCGTCGCTGTCCTCGATGCCGCAAATCTTCGACACCACACGCGGCATGATAATCTGTGAAACACCGAGCCCAACGCTGAACCAGCCGAGGAAGCCGGCCAGCTTCTCGTTGGGTCCTTTTGCTGCTCTCGGCTCCTCTGAGGTACGTGCTATCGTCGTCCTCGCCGACCGGCGGGTCGGTTGGCGGCGTACGGCCCCGGCGTCCTGCCACGCGCCCGAATCGCCTTGCTGCCAGCTTCCGGTCTCTACCGTTCCCATGCGTCCCATCCTCGTGCCTAACGGTGATGCGCCACTCGTCGCGCGATGTGCAAAGGACTGGCTTCACTTAGCAGGCAACATGCCGCGTCGACGGAGAATGGCGGAATGGCACGCCGGTGGTCTCGCTGCCGCGTGAGATCACTCTCCAGGGGCCGGTTCCTTCCGAAGGCGATGAAGGGTGGCGTCGGTCTCCGCCACGAGGTGCCTAACGATGGACGCGGCCGGCGCGCGACGCGCCAGCCGCAGTCCCTGGCCTGCCCAGAGGGAGAGAAACTCGGGGCGGTTCTGCTTCGCCGCCGCCGTGCGAAGCGGACGGGTGAGCGCGTTCTGTGCCGGATACCCGAGATTGACGGTGTCTCCCAGCGCTTCGATCTCGTCCATGAACCGATTCGCGATCCCACGCGCCGCGCGGCCGCTGAACGCCCGCGTCACCCGCGTGTCCGTCTCCCGCGCCCCGGCAATCGCGTCCTTGTAGCCGTCCGGAATGCCGGATTCGTCGGCGAGGAGAAAGGCCGTGCCCATCTGCACCGCCGCGGCGCCTAACGCGAACGACGCCGCGATCCCGCGTCCGTCCATGATCCCGCCGGACGCGATCACCGGCACCCGGACCCCATCCGCGACCTGCGGCACAAGCGCCATCGTTCCGACCATGGCAGCCTCGAAGGGGGCAGCCCCGAAGGTGCCGCGGTGCGCCCCTGCTTCGCTCCCCTGCGCCACGACCGCGTCCACACCTGACCTCTCGAGCGCGACCGCCTCCTCGACGGTGGTCGCCGTGCCAATCACGACCATCCCGCGCGAGCGCACGAGGCCCATCGACGATTCTGAAAGGAGCCCGAAGGTGAAGCTGAAGACGGCCGCACCGCTCTCGACCGCCGCGGCGAGCTGCTCGTCGAAGTCCTGAGCGGTGCGCGCCGGTACGGCCGGCTGGGGCAGACCAAGCTCGGCGTGATACGGCGCGAGCGCTTCGAGCGCCGCTTCCGCACTGGCCGGCGCAGATGTCCGTGGCACCGGCACGAAGAGGTTGATACCGAACGGCCGCTCCGTTTGCTCCCGAACCATTCGAGCCTGTTCCAGGATCTGGTCGGGCGTGAGATACGCGGCACCGATGAAGCCGAGGGCGCCGGCGTTGCTGACGGCGCTCACCAGCGCCGGGGTGGTCGCCCCGCCCGCCATCGGCGCCTGGATAATCGGGTGCTCGATGCCGATCCGGCTATGAAGAGCTTGCATGTGTGTGACGTCTCGTGCTGAAGCCGCTAGCCTTACTGTTATCCCCTCTGAATGCTAGCCGACGCTTCAGTCCCGCCCGATATGGAAACGCTGACGTCTTCGCCCACCGTCGATCGATGGCGCGCCGATACACCCGGCTGCGCGCACGTGAACCACCTGAACAACGCCGGTGCCGCGCTCATGCCGCAGCCGGTGATCGACGCCATCACGGAACACATCGAGCTCGAGAGTGAAATCGGCGGCTACGAGGCCGAGGACGCGCGTGCCGAGGCGATCGAGACGGTGTACGCCGATATCGGCGCGCTCGTCGGCGCGCCAGCGCGCAACATGGCGATCGTCGCCAACGCGACCGCGGGCTTCGTTCAGTCGATGAGCGCGTTCGACCTAACGAGTGGGGACGTGATCCTCACGAGCGGCTGTGACTACGTGTCCTACCAGATCAGCTTCCTCTCGCTGGCGAAGCGGCTCGGCGTGATCGTGCGCCATGCGCCGGATCTGCCCGAGGGTGGGATCGACCCCAACGCCGTCCGCGAGATGCTCCGGCGCGAGCGGGTTCGGCTCGTTCACGTCTCCTGGGTGCCGACCAACTCCGGCATCGTGCAAGACGTCGCCGCCATCGGCGCGGTGTGCGAGGAGGCGGGCGTCCCCTTCCTGCTCGATGCTTGTCAGGCGGTCGGTCAGATCCCGATCGACGTCAGTGAGCTCCACTGCGACTATCTGTCCGTCACGGCGCGCAAGTTCCTCCGCGGTCCGCGGGGCATCGGGTTCATGTACGCGTCGGACCGTGCGCTGGCGCGCGGCGATCATCCGCTCTTTGTCGACATGCGCGGCGGGCGATGGGTGGATGTGGATCGCTACGAGCTCGTGGACAACGCACAGCGCTTCGAGGACTGGGAGTTTCCGCAGGCGCTCGTGCTGGGCCTCGGCGCCGCCGCTCGTTATGCACGAGACGTTGGCGTCGAGCGCGGCGGTGGGCGCGCGGCCCGGCTCGCGGCCACGTTGCGTGGCGAGCTCGCAGCGATCGACGGCGTTCGTGTTCTCGATCGCGGGCGGAAGCAATGCGCGATCGTGACCGCCGAGGTGCGCGGCCGCGACGCGACCGAGATCGTGGCCGAGCTGCGTCGGCGCGGCATCAACACGACGGCGAGCCTCCGC
>JAJKIR010000041.1 GCA_021154325.1 Gemmatimonas sp.
GGACCATCATCTGCGCGAAGGTCTGGTCTGTCGTGAGGCGATCGAGCACACCGTCGCGGTAGCGGTACACACGACTATCGCCGACGTGCACGACGAACGCCCGCGGCCAGAACGAGGCGAACATCGTGAGCGTCGAGGCGCTGTCGCGGCCTTCCTCCGCGGTCATGGCAAGGAGCGCGCGATGTGCCACCATCACAGCATCGCGCAAAGTGGCGACGGCGGTGCCCTCGTTGGTCGTCGCCATCTCGGAGCAGAGCTCCGTCGCATGGAGAAGGTGCTGTGCGACGGACGAGACCGCGCGCGCGCTCCCTTCGGCGGCGCCGGAGAGCCCACCGACGCCGTCGGCGACGAGGAGGAGAAAACCGCGTGATTCGGTTTCCTGCGGTCCGAGGTCAGTGCCGATGCTGGTCGCGTGCACGTGCAGCGTGCGGTGCAGACTCGCGACGAGGAAGTGATCGGCGTTCGTGCGCCGCACGAGCCCGGGATGCGTGAGGCCGAACGCATCGACCTCGGCGAGCGTTGGGCGCTGGAGCGCGGTCTCGTCCTGCGTCGCGGTCTTCATGGCGCACTCCTCTCAGGCTGACTCGTCGAGTGTACCACCCGGGGGGAACCGGGGCAATCGCCGGGCTCTTCGTCAGGCCTGAAACTGGGTCGTCCCGCCGACGACCGTGCGGACGATCTGGATGTCCTTGATCTTCTCTGTCGGAACGGTGTGCGGATCGTCGGCAAGGATCACGAAGTCCGCGAGCTTCCCCTCGCTGATAGATCCCTTGAGCGTTTCCTCACGGGAAGCGAACGCGCCATTGGTCGTGTTCACCCTGATTGCTTCATCGACGGTGATGCGCTGGTTGGGCCCCCAGGTCGTGCCGTCCCAGCCGGTACGTGTGACCATTCCCTGAATTCCCATGAGAGGTGCGAATGGCCCCGGACTGAAGTCGGAGCCCGCGGCCGCGGGAACGCCGGCATCGAGCAGCGTCCGGAATGCCATGCACCGCTTCATCATCTCCTGACCGTAGAAGACGAACTTGTCAGGATTGTAGTAGGCGTAGGTCGTGAAGAGCGCCGGCACTGCGCCGACCGCCTTGATGCGCCGCACGAGATCGTCGTTGATCAATGTGCAATGGGTGATCTTTGGTCGCGCATCGGCGCGTGGAAAGCGTTTCTGGGCCCGCTCGACGGCGGTGAGAAACATGTCGATGGCGACGTCGCCATTCGCGTGGCAGTTCACCTGGATGCCGGCGCGGTGGACCTTCTCGACCCAGGCGTCGAGATCCTCCTGCGTCTCCGTCACGTTTCCGCGATACGGCGGCGTGACGCCGGGATAGGGCGTGCTCAGTGCCATCGTTCGCTCGGAGAACGAGCCGTCCACGGTATGCTCGGAGGTCGCGCCGAGCCTGATCCACTCGTCGCCGAAGCCGGTCGCCAGGCCGCCAGCGATGAGCGCGTCGAGGGTGCGGCCGCTGGACTCATAGCTCACACGGTGGAGCAGCTCACCGCGTGCGCGGACGTCCTGGAGTGCCTCGAGGTCGCCGCCCTCGTGGTGGACACTCGTTAGGCCGTAGCGCACGAATTGTTTGGAGATGTGCGCCAGCCCCTTGCGATTGCGCTCCGCGCGCTGCTCGGCCGTGAATGTCGGGCGGGTGCCGACACCGTCGAAGAAGGCACGGGCGCGGTCCGTGACTCGGCCATTGAGCGCGCCCGTGGAGTCTCTGTCGAACGTACCACCGGGCGGGTTGGGCGTCGTGGAGGTGACGTGCGCCAGCTCGAGCGCCCTGGCATTGTAGAAGGAAGTGTGGCCGCCGCGATGGTGCACGGCGACGGGATGCTCGGTGGAGACGCGATCCAAGTCGTGGACGTCGAGCGGGCGTTTGTCCTTGAGCTTCGTGTCGTCGAAGAAGTATCCCTCGACCCAGTTGCCCGGCGGGGTCGCGCTCGCCTTCGCGCGGAGCTTGTCGACGATGCTCGCGATGGTGACGAACTCCACCTCGAACGGATTCCCGACGAGCACTTCGTAGAGGAGCGTCGTACCGCCCGCGTGGTTGTGGCAATCGATGAAGCCCGGGACGATCGTCATTTGCCTTGCGTCGATCGTCGCGGTTCGTCTCCCAGCGAGCGCCTTGATGTCCGACGTGCGCCCGACGGCGACGAATCGGCCGTCCTTGATCGCGAACGCCTCCGCGCGGGGTGCGGCGCCATCCATGGTGTAAACCTTGGCGCCGATGACGACGAGATCAGGCTCGGGCGCGACGACCGAATGGGCCGCTCGCCGCCGTGCACCTAACGAGCCTGGCAGTGAGCCGGCGACGAGCGCCGCGCCGGCCATCTCGAGAAACTCCCTACGGTTCTGACGTTCGCTCATCTCGGGTCCATGATTGAGGGATCCTTGCCTCATCCGCCCTTAGTGCCGTTAGGCATCGCCGCTCCGATCGATGCGCCGCTCCCAGATCTGCAGACGCACGGGCGCCTTGCCGTGAGACGTGGGCTCCTCGATCACGACCGCGGCGAGCTGAAAACCGAGCCGTCGTGGAATCGCGGCGCTCGCGGCATTGCGCTCGTCACAGTGAATCGCTAGGTGCGAAACGCCGTCGATCGTGGCCGCGAGGTCGCATGCCGCGTGCGCGGCTTCGGCGGCCAGTCCCTCTCCCGTTCGGTCGGCCCTCACCCAGTACCCGATCTCGAGATGATCGGCGGCGTCGAGAGCGACGCGCCCCTCGCTATTCCGGGGGAAGAGACTCACCTCGCCGAGCACCGTGCCGTCGCCGCACGAAAGGAGACCATAGCGCCACTCGCGCGTCTCGTCGAAGGCGGCAGCGAACTCCGCGAGTCGATCGGCGAGGGGGCCGGCGTCCAGCGGCTCGGCGACGCGCCACGGAATCCACGGCGCGAGATGGGCGACGTTCGCCGCGAGCACCGGCTGCAATGCCGCTGCGTCACTCGGCCGCCAGCGACGGAGCAGAATCCGTGGTGTGCGCAACTCCTCGGGCATGATGCCGGAAGCCGAACGGTTCATGCCGCTGCCTCGGGGAGCAGGAACGGCCACCGCCTCGTGCGCCACGACCAGAGCAGGAACGTCACGCAGCCGAGTGCGAGCACGCCGAGCCCGAAGAGGATAACGCGCGGGTCCGTCGTGGCGAAGACGAAGATCCATCCGAGAAGCGCGACGAGCGCCGGCACGGGATAGAGCCACATGCGATACGGGCGCGGCATCGTGGGCGCGCGACGCCGAAGGAGGATGAGGCCGAACACCTGTCCCATGAACTGCACGAGAATGCGGGTCACGATCAGCGCGTCGATCACTGTACCTAACGAGAAGAAGCCGGCGAGGATCGAGATCGCGCCGAGCACGAGCAGCGACACGTACGGAAACTGCTTCGTCGGGTGGAGCCTGCCGAAGATACGGAAGAAGTATCCACTTTCGGCCGCGGCGAAAGGAATGCGCGAGTAGCCGAGGAGGAGCGCGAAGACCGATCCGAACGCCGTCCAGAGCACGAGCAGGGTGAAGAGCGTCGCCACGCGCGGGCCGTAGAGCTTCTGCATGAAGAGGGAGACGATGAAGCTCGACTCCGGATGCGCCTCGGACGGGACGAACTCGCGCCATGGCACGACGCCGATGATGGACAGATTGATGCCGAGATAGATGACGGCGACCGCCGCGGTGCTGATCAGAATGGATCGCGGGATGACGCGTCCGGGCTCGCGCACTTCGTCGCCGATGTAGCAGACGTCGTAGTAGCCAAGGTAGTCGTAGATGCCGATCCGCGAAGCCGCACCGAGGCCGAGGAGGAAGCCTAACGAGAAGTGGAAGGCATTGGGCGGAAAGTCGAAGGCGATGCGGGCATCGAAGTGCGTGGCGCCGGTGAGAATCACCGCCAACACCGTCACGAGCGTTCCGATCCAGAGCGAGATCGTGATCGTCGCCACGGAATGGATGCGCCGATAGAGCAGGGCGACGTTGACGACGCCGACGCCGATGACGAGGAAGATCGTGCCGCTCTGGGTGAGTCCCTTCCAGATGTACTTCGCATACTCGGCGAAGCCGATATAGCCGGAAGCGATCTCCAGCGGTCCGCTGAGGACGAACTGCCAGACGAAGAGGAAGGCCATCAGCCGGCCGAAGCGCTCTCGCCCGAACGCCTCGCGCAGGTAGTGGAATGAGCCGCCCGACCCCGGCATCGCCGCGCCGAGCTCACTCCAGACCATGCCGTCGCAGACCACGATGACGAGGGCCACGAGCCAGCCGAGCATGGCCTGCGGGCCACCGAGCGCGGACATGAGGAGCGGGATCGTGATGAACGGCCCGACCCCCATCATGTTGGTCATGTTGAGCGCGGTGGCGCCGAGCAGGCCAAAGCGCCGTGGCAGTCGCGGCTCGTTAGGCGTCGTCACTCAGCGCGTCTCAGGCGCGGCCCGAGGCGGCGGTGGCCCCGGCTGCGGACGCCGTTGCATCGGGGCGCAAGGTGTAGCACCACGCCTCGCCCTCGAGTACCGTCTCGCCGGTCTGCCGCTTGACGACGATCCCGAGCTGCGTCACCGGCTTCGTTGCGTGAACGCTCAACACCTCGGCTTCAGCCGTGATCGTGTCGCCGATGTATACCGGCGCAGTGAACTTCCACTGTTGGCTGAGAAAGACGGAACCGGCGCCGGGCAGGTCCATCGCCACGAGCGCGTGGAGCAGACCCGTCGTGAGGCCGCCCTGTACGACGAGGCCGCCGAACTTGGTGCATGACGCGAAGTCGGCGTCGAAGTGCAGAGGGTTGTAGTCGCCGGTGAGCTTCGCAAAGGTCTGCACGTGCTCTTGCGTCAATGTCAGGGAGCGCCGCGCTTTCTGCCCAACCTGGGGTGCCATTCGTCCACCTCGACCGATGTGAAGAACCATGATTCAACATCGCCGGGCACGGCCGCGCCAGACGCGCGATGGCGCGAATTCAGGGGAGGGCGTAGGCGACGTACGCGTCGCCCGACCGGGTGCCGAGCTTCCCACCGCCAGCAGCGATGACGACGTACTGCTTTCCGCGCACCGCGAAGGTGCTCGGCGTCGCGTAGCCGGCCGCCGGGAGCGTCGCTTCCCAGAGCAGCTTCCCGCTCGTCTTGTCGAAGGCGCGGAGCTTCGCGTCCTGCGTTGCGGCGATGAAGACGAGGCCACCCGCGGTGACGATTGGCCCACCGTATTGCTCGGTACCCGTCGCCGCGCCGCTGTCTGCCGTTAGGCGTGGGTGGCGACCGAGCGGGATGCGCCACCGATACGCGCCGGTGTTGAGGTCGATCGCGCTGAGGGTGCCCCACGGTGGCCTGATCGCCGGAAATCCCGCCGAGTCGCGCCATCGTTCGTAGCCGACGAACTCATAGCGAGATCGCGCGGCGCGCGGGCCCTTCCGGGGACTCGGCAAGGCTGGGACGCGCTTTCCCGTGAGATACTCCGTGACGTTGCGCTTCTCCTCTTCCGGAAGCGCAGCGAACGACGGCATGAAGCCGCGGCCCGCGTTGAGTATCTGCATAATCTGCTCGGCATTCAGCCGGTCGGAGATGCCCACCAGCGACGGCGCGCGATCCTTGCCGCGCCGATCCTCGCCGTGGCAACTGGCACAGTTGGCGCGATACACCATGGAGCCGCTGCGAGCGACGCCTGACGCTGGCCCCAGTGCGGCCGACTCGCGCATCGCCGCGATCCACGGGACGTCGCTCGCGTTCACGTAAATCGTGGCGCTCTCGGGGTCGACAGCCGCTCCGCCCCACTCGCCTCCGCCGTCGAAGCCGGGCAGGACGACGCTCCCTTCCTTGCTTGGCGGCGTGAAGAGGGCGCCCGAGCGCAGGGTGTGGAATCGAGCTAGCGCCGTCGAGCGTGCACTGGCCGAGAGATCGGTGACGTCGGCCTCGGTCATCGACTGTCGCGCGAATGGCGTCGGCGCGAGAGGGAAGGGCTGCGTCGGCCACGCGATCTCGCCGCCGAGGTCTGAGGGCGGCACGGGCCGCTCCTCGATTGGAAAGAGCGACTGGCCGGTGGCGCGGTCGAAGACGAAGACGAAGCCGCTCTTCGTGATCTGCGCGACAGCGTCGACGGACTGGCCGCTCCTCGTTAGGCGAAGGAGATTGGGCGCCGCCGGCAGATCGCGATCCCAGATGTCGTGATGCACCGTCTGAAAGTGCCAGAGACGTTTCCCCGTCCGCGCGTCGAGGGCGAGGAGCGTGTTCGCGAAGAGGTTCGCGCCGGCGCGGTCGCCACCGTAAAAGTCGGGCGTGGCCGAGCCTGTGGGGACGTAGACGATGCCGCGTGCGACATCTACGGACATCCCCGCCCAGGAGTTCGCGCCGCCGGCAGTGCGCCACGCGTTCGTGGGCCACGACTCAACCCCGAACTCGCCGGGCCGTGGGATGGTGTGGAAGGTCCAGCGGATTTTTCCCGTGCGCGCATCGTACGCGCGCACGTCACCGGGCGCGGAGCCTTCCTCCTCGCCAACGCGCGTCCCCTGGATGAGCAAATCCTCGAAGACGACACCCGGGCTCGTTGCGACGAGGTAGGCGTCCTCGATATCCCGATCGAGGCCACGCGCGAGATCGACCGAACCGGAATCGCCGAAGGCGGTGATTGGATGGCCATCGTTCGCGTTCAAGGCGTACAGCCGGCGCCCGGCCGTGAAGAAGATCCGCCGATCGCGGGCGCCGTCTGTCCAGTAGACGACGCCGCGGTTAACGTGCGAAGCGCGGCCCCCGCCCGCGAATGGATCGAAGCGCCAGAGCAGGGTGCCGCGATCGGCGCGGAGGGCGATTACAGCAAGCGCCGGCGTGGTGGTGTAGAGCACACCATCGACGACGATCGGCGTCGCCTGAATCTGCGACTGATCGCCCGCCGGCATGTCGCCAGTATGGTAAACCCAGGCGACGCGAAGCTGGCCGACATTGTCGCGCGTGATCTGGTCGAGGGTGGAGTAACGTGTGTTACCCGCGTCGCCGCCGGTTACCGGCCAGTCGCCGTTAGGCAGGGATCGGCTCGCGCATCCGAAACCGGCGGCGACCGCAGCCGCGGCGACACCCCGCCTGACGGACTTTTGGAAGAGGCGGAGCGGCCGCCCTGTCACCGCGCGAAGCGCAGATTGTGCCACCAGACCGCGCGGCTCAGCTCTCCGTCGGCGGCGAATTGGAGCGGCACGCTGACGACGAGCGCGCCAACGGCCGCTGCGGCGAGCTGTTGATCTCGCGTCGCGAAGCGCCCATCGCGCAGCGATCGAATGACGGCTACCGCCATTGTGAGCACACCGAGATCGGTGAAGCCGGCGCCGGCGCGGCGCAGTGCCACGGCGCGCTGGACATGGCGCGTCAGCGAGTCGAGGCCGATCGCCGTCGTGTCCGTGCCGCGCAGCTCGGCCGTGATGTCGCGGGGCCAGAAGAAATGCAGATTGGCGACCGTCCCGCGATTCGCGCCTCGGACGACGGCGAGCCCGTCCCAGCGCGGCGCGATGCTGAGGGCCGCGCTCCGATACGTGGCCGCCGAGTCGTTAGGCGGAATCGCTGGAGTTGCCGGAAGGGTTGCCTGCTGGGCAGAAACGAGACGCGGCGCGCCCGCGGTGAGCACGGCAATCGTCAGGGCGCGCGCGGTTCGCCGCATCGGCTCGATTCGCGGCATCATCATCGCTCGATCATAAGGCGGTGGCCGGCAAATGCAAATCCGGCGTCCTGCGTCAGCGGCTCGATCGTGTCATCACGAAGCGCCCGGCCGCCACCGGTCCAATGAAGCTGGTTTCGTCCCAATTCCCGATCAGCGAATCACCGCGCAGCACTCCGCTCGCGCCGAAGCCGCAGTCCGCGACGCCCGGCGTGAAGCGAAATGTCACGGTGTCGCCCTGCCGCTCGACGCCAGTGCTGCGCGGCGTCGGCTCGAAACAGGACATCTGCCGGCCGAGCAAGGGCGTGAAGTCCACGTCGATGCTCGAGCGAACGGCGTTGCCGCTGGCGCTCGAATCGGTGAGGCGGAGGCGCCCCTGCGCCTCGCGGAGTGATCCCAACTGCCATCCAGAACGCGATCCTGGCGCGCGCACGCTGTCGAGCCGGAAGGTGATCGTCCAGTTGCCGACCAGGGATCCATTCGGCGAGGGCTGCTCGCCTCCAGCGGCTGGGGCGAGCGCCGTGCGACAGGCGGCGAGCGCGATGACGATGCTGGCGGCGATTGATGCAATCGTTAGGCGAATCATGCCGCGACTCCGCCCAACGCCGCCACGCCGGCCGCGATCCCCGCGACCGAGATCGCCGTGAGCAGCCACCTCGAGATGGTCAGCCCGGCGACACGTCCAACGCCAATCGCCCACGAGGTCGCCCACCCGGCGGTCGCATCGGTGACGCCGAGGACAATGCCCGTCAGGAGCGCCGCCTGGATAGGAGCAGTGGGATTAGCGCCTGCCGCGAGGTAGCCGAAGCCGCCATACAGGATCCACGAGCCGACGCTCGCCCAGCCGTAAGGGACTTCCATCCTGCGCGACGCGAAGGCAGCGATGGCGTCGAAGACCACTACCGCAAGCGCACCAGAAAAAGTGATCTCGGCCCAGGAACTCATGACACTCGAGGTACTAGATGTCGTTCATCGACCGTTCGCCTGCCGCTGCCGCAGAACCTCGTAGACGCCGATCGCGACGCTCGTTGAGAGGTTGAGCGACCGCACGAGCGGCGACTGGATCGGCATGACCACGAAGCGATCACGATACCGCTCGTGAAGCTCGCTCGGGAGACCTCCGGTCTCGCGGCCGAAGACGAGGACGACGTCGTCTGGAGCGCCAAGCGGCGCGTACCAGAAGAGTCGCTTCGCCTTGGTGGAGAAGAAGAACGGCTCACCGAGCGAGGGGAGCTCGCGCTCGAAGTCCTCCCAGCTGGGCCAGACCCGGAGATCGACGTGCTCCCAGTAATCGAGGCCGGCGCGCTTCACCTCGCGTTCGTCGAGGGAGAAGCCAAGCGGCTCGATGAGGTGAAGGGTAGCGCCGGTGGCGAGGCAGGTCCGACCCGCGTTGCCGGTATTCCAGTGGATCTCGGGGTGGACGAGGACGACGTGAATCGACACCCCAGGAACTTACGAGAGGGCCACGTCCTCCACCTCTGGGGCGTCGGCCATGATCGACGGCGCAAAGACTTCGACGGCGACGGTGAATTTGCGCTCCTCGCCCGGCTGGATCGCACCGACGCCGACGACGTGCCTGGTCTCCTCACCACGCTCGTTGGTGATCGACACCACAACCGCGTACTCCCATGCCTCTCCAGGGTGCCGGTGCTGAATGGCACTTTCAACCCGAAGCGGAGCAAAGGTGGGGGTGCTAACACCCCCACCCGCACCTGGAGCGAACCGCAGATGCTTCCGACACGAAGGACAGACGCTGGTGCTCTGCAGGATCACCGCCCGGCAGTGCGGGCAGGTGCGCGTCGCGCCTGCCGGCGTCTTCCGAACGGTGCTCACGATGTCTTGCGAGCGCCTAACGTGAGCGTGGACTTCGATGGCAGCTGATCGCGCTCGTCACCCCACCCGAACTCCACCCGTCCCCGCATGCGCGACCCGGAGGCCACCGTGAGCGTTCCCGCCTTGAGGTCGCCATTGAGAATGCCGGTCGAGAGAATCTCGACGCTCGCGGCGCTCTCGATATTGCCCTCGATCTCGCCGCCGATGGTGACGGAGTTGGCGCGGACGCCGCCGGTGAGCTTCGCCCCGGAGTCGATCGTGAGGTCACCCTCGATATGGACGTCACCCTCGAAGCGGCCCGCGATGCGAATGTGGCCGGTGCCATCGATCTTACCCGTGATCGTGATGTCGGCGGCGATGACGGACTCCCGTGCCTCACGAGGCGTCGTGCGACGAGCCGCCGTCGGCGTGAAGTCTGCCGGCACTTCGGTCTCGCGCTTTGCCGTCGGTTCCGGGGTCATCACCGGCGCTTCCTTGGTTGTAGTGGTTGGTTCCTTCCAGATTGCCATGACGCAACATCCTGTTTAAAGGTCGGGGGCTAGATACCAGCGGGCCCGAGCCTCCGCTGTCACGCGCGTCACGAATTTTCAGGGATGTGTGCGCCGCCGAGTCCGCTTGCAACGGCGGACTGCCTAACGGCGATCCGTTCCTTATCGTTCGCTGTGGCTCTTCGAGATCGCACCCGGTACGGCGAGCCCAGAGGCGAGCGGCAAGCTCGGAGCGGACAGCTTTGAGAGAACTACCTGAGCTGTCAGCGATAAACTGCGAGTTACGAGCATTCAGCGCTCAGCGCTCCTCGCACCCGCTGTTAGCTGAGGTAGTTCTCTTGATGCTGTGAGCTGTCAGCTTGGGGCTCGCCTCTGGGCTCGCCGGAATGGGTGAGATGGCTGTGGTGCCACTCGAATGCCACGTGCCGACGCTCATATCGCCACGTCTCGCGGCGACGCTCCAAAGGCGCTGCGGGAGCCGGGCTCTCGTCTCCGGCGCAGCACGCCCGCCGAGATCAGGGCGATCACCAGGCCCACTGGAAGCGGCTCGAGGAAGGTTACGGCGGAGTTGAAGAGGGGATTCTGGTATCGTTGGGTGAACTGCTGCATCTCGACCAGCTTCGCCTGAACCTCGGCTGGAGAGCCGCCACTCTTCTTGGCGCGATCGATGTTGTACGCCGCGAACTTGGCGGCGAAGTCGGGGGCGAACTTGAAGTAGATCACCTCCCACGTCGCCACGTAGCAGAGCGACGATATCACCACGATCAGCGTCCCAACCGTGAGTGCTCGGCCGAAGCTCACCGAGCCGCCGCCGACGTTGTCTCGATACGACCGGACTCCGAAGAAGATGAGGAGAAAGGAGAGGACCATCGTCGTGTAGCCGATGATCAGCCCTCGATTGGAGCCGATCGTCTCCTCGAAGGGCACCGTGATCGCCATCATCAGGGACATGATCGCGCCCGCGATGAGCCCGAAGGTCCAGACTGTTCTTTTCATATGGTTTGCGCTCCCGGCGCCAACTGGGGTGGATGGAGTCGAACGGCGGGCACCTTAGTCGCGATGCGCCGAATCGCGCGTCACGCGAACGGGTGATTTTTCGCTGAACGCGTGAAAATCACCCGTTCAGGGGATCAGGCCAGCCTCTTTTCCAATTTGTACGGCCTGGGTTCGCCGCTTCGCCTGCAGCTTGTCGAACAATCGGCTGGAGTGGGTCTTCACCGTGTTCTCGCTGACCGAGAGCTTGGCAGCGATCTCGCGGGTGCTCAAGCCCTCCGCGATCGCGGTGAGAATCTCCAGCTCCCGGGGCGTGATGCCGAGCTGCTGCTGGCGCCCTCGGTTGACGACGAAGGGCTCCAGCGGCACCCGGACCTCCACGGGCACCGGGATCTCCTTCACCACGATCGTCTCCCTGGGCTTCGTCAGCTTGAGGCCGAGCCATAGCCCGACCGCGGCGAAGAGCGCGGCGACGATCCCGCCATAGATCTCGATCGAATGCTCGACGACGAGGTAGCGGTACTCGACGAGCTTGAGGCCCGCGATCAGCAGGCCTCCGAGGAGTCCGTAGAGGACGACGGTCTTCTTCACGGTCGATGAAACCGTTAGAACAATCCGACCTTGCCCCGAACGGAGTCGATCAGCTTCGCCGGATCGTACCCCACGCCCTCCTTGAAGACGAGCTGCACGTTGCGCACGTCGCCGATGCGGGCCGACGGATTGCCGGCTACGACGACGAGATCCGCCTGCTTACCTAACGCGATCGAGCCGACGCGATCGGCGCGGCCCAAGAAGGTAGCGCCGTTCAACGTGCCGATACGGATCGCCTCGAGGGGAGTGAAGCCGCTCTCCACCAGCAGCTCGAGCGCGCGCTGGTTCGAGTAGCCGGGAATGACTCCACCGCCGCCCGTGGGATCGGTGCCGACGAGAAGGAGGCCGCCGGCGCGGGCGAAGGCGAGCTCCATCGCAGCTGCTTTCGCGTAAAGCGCGATGTACGGCGAGCTTGCGCTCTTCGCGACGGCCGCATGCCGTTGCTCGAACTGCGCCCGGAGCTGTGGTTCCAGGATGTCGAGCCCCGGCGGCAGGGGACGTCCCGGGACGAAGGTCTCGAAGATGGTGAGCGTCGAGGTGAGCGCAACGTGCCGCCTAACGAGCTCGGTGATCAGAGAGCGGACGGCCTCGCCATTCGGATCCACCGCGGCAAGCGCGGTCTGGCCGGCGCCCTGGCCGGGGCACTCGTCAGGCTTCTTGTCGGCGACGAAATCGGTGGCCGCGAAAAAGCCATGTTCGAGGTCGTCGATGCCGAGGGCCGCGGCCTCGCGATACGTCACGGAGCAGAGATGACCGGTGACCTTGAAGCCGCGCTTATGTGCCTCCTCGATGGCCGCGCCCAGCTCGGCGCGGCTGATGTGCATGTACGTCTTGAAGGAGGTCGCGCCGGCGTCGCCCCAGAAGTTCACCATGCGCCGCGCGTCGTCGGCGCCGGTGAGCTCGTGCACCTGGTCGAGTCCAAGACCGGGCCCCTCGAGGTACGGTGCGGTCGCGTCCAGCCAGGGACCCGGTTTTCTCCCGGCGTCGATGTCGCGCTTGATCCCGAAGTCACCGAAGCCGTTCATGTTCCCGCCAGTGCGCATCGAGGTCACGCCGCCGGCGAGATAGAGCCGCGTGAAGCTCTCGGCGAGATTGGCGTAGACGCCCGGCCCGGTGGGGTAAAACAGATGCTCGTGGACCATCACCAGCCCAGGGATCACGCTCTTGCCCGTGAGGTCGATGACCTGGGCTCCGGCTGGGACGATGACCGATCGTGCATCGCCGAGGGCGGCAATGGTGCCGTCGCGGATGATGACTGTCTGGTCAACGCGCGCCGGGGCGCCGGTGCCGTCGATCAGGCGCGCGTGGGTGAGCGCGACCACGGGCGTGTCGACGGAGACGTACGGCCTCACTCCGACAGCAATGGTGGGACGCTGCGCGCTCAGTGGCGCGGCGAGAAGGGCGAGGAATGCGAGTGCTCGAGGGGCGTGGCGTCGCATGAGATTCAGTCCTTCGCGCCGACGCCTGTGTTCCGCTGACGGAGCCGGGCCGCCAGCGTCTGCACGCGTTCGTTGAGGTGCGGATGCGCGACGATATCGAATCGTGCCAGCACCACAGGCAGCGTGATCTCCTGATCGGCCGCCAGCTCGTCAGCCACCGTCTCCGCGAGCGCTGGCCAATCCTGGATCGCGATCGGACCGCGCGGCCAGCCGTTGTTCCGCGCGTCGATCCAGCCGTCCCAGAAGGTGAGGGCGATATGCAGCTTCCCCAGCTCCGGGCTCGTGCCGATCGGGAACTCGTGCTCGACGCGATCGAAGCGGCGTCC
>JAJKIR010000042.1 GCA_021154325.1 Gemmatimonas sp.
AGCAGCTCGCGCACCTCGAGCTCGACGAGGTCGAGCAGCTCGGGATCGTCGACGAGATCGCACTTGTTCAGGAACACGACGACCTGCGGCACGTTGACCTGACGAGCGAGCAGGATGTGCTCGCGCGTCTGCGGCATCGGACCGTCGACGGCGCTGACGACCAGAATCGCCCCGTCCATCTGCGCGGCACCGGTGATCATATTCTTCACATAGTCGGCGTGCCCCGGACAGTCGACGTGCGCGTAGTGGCGCTTGGACGTCTCGTATTCGACGTGGCTCGTCGCGATCGTGAGGATCTTCGTCGCGTCACGACGACCCTGCGATTCCGAGGCCTTGGCCACCTCATCATAGGGGACGTACTTCGTGCCCCACCCCTTGTCCGCCGACACCTTGGTCAGCGCCGCGGTGAGCGTCGTCTTCCCGTGATCGACGTGGCCGATGGTGCCGACGTTTACGTGCGGCTTGGTCCGCTCAAACTTTGCCTTTGCCATTTGTCCGATACCCGGTTGGTTTGGGTCCTTCGCTGGTGATCGGTGATTGGTGATTCGTGACTGGTGCTACCAATCACCATCCACCAATCACCAGTCACCACATCACGCTTTCACTTTCGCGACAATCTCTTCCGCCTTCGACTTCGGCACTTCCTCGTAATGCGCGAACTCCATCGAGTACACCGCACGACCCTGCGACATCGAGCGCAGTTTGGTCGAGTAGCCGAACATCTCCGCCAGCGGCACCGTTGCGGCGATGACCTGCGCTTCGCCGCGCTGCGTCATCCCGCCGATCTTGCCGCGGCGCGATGACAGATCGCCGAGCACGTCGCCCATGTAGGCATCCGGCACGACGACTTCGACGTTCATCATCGGCTCGAGGAGCACCGGTCCGGCGCGCTTCGCTGCCTCCTTGAACGCCATCGACCCCGCGATCTTGAACGCCATCTCGCTCGAGTCGACTTCGTGATATGAGCCGTACACCAGCTCGACTTTGACATCGACCATCGGATAGCCGGCCAGGACCCCGTTCTCCAGTGCTTCCTTGATGCCCTGCTCCACTGGAGCGATGTACTCTCGCGGAATCACGCCGCCGACGATCTTGTCCTCGAAGACGAACCCCGCGCCGGGACCGGACGGCTCCATGTTGATGACTACATGGCCGTACTGTCCCTTGCCGCCCGACTGGCGAATGAACTTCCCTTCAACCTTCTCGACTCGCTTCCGAATCGTTTCGCGATAAGCAACCTGCGGCCGGCCGATATTCGCATCGACCTTGAACTCACGCATCATCCGGTCGACGATGATCTCGAGGTGCAGCTCACCCATTCCCGAGATGATCGTCTGCGACGTCTCCGCATCCGTATGTACACGGAACGTCGGATCTTCCTCAGACAACTTCTGCAGCGCGATCGCGAGCTTGTCCTGATCGGCCTTGGTCTTCGGCTCGATCGCGACGTCGATGACCGGGTTCGGAAACTTCATCGCCTCGAGGATGATCGGATGATCATCGTCGCAGAGCGTGTCGCCCGTCCTCGTATCGCGGAGACCGATCGCGGCGCAGATGTCGCCCGCCCGTACCTCTTCGATCTCCTCGCGCTTGTTCGCGTGCATCTGCAGCAAACGACCAATGCGCTCGCGCTTGTCCTTCGTCGAGTTATAGATGTACGAGCCCGACTTGAGAACTCCGGAATAGACTCTGAAGAACGTCAGCTTTCCGACGAACGGATCGGTCGCGATCTTCGACGCGAGCGCCGCGAATGGCGCGTCGTCCGACGCCTCACGACTCGCCATGTGCTCGTCGTGATGCGGCAGATGTCCCTCGATCGGCGGAATGTCCACCGGCGCCGGGAGAAAATCGATCACGGCATCGAGCAGCGCTTGCACGCCCTTGTTCTTGAACGACGCGCCGCACAACACCGGCACCATCTTCCCCGAGACCGTCGCCTTGCGAATCGCCCGGCGAATCTCGTCCTCCGTCAGCTCCTCGCCGCCACCGAGGTACTTCTCCATCAACGGCTCGTCGAAGGTGACGGCATGCTCGATCATCTCATGACGCGCTGCCTCGACCTTGTCCCTCATGTCGGCGGGCACGTCGACGACCGTGAACTTCTTGCCTAACGTGTCCTCGTCGAAGATGTACTGCTTGCGCTCGATGATGTCGATGTGGCCCGTGAAGAGCTCACCCGACCCGACCGGCAGCTGGATGGCGTAGGCGTGCTTCGCGAGCCGATCGCGGATCATCGCCATGCACCGATCGAAATCGGCGCCGACGCGATCCATCTTGTTCGCGAAGATGATGCGCGGAACGCCGTAGCGATCCGCCTGACGCCACACCGTCTCCGTCTGCGGCTCCACGCCCGCCACCGAGTCGAGCAGCGTCACCGCGCCGTCGAGAACGCGCAGCGACCGCTCCACCTCGACCGTGAAGTCGACGTGGCCCGGCGTATCGATGATGTTGATCCGGTACTGAATGTCGTTGCGAGTCCAGAACGCGGTCGTCGCTGCCGACGTGATCGTGATGCCGCGCTCCTGCTCCTGCTCCATCCAGTCCATCGTCGCGGTGCCTTCGTGCACCTCACCGATCTTGTGCTGCTTTCCGGTATAGTAAAGAATGCGCTCGGTCGTCGTCGTCTTACCGGCATCGATGTGCGCCATGATGCCGATATTCCGATAGTGCTCGAGCGGTGTTGTTCGTGGCATAACGCTGAGTCCTAAGTCCAAGCTTCGAGTCCTGCCCTTCGCTCCACCCCACCACCAGGTCCACCCGCCCTTCCACCAGCAAAAACGCGGGTGGACCTGTCGCCCCACATCGGGACCGGTATCCATCCGCCACCGCCGGGTGCGTTCGCCACTGCAGCACGAACGGGGACCCAAGGCGCGCCCGACTCGAGGGAATTCAAAACTCGGCCGAACGTCTGATTGTCCTGCGTCGCTTTTCGGGAGTGTCGACACGAAGTGTCTCGACCGGAAGCGCCCCACTGCATTGGTGCGCTGTCCCTCGCTGCCATCGAGCGAGCCCATAAGAGCCGGCGCGCAGTTCGCCGGGCGATGCTTCGACGTGATGCGCTTTGTAAAGCGCAAAACCCGGAGCCCCTTGAATTTATTGGGGTGAGGACGCATGTCAACCGGCGCGACTCACCATTCTCCTGAGCGCTGAGAAGCTACCATCGCCAGCAAGTCCTCGCGCACGCCGCCGAGCGAACCATTTCACGAGGCGATGCTGTCTAGCAACACATCCCACCGTCTCGAGGCCGCTCGATGCGCACCGCCTGGTTCGACGCCTTCACGCAGGACGTTCGCTACGCCGCGCGCGGACTCCGCGCGAAGCCCGCATTCACCGCCGCCGTCGTCGTCACGCTCGCCCTCGGCATCGGTGCCAATGCCGCCATCTTCTCCATCGTCGATCGGCTGCTCTTCCGGCCGCCGCCGATGCTCATCAGGCCGGATCTGACGCATCGCATATATCTCGCGTCGAACTTCCGCGGAAAGGAGAATTTCCGCGGCAGCATCCAGTACGCCACATACGTCGATTTCACCAACTGGATGAAGTCCTTCGCGCGCACGGCTGAGTTCACCGCCGGAAAGCGTGCCGTCGGTACCGGCGATGAAGCGCGCGAAATGAACGTCGGCGTCGTGAGCGCCAGCTTCTTTGGATTCTTCGACGCGCCACCCGCACTCGGCCGCTACTTCACGCCAGCCGAGGATATGCCGCCCTCCGGCACCCCAGTCGCCGTGCTCGGCTATGGGCTCTGGCAAACGCGGTACGGTGGTAGCCATGACGTGCTCGGCAGCAAGCTGCAGATCGGTCCGACGCTCTTCACCATCATCGGCGTCGCGCCGAAGGGCTTCGTAGGGCTCTGGCCGTCATCGCCGCCGGTCGCCTTCATCCCGATCACGGTGTCCGCCGGCGCGTCCGGCGTTCGGCTCGACAAGGAAGACTGGTGGAAGAGCTATCACTGGAGCTTCGCGCAGATGATCGCGCAGCGGAAGCCGAACGTATCCGTGGAAGCGGCGACGGCCGATCTCACGACGGCGGCGCGGCGCAATTACGAGGTGCAGCGCGTGACGAGTCCTCGGCTTCCGCCAATCGAGATCTCCCGGCCGCGCGGGATCGTCGCCTCGATTCTCAGTGAGCGTGGGCCCAACCAGAGCGATCTCGCCAAAGTCGCGTCGTTGATCGCCGGCATGGCGCTCATCGTCCTTCTCATCGCGTGCGCGAATGTCGCGAATCTGCTGTTGGCCCGCGCTCTGCGTCGTCGGCGCGAAATCGCGGTGCGGCTCGCGTTAGGCGTGAGTCGCGGCCGTCTGCTGTCGCAGCTGTTCACGGAAAGCGTGCTCCTTGCTTTGGTCGCGGGCGCGGCAGGACTGCTCGTCGCGCAATGGGGCGGCTCGCTCCTCCGCTCGCTCTTCCTGCCGCCCGAAGCGGTGACGAGCGTGCTCGGCGACTCGCGAACCCTCGTCGCAGTCGGAGCCGCCGTCATTGTCGCCGGGCTGCTCACCGGTCTTGCCCCAGTCTGGCAGGCGGGACGCGTCGAGCTCACGCACGATCTCAAGACCGGCGCGCGCGAGGGCACCTACCACCGCTCGCGCACGCGGGTGGTGCTCCTCGTCCTCCAGGGAGCGCTCTCCGTCGTGCTCCTCGTTGGCGCCGGTCTCTTCGTCCGCAGCCTGCATAACGTGAAGTCGCTCCGGCTCGGCTACGACGTCGATCCCGTACTCCTGGTCGATCTCCGGATGCGCGGCGTGAATCTCGACAGCACCGAAGCCATCGCGCTGCGCCAGCGCCTCCTGGCGGCAGCGCAGAACATTCCCAGCGTCGAACACGCCGCGCTCAACCTGACGATTCCGTTCTGGAGTATGTGGAGCCTCGATCTCAAGGTTGCGGGCATCGACTCCGTGAATCGTCTCGGCCAGTTCTACCTCAACGCGGTCACGCCCGAATATTTTGCCACGTTAGGCACCCGCATCATCCGCGGCCGCGGTATCGAGGCACAGGACGCGGAGCACGCGCCAAAGGCAATGGTCGTGAGCGAGGCGATGGCGCGCACGCTGTGGCCTGGAAAGGAGGCGATCGGGCAATGTGTGCGCATCAACGCCGATACTGTGCCGTGCACCTACGTCGTAGGGATCGCCGAGAACATCAAGAACAACAGCCTGAGCGACGACGCGGGCTTCTACTACTATCTCTCGGCGCCACAGTTCAACCCTCAGCAGTCGGACCTTTTCATTCGAACGCGCGGCGATGCGTCGCGCCAGGTGGAAGCGATCCGGCGCGAGCTGCAGAAGCTGATGCCAAGTCCAGCCTACCTCACGGCGACGCCATTTGCGGACATCGTCGGCAGTGAGATGAAGTCCTGGAAGCTCGGGGCGACGATGTTCGTCGTCTTCGGTCTCCTTGCGCTCACGCTGGCGGCGGTGGGGCTGTACAGCGTCATCGCCTACAACGTCGTTCAGCGCACGCATGAGATGGGCGTGCGCATCGCTCTTGGCGCCCAACTGCGCGATGTCGTGAAGCTCGTCGTTGGCCAGGGCGTGCGCCATGGCGTAGTGGGCATCGTCATTGGCGGCGCGATCGCGTTCGGTGCTGCGCGGTGGATGAAACCTCTCTTGTTCGACGAGTCGCCGCGAGATCCGGTGGTGTACGCCATCGTCACGGCCGTGCTCCTCGCCGTCGCCGTGACCGCGAGCTGGATCCCCGCCCGCCGCGCCGCCCGCGTCGATCCGAACGTCGCGCTGCGGAGCGAGTGAAGAGGGTGAACGGTGAACGGTGGTCGGTGCACTGTTCACCGATCACCGTTCACCGACAGCCTGCTTGCCTTGCTCGGCAAGGTATCGTACCTTGGCCGGCAAGGCATCCCCACCAGGCGCTCCGTGAACTACGACCGCGAATTCCTCACCGGCACCGTCGGCGTGCTCATTCTCTCGCTGTTGAGCGAGCGCGCGATGTACGGGTACGAGATCCTGCAGGAAGCCGAGCGTCGCAGCGCGCAGCAGTTCAGGATGAAGGAAGGCACGATCTATCCCGCGCTGCATCAGATGGAGCGCGCGGGACTGCTCAAGGCCGCCTGGCGCGACAGCGACAACGGCCGCGCGCGAAAGTACTACTCGCTCACCGCCAAAGGGCGGCGCCAGGCCGACTCCAAGCGCAAGCAGTGGGAGTCGATCTCCGCCGCCATGCGCGCGATCCTCGGTGAAGCCCATGGCTGACCGCGACGATCTGCGCGCGTTCATCGATCGTGTCGTGCGCGAGTCGAGGATCGCGAAGCCGCGCGAACGCGAGGCATTGCGGCGCGAGCTGGAGAGCCACTTCGCCGACGTTGGCGATACGCCCGAGGCGCTGCGCGACGCAATGACGCGATTCGGCAGTCCGGTGGAGGTCGCCGGCGCGCTCGAGCGGGCTCACCGCGGTTCGGGATTCGTCAGGCAGTTGCTGCGAATCACTTTGGTCCTCGCGGCATCCGGTGCCGTCGCACTCCTTCTGCAGCTGGCGACGAATCTGCGGCGCAACGTACACTCCGACGGCATCGCACTCGGTCCGGGATTCGCCCGATCGATCGCATTCTCGTCGCTCCTCGTCGTCCTCCTCGTCGTCGCGTGGGAGCTCGACCTCGAGCCGCTCTGTGCGCGCCTCGAACGGCGTCCGCTCCGCCTGATTGCCACCGTCGCCGCGCTCGCGCTCATCATGCTGCTCTTTCACGCCGCCACGAATTCGCTGCTGTCCGCCCGACTCGCGGTGGCGGCGAGCGCCGTCGATGTCGCGATCTGGACATGCACCGTCGCGATCCTCGCCCGCACCGATCGCGCTTTCGCGCGTGTCTTCGGCAAGCCCTCTGCCTGAGGTACCCCGGTGATCAATGACCTGCGACATGCGTGGCGCGCCATCCGCCGCGCTCCTTTCCTTGCCGCTGTCGTCATCGGCTCGTTAGGCATCGGGATTGGCGTCAACACCACCGTCTTCTCCTGGGTCCAGGGAATCGTCCTGCGGCCGCTCCCCGGAGTCGACGAGGCGGCGCGCTATCACCTGGTCGAGCCACTATCGGATGCTGGCGCCCATCCTGGGGCCTCCTGGCGGGAGTATCTCGACCTCCGTACGCGTCTCACGGCGCTGCCCGAGCTCATCGCGTATCGCATGACGCCATTCACCATCGGCGCGACCGATCATGCGGAGCGGAGTTACGGGCTTCTCGTCTCGGGCAACTACTTTCACGGCCTCGGTCTACGCCCGGCATTGGGACGATTTCCGCGCGAAGACGAGGTCGCGCGCGCCGGCGCCGCCGCTGTCGTCGTCATCTCGCACGGCTACTGGGAGACGCGGTTCGCGCGCGACACCGGCGTCATCGGGCGGCCATTGCGCGTGAATGAGAGTCCACTCACCATCATCGGCGTCGGGCCATCCGGCTTTCAAGGTACGGTGCTCGGCCTCGATTTCGACCTCTGGGTTCCAGCAACGATGGCCCCCGTGCTCCTCGGCGCCAGCCGCGAGCTGGATGACCGTGCGATTCGCGGCTACTCCCTCATGGGCCGCCTCGCGCCAGGGGCGACACTCGCCCGCACACAGGGCGAAGCCGACGCGGCGATGCGTGAGCTGGCGGTGCTCTATCCTGACGCGAACGCCGGTGTCCGGGCCGAGGTGCGTCCCTTCTGGCGCGCGCCGCGCGGCCCGCAGCTCATGCTCGCGCGTGCATTGTTGGTGCTGCAGGGTGTCATGCTGCTGCTGCTCCTCGCGGTCTGCGGCAACACCGCGAACCTCCTCCTGGCGCGCGCGAGCGCACGGCAGCGCGAGGTCGGTGTTCGTCTCGCCCTCGGCGCGGGACCGTGGCGCGTCACCTCGCTCCTTCTCACCGAGAGTTTGATGCTGGCGCTGGGCGGCGCCATCGTCGGGACTGCGCTCGCGGTGTGGGGAACGCAAGCGCTTCGCGCGGTGCCGATGATCAGTGCCTTTCCCATCAAGTTCCAGACGAGCGTCAACGGCGCCGGACTCGCCTTCGCGCTGACGCTCGCCGTTGGGTGTGGGCTCGTCTTCGGGCTCATCCCTGCCCTGCAGCTCGCGAGGATCGATCCTCTGATCGCCCTCCGCACAGGCGTGCACGGGGCGGGGCGAAGCCGGACGCGAAACGCGCTCATGGGCACGCAGGTCGCGCTCGCGCTCATCGTGCTCACCGCCGCCGCGCTGTTCCTCCGCAGCTTTAGCGAGACACGCTCGACGGATCCCGGCTTCCGACGCGACGGCGTCCTCCTCGCTGCCTACGACTTGAGCGCGCGCAACCCCGATGGCGATCGCAGCCGGTCGTTCGCCGCAGACCTCCTCGCGCGCCTCACCGCTCTGCCTAACGTGGACGGCGCGGCGATCGCGACGTCCGTGCCGCTCGACATTCACGGCCTTCCCGTGCGCCCCTTCGCCGTGGAGGGACGAGCACGCGCGGACGCCGTCCCCGATCAGGCGTTGAGCAACATCGTAACGCCAGGCTACTTCAGGACTCTCGACATTCCGTTCCGGGCCGGCGGCGATTTCGCCAGCCTTCAGGACCGCGACGCACCGCCGCAGGTCATTGTGAACGACGCTTTCGTCCGGAGCTACCTGGGAACCGCAGAACCGATTGGACGGCGACTCGTCTCTCGAGGCAGAACGTACGCGATCGTCGGAGTCGTGAAGACGACACTCTATGACTCGTTTGGCGAGCGGCCGACGCCGGCGATCTACTTCTCCTATCGCGACCGCCCAGCCGCCACCGGAGAGATTCACCTTCACTCGAGTCTCGGCACGGAGTCGTTGTCTGCCGACATCCGCCGCGCGGTGCGCGAGCTCGACCCGACACTCGTCGTTTACGACGTGCGCACCCTCGACGAGCACATCGAGAAGAATCTCTTTCTGCGCCGCATTCCGGCCCGGATGTTCGCCGTCCTCGGGCCGCTCCTCCTTCTGCTCGCGGCAATCGGCATCTATGCCGTGGTGTCGTACTCGGTGGCGCGACGCACCATCGAGATCGGCGTCCGGCACGCTCTCGGTGCGACAGCCACGCGTGTCGTGCTGGACATCGTCTCCGACACGATGGGCACGATCTTCTGGGGCGCGTCCGTCGGCTGGTTGCTTTCGCTGCTCGTCGAGATCCACATCTCGCGAGGCGTGATCTACCTGCCGATCGTGCTCGGCGTCCCATCCTTGCTCTTCACCGTCGCCGCGATCGCGTGCTGGATCCCCGCCCGCCGGGCCGCACACGGCGATCCGGCCGCCGCGCTCCGGCGCGAATGACGATCGTTAGGCTACTCGGCCCTCAGCGTGATTACCGGATCGACACGGGCCGCGCGCCAGGCGGGAAGCCAGCAGGCCAGCAGCGACACGCCAACCAGCAGAGCGCCGACGCCGAGATACGTCACCGGGTCGAGTCGCGACACGTCGAACATCAGGCTGACGAGGGCCCGTGTCGCCCCTAGCGCCCCCCCAACGCCGATGACGATGCCGAGGAGCACGAGAGTGAGCCCCTGGCGGACGATCAGCGTCAGAATGCTGCGGCGCGTCGCGCCTAACGCCGATCGCACGCCGATCTCCCGCATGCGCTCGGTCACGCTCCCCGAGAGCACACCGTAGATGCCGACGGCGGCAAGCACGAGCGCCGCGAGCGCGAAGCTCTCGATGATCACCAGGGCGAAGCGTCGCTGTGACGCCGAGAGGGCGATCAGCCCATCCATCGTCATGACGCGCTGAATCGGTTGATTCGCGTCCACCGACCACACGGCGCGCTTGATCGCCGGTGCCAGGGCCGCTGGATCGCCGCTCGTTCGCACGACCAAGGACTGCACGTTGTCCACCCACGACCAGTGACCCAGCGCGACGTAAAATGCGTCCGACGTCGTGGAGGCCAGGGACTGCTGCTTGACGTCTGCGACGACGCCGACGATGAGGTCCCAGGGCCGGTCGCTCCCCGCCTCGGGACCGAAGCGCACGCGCTCGCCAATCGGGTTCTTCGTCCCGAACTTCCGCCGCGCGAATGACTCGCTGATGACCACTGCCTCCGGCATCGCCTCGGCGTCGCTGGGCTCGAGCAGACGGCCGCGACGCAATGGGATGCGCATGGCAGTGAAGTAGCCGGGCGTCACCACGTATCGCAGCGCTGCGCCGTCCTCACCGGCCTTCACCGATGGTGTCGAGGCGACCTCGTACCCATAGCCATCGAGATCGTCGCTCAGCGGCAGCTGACTGGTGAACGCTGCCGCGGTGACTCCCGGTACATGACGGGCCGCGTCCAGGGCGCGCTCGTAGAACTGTCGCCGCGCCGTGTCGGAGCGGTAGGCCCGACCGGGATCGATCACCTGCATCGTCAACAGCTGAGACGCGTCGAACCCCGGCGCCACCGCGAACAGACGTTCGAGACTTCTCATCAATAGTCCAGCGCTCACGAGCAGCACGAGGGCGAGTGCGACTTCGGCGACGACGAGCGCGCCGCGTACGGCGCTTCGCGTGCCAGTCGCTCGCCGCGTACCGCCCTGCAGCCCTTCGCCAAGGCCGCGTGCCGACCCGAGCGCCGGCACGACTCCCACGAGTAAGCCAACGGCCGCCGACGCGACGAGCGCAAAGACAAACACCGGCCCGTCGATCGTGATCGCGTCGGCGCGTGGCAGTCCCGGCGGGCTGAGCGCGATAAGGGTGCGGACACCAACTTCCGCAAACGCGAGCGCGCCCGCCCCGCCGAGGAGCGCGAGCACCAGGGTCTCAGTGAGGAGCTGTCGCACCAATCTTCCCCGCCCCGCGCCTAACGCGACCCGCATCGCAAGCTCGGCCCGGCGCTGTGCGGCACGCGCGAGCAGGAGGTTGGTGACGTTGACGCAGGCGATGGCGAGCAGCAGCAGCACGGCCCCGATGATCGCGAGGAGCGCCGGCCGGGCGTCACCGGCTACCTCCTCCTGCAGCCGCTGGACGAGGACGCCGTTGCGCAGGTCCGCCCAGGGCGGGCGGCTGAATTCGCGGATCGGCATCGCCGCGAGCGCTTTCAGCTCGTCGCCGACCATCTTGCCGCCGAGCTCCGGCCGCATTCGACCGAGGATACGGTAGTGATGGCCCCACTCGCGATTGTTGAACGCGCTCCGCAGCGGAGCCCGGAGTGGTGCCCAGATGTCCGCTGCCGGGGCCAGGACGTCCGTGAACCGCGGCGGCATGACGCCGATTATCAGATACTCATCATCGTTCAGCCTGACGGCGCGGCCGACGATACCGTGGTCGCCGCCGAAGCGGCGCCGCACGAGTCGATCGCTCAGGATGACCACCCGCGGACTCGATGGCTCGTCGTCGGCGGCGGTGAAGTCACGCCCCACGTTCGGCGCGACGCCGAGCGTCCGAAAGTACGTGGCGCTGATCCGCTGGCCGACCAGGCGTTCGGGCTCGCCCGTGCCAGTCAGCGACGGCTGCCAGCGATCCGCGGCGGCGAGCGATTCGAATGATCGGGATCGAGCGAGCAGCTCGACGTACGTGCCGAACGTCGGCGCGAGCGCGGAGCCGTCGGACCCACGGTCGGCGAGCGTCACGAGACGCTCGGCATGCGGGTACGGCAGCGATTCGAACAGGATCGGGTTGACGACGCTGAAGATCGTCGTGGCGGCGCCAATGCCTAACGCCAGGGTGAGAATGCCGACCACGGTGAAGCCGGGGTTGGCGCGCAGCCGCCGCAGGGCGTATCGCACGTCCGTGACGAGCGTCTCGATCCCGTTCTCCCATCCATACGACCGCACCTGCTCGCGCGCGACGGTCATGTTGCCCATCTCGAGCTGGGCGGCACGCCGCGCGTCGTCGGGAGCGAGCCCGCGCCGCTCATGCGACGCAACGCTCAGCTCATGATAATGGCGCAGCTCGTCGGTGAGCTCGGCGTCGGTCGCCTCGCGATGCGTGAGCGCGCGCAGCCCCCGGGTGAGATGCCGCCAGAGCGACATTCGCCTATGCCTCCGCCTCGAGAAGCCGAGCGATGGCGGCCGCGCGCCGCGTCCAATCCGCCGTCTCGATCTCGAGCTGCTTCTTTCCCGCTCTCGTCAGGCGATAGAACTTGGCTCGTCGCGCGTTCTCGGTCTGACGCCATTCACTATCGAGCCACCCCGCGCGCTCGAGGCGCTGCAGTGCGACGAGCAGCGAGCCCGGATTCACCTTGAAAACGCCGCGCGAGATCTGCTCGACGCGGCGCGCGATGCCGAAGCCATGCATCGGCTGCAGGCTCAGGGTCTTGAGGATGAGCATGTCCATCGTGCCCTGAATGACGTCCGTGTTCTGCTCGGACATGCAGCGGCTCCGGTCGCGGTGACGACCTGAGGATGGCAGCCTTACTCTTGATTGTCAAGATGTGACGATCAGGATGATCGAACCAGGTGCCGGTGCATTGAAGCGCTAGCCTTTGGCCTTGAGCGCCCGAAGCGCGCGCTCGAAAGCCGGCACGTTCCCGCGAAATGCTGGTGGCACGTTGCGCAGGACTACCTCCCATTCGGCGATCGCCGTCTTCGCTTCTCCGGTGGCGGTGTATCCCCTGGCCAATCCGAGCGCCGTCCAGAATTTCTCGTCCGGATAGCGTGACCGATTCAGCTTGAAGATCTGGACCGCGCGAGGCACCCGGCCCGATGAGAGCAGACTCATCCCGTACGCATAGAGGTCGCGTGGCATCGTCGCCGGCAACCGCAGGGCGTGATCCATTACGGTGTCGGCATCGACGTCGCGGTTCATCGCGTGCAGGACAGACGCCTTCGTCTGCAGCGTCGAAAAATCTTCTCGCCCGACTGCGGCGCCGCGGAACGGTTCGTAGATCGCCTTGTTGGCCCAGTTGAGAGCCTCATCGAGATCCAGCTTGTTGGCGACAGCGAATTGCGCCGCCATTTGCCAGTTCTGGTAGTTGAAGCCTGGCCAGGAGAGGAGGTCCTTCCTGATCTGCGCCAGATACATGTCGTTCACGTTAGGCACGTCGATCCTGAAGGAGACGCGCTTGTTCTCCCACTGGAGGTAGGCGACGGCGGAGCTCGGAAGACGGTCGTCGAAGCCATAGGTGAGAAACTCGGTGAAGGGCGACGCTGCCGGAGTCGCGCTCACGTGGAGGACGTCGCTCGCGGAGTCGTACTGGAAGCTGCCCCATCCCGGAGACGCGGACGAGAGGATCCATGTCCAGGGAGCGTCCTTCTCCAGCTTCAGAAAGAGTCCGTACGTCCCGGCCTTGAGATCGCGGCCGTCGATCTTCACGTCATGCGAGAAGGAGATCGTCGTCGTCTCGTTCGCCCCAGCGCGCCACGGCGTCGCGTGTGACGGCCCGAAGCCGTCGTCGAAGAGGCCGTATTGCACCAACTCGCCCCAGATATGGCCGGTGCGATCGTTGGTCGCCGGGAAGTGGACGCGTGGGCTGTGATACGCGACAGTTACCCTGACGAGGCCGATCCACTGCGAGACTTCGGCGCGCTGATTGTTCCCGTTAGGCGGCAGCGTGAGCTCGGACTGTATCTGCGCCGCGACCACGCGGGATGACGCCAGGGCCGCGAAGACGAGAAGCGAATGCCCGACGAGCTTCATGAGCGACTCCTGATCGAGGGAAGATGCTGCTCACCCCTACGGTCAGCCTCGAGGCCCGTGACGGCCAGACGATTACCTCAATCCGAACAGAGATGGCACGTCGCCTTTACGTCTTGCATGCAACTGTCATCTCGAGCGCGCCGCCGCTGTCATTCCGAGCGCAGCCAGGGATCTGCTCTTTGAGTTGCTCAGACGTCCCACAACTCCGACTTCTGGCGAAACATCAATTGCTTGAACAACGAAACGGCCGGAAAAGGGCACTGAAGACGCGCGGAAACAGCAAAGAGCGGTAACGATTTTTGTGAAAAAATCGTCACCGCTCTTTTTTTGTACCCGTGCTTTTTCCGCGCTGTTTCCGGCCGTTTCGCTGTTAAACCATTTGATGGCTGTTTCGAGTCGGAGCCGCCGATGGTTTGAGTGAGTCAAAGCAGATCCCTCGTCGCTGCGCTCCTCGGGATGACAACCACACGAACGCTTCGTTCCGCTTTCCTGATAACTATGGACTGATAGCTGATAGCTGCTCTTACCAGTTGACCTGCGGCGACGGATAGTAGTTCATGCCGAGCAGACGCCAACGCGGCGCATGCGCGGCAATGCGCGCGCGGAAGCTCTCCCAGTCGCGCGTCTGCGTCGCGCTCCACCCTACCTCCGCGATCGCGGGGAGCCGCGGCAGAATGAGATACTCGGCCGCCGTGATGTTCTGGACGGTCTCGCTCCAGAGCGGTGCCTCGACCCCGAGGACATCATTCGCCGTCACGCCCTTGTACTGCGTCACCGGATCCCAGTCGTAGGCGTTGCGCAGCTCGACGTAGGCCGCCCAGTCGAGCCCGAGCTCCGTCGCCGGTGTGTACTTCATGTCGATATATGCCTGCGTCGCGGGCGACATCACGAGCTTCGCGCCCTGCCGCACCGCCGCCATTGAGGTATCGCTCCGCCACATCTGCGCGACTGACGTGGGCTTGAGGTGCGCGCGGCCGATCTCGTCCCAACCAACCATTCGCTTCTGGTGCTGCGCAACGATGTCCTGCACGCGATCGATGAATGTCGCGTACTGCTCGATCGTCAGTACCTGCACCTCGTCGCCGCCGATGTGGATGAACGGCCCGGGAGTCATCGCCGCCAGCTCGCCGACGACGTCGTTCACGAACTTGTACGTCGTCTCCTTGTCGTAGCAGAGGGCGCTCCAGCCGACGTGAATGCCTGTGTACAGTCCGGCGCCGGGAGCGTTCGGCGATACGTCGGGCGCCGTGCGGCTGCACCCCAGCTCGGGGTACGACGCGATCGCCGCGTTGGTGTGCGCCGGCATGTCGATCTCCGGCACGATGGTGATGTATCGATCCTGCGCGTAGCGCACGATGTCGCCGTAGTCGGCCTTTGTGAAATAGCCGCCCGGCCCCCCTCCGACTTCCGTGCTTCCGCCGTACTGCGCCAAGCGCGGCCAGGAGTCGATCTGGATGCGCCACCCCTGATCGTCGGCGAGATGGAGGTGCAGCGTGTTCAGCTTGTACAGCGCAAGGATGTCGATGAGCTGCTTCACCTCGTCGACGGTGAAGAAGTGGCGCGCGACATCGAGCATCGCGCCACGCCACGCGAAGCGCGGGTAGTCGGTGATCTGTCCCGCCGGCACGCTCCATCCCGACGCCTCACGGTGCGTGCTCTGTTCGGCTTCGATTGCTGCCGGGAGCAGCTGGCGGAACGTCTGAATGCCGTGGAAGAGGCCCGCCGGGGCCGCGGCGACGATGCGCACGGAATCCGCCGATATCGTGAGCTCGTAGCCTTCGCTGCTCAGCGTTGCCGCGCCTCCGAGCCGGAGCACGATCGAGCCGTTAGGCACGGCGGCGTCGGTGGACGTCACCGCGAATGGAAAGCCGGTGGCGGGTCGAAGGAGTACCGCCAGCGCTTCGCCGATGCGCCCCGCCTCACCGCCAGCCGCTGGGACGACGATCGTCGTCGTGGCGCTGAGCGCGAATGGCGCGCCACTCGCCGCTACGACGGACGCCGGCATCGGCACCACGCGATGCACGCCAAGGGCGGCGAGCGGCGGCATCAGAACGGGAGTCGGCCGCGGCGCCGGACCGGTTGTGACCGGTGCTGTCGTGCGCGGGCCACATGCGGTTGCGCCGATCAAAGATGCGGCGGCGACTTTCAGTAGCGTCGAAGATCGCGGAGAGAGCATGCGATGAGGAGTCCGACCATGGGTGGAGGGAGGCGACACGGAACGGAGCAAACCTGCCACTTTGAGGGGGAGACAGCAAGAGCCCCGCTCGGCGCGCCGAGCGGGGCTCTTGTTATAAAAACTCTAAACGACGCTTACCAGCGATAGTGCGCGAACGCCTTGTTCGCGTCGGCCATGCGGTGCGTGTCGTCCTTCTTCTTCACTGCGTTTCCTTCGCCCTTCGACGCGGCGATGACTTCGGCGGCGAGCTTCTCCGACATCGACTTCTCGTTGCGATCACGGGAGAAGGAGATCAACCAACGCATCGCCAGCGCCGTGCGGCGCTCGGGACGCACTTCCACCGGCACCTGATAGGTCGCGCCGCCGACGCGGCGGCTCTTGACCTCGACGACCGGCTTGAGGTTGGCGAGCGCCTGCTTGAAGACGTTCACGCCGGGCTGATTCGTGCGCGACTCCACCAAATCCATCGCGCCGTAGAAGATCCGCTCGGCCGTCGACTTCTTGCCCTGGTACATCAGAACGTTGATGAACTTCGAAACGGTCTGGCTGTCATAACGCGAGTCCGCGAGGACCGGGCGCTTGATGGCACTCTTTCGGCGACTCACTTCTTTCCTCCAGCCTTCGGCTTCTTGGTGCCGTACTTCGAACGGCTCTTGTTGCGACCCTGCACGCCCGCCGCGTCCAACGTCCCGCGCACGATGTGATAACGAACCCCCGGCAGATCCTTCACGCGGCCGCCGCGCACGAGCACGATCGAGTGCTCCTGCAGATTGTGGCCTTCACCGGGAATGTACGCGATCACTTCGAAGCCGTTCGTGAGGCGAACCTTGGCCACTTTGCGCAGCGCGGAGTTCGGCTTCTTCGGCGTCGTGGTGTAGACACGCGTGCACACACCGCGACGGAATGGATTCGACTTGAGCGCCGGCGACTTCTCCTTCTTGAGGACGTCGCGGCGGCTCTGTCG
>JAJKIR010000043.1 GCA_021154325.1 Gemmatimonas sp.
GCGCGCTTCTGATCGTCATCCCCGAGTAGCGGGCTCGGCCCGCGGCTGACTCACGTCATCACCCTCGAGGTTTCGATCTATGAAGCGTCTCCGGCCCGCGGCCATCATTGCTCTTCCGCTCGCCCTTGCGTGCACCTCCGCGAAGGAGAAGGCGCGCGCTGACAGTGCGCAGGCACTCGCCACCACGCAGAAAGTGCTGATGGCGAAGCTCGAGGCGCAGAAGGATTCCTTGTCCCAGGTCGTGAACGACGCGGACAACTTCATCGCCAAGGTCGACAGCACCGTCTCCAAGGTGAAGGGGCTGCCGAAGTCCAAGCGGAAGAAGAACTCCGAGAGCCCGATCGAGGATCAGCTCAACGCGCGGAAGGAGATGCTGAAGCGCGTTAGCGCCCTCGTGCAGCGCGCGCAGGAAACAGCGAAGGAATTGGCCGACGCGAAGCAGCGCGAGGAGGCTCTGAAGGCCGACAACGAGCGGCTCAAGTCTCAGGTCGACGCGGACGCGCTGCGGATTGCCGAGCTGTCGTCGCAGATCGACCAGCAGGCGCAGACGATCGCGACGATGCAGGCGAAGGTCGACACCCTCGACATGATGGTGAACGACCTCCGCGCGTCGCAGAGCAAGGCCTACTACGTCATCGGAAATGAAGACGTTCTCATAAAGAAGGGGATCATCGTGAAGGAGGGCGGCGCGAATCTGCTGATCGCGCGCGTGGGCAGGACGCTGGTGCCGGCCCGTACTCTCGATCGCGACCTCTTCACCGCGATCGACACGCGCCAGATCCACGAGATCGAGGTGCCGGACTCGACCAGACGGTATCAGATCGTGTCGCGGCAGAGCCTGGACGACGCCGACGCGCTGCAACGAGACGGGCCGAGCTTCCGAGGAAATCTCAAGATCAAGGACTCGGACAAGTTCTGGGCGCCGTCGAAGTATCTGATCATCGTCGAGCGGTAGCAGCTCAGCCCGTCGAGAATTGATCGGAGGCCCGGTTCGCGAACAGCGAATCGGGCCTTTTGGCGTGGAGGCAAGGAAAATCTGGCGCAAACGTTTGGTTGTTAGTAATGTCCCCCGCCGCTCGTCAGGCACGCGCCCCCACTCGGCCACAGGCGAGACAGGCCCCCTCCACCACACTCGAGGTTGCCAATGTTCAGTTTCACCCGCTCGCGCCCGGTGCTGGGCGCGGTCGTTCTCGCTGTTGCGGCCGGTTGCGCAGATCAGCAAGCAATGACTGCTCCGGCATCACGTTCGTTCTCGGCCAGTGCTTCGGCGTCACGAGACGCCGCCGTGCCTGTCGCCGGAACCCACATCTTCGTCCTGAAGAAGGGCGTGCCTAACGATTTCGCGGCGCTCGTCGCGGCGAAGGGCGGTCAGGTTCAGCTCGTGCAGCCTCAGAGCAAGGTGGCGATCACGTCCGGCCTGAGCGACAGCGATGCCGGCGCGCTTGCTAAGGCAGTGGGCGGCGTGGTCGGCGGTGACATGAGCGCGCGCTGGGTACCGACCGCTCAGGAGATGAACGTGGGCGCGAGCTCGGATGTGACGGCGACTGGTGCATTCACCCAGCCGCCTCTCACCGCGGCTTGGCTGTCGTTCCAGTGGAACATGCAGCAGATCCACGCGACCGAAGCGTGGGCGGCGGGAAAGACGGGCAGCTCCTCGGTTCGCGTCGCCATCCTGGATACGGGGCTGGATCCGAATCACCAGGAGTTGTTCGGTGTCGTCGACAACGTCGGCGTCAATTGTCTCACCGGCACGTGCGTGCCCGGCGCGACCAACTGGTACGACGATTATTTCCACGGCACCTACGTTGGCAGCATCGTGACGGCGAACAACTTCGTCACTGCGGGCGTCGCTCCTAAGGTGCGACTGGTTGCTGTGAAGGTGCTCAACTCCCAGGGCAGCGGCAGCTTCAGCGCGATTCTGAGCGGCATCGTGTACGCCGTAGACGTCCTGCACGCGCGAGTGATCAACATGAGTCTCGGTCACACATTCAAGGGTAACGAGAGTGGCCTCCTCGAGCTGCAGCAGGCGCTTACGAGCGTGATCGATTACGCGGACTCGAAGGGCACGGTCGTCGTGACCTCGGCGGGTAACGAGGATCTCAATCTCGGCAACCCGCATCCGCATCTCTCACTGCCCTGCGAGGCGGGAGATAAGCAGATCTGCGTCTCGGCGACGGATCCGCGCGACATGATCGCACGCTACTCCAACTTCGGCTGGGCCGGAATCGATGTGGCCGCACCGGGCGGTGACGACAAGCACCTTCCCCGCGGCGTGACGTTCTTCGATGCGCTCCCGTACCTGATCGTCAGCGCGTGCAGCGGTGCGAAGCCGACCTCGATCTGTTTCGTTCCGGGCAGGACGATCGGCTTCTCGTACATTCCCGCCGATGGCACGAGCGCATCGGCGCCGCATGTCACCGGCCTCGCGGCATTGATCGCCTCGCAGCCGGGCGGCAACGCGCTGACGGCGGCGCAGATTCGCGACCGCATTCTCAGCACGTCGGATGACATCGGCAATGAACAGAAGTTCGGCGCCGGTCGCATCAACGTCGCGCGCGCCCTCGGCGTGCAATAGCCCACCCGATCGGCGCGGCGCGAAACTCCAGCGCGCGAACGTTGGTAGAGAGCCCGGCGCCTGCGCGCCGGGCTCTTTCCTTTCCGAGGACCATGCTCAGTCCAGTCTTTCTCGCCTCGCTTCGCGTCGGCGTTGACACACTCCGCGCCAACCCGCTCCGCACCATTCTCTCCACGCTCGGCGTGATCATGGGGGCGGGCGCGCTCGTGTCGGTGCTTTCGTTAGGCGACGGCGTCGAGCACTACGCGCGACGTCAGATCGAGCGCACGACCGACCTGCAGACCATCTCGGTCGCACCCCAACGCTTTCACGACGTCGACGGCATTCAGGTCGAGAACAGCAACGTGCCGACGTTCACGGTTGCGGAGGCGGACTCGCTGCAGCACGCGGTCGGCACCGGCAGCGACGTCGCGCTCTACACCTTCGGTGCCACGCTGGCACGGGGCCGCGCGGATACGCTGCCTCGCGGGCTGCAGCTCGCCGGCGTCACCGATGCCATCTGGAAGATCCGTGGCCTCACGATCGACAAGGGACGACTCTTCACCGAGGCCGAGAGTCGCTCCGGCGCGCCCGTAGTCGTGCTCTCCCGGGCCGCGGCCAACTGGCTCGTTAGGCCCGCCGCTGCGTCCAGGGAAGCGAATCCACGACGCATCCTGCCGCCCGTCGGGCCGCTCACACCCGCCGCCGCGGCGCTCGTTGGCGACACAGTCTTCTTCCAGGGCAAGCCGCGCGTGGTGATCGGAATTCTCGCTGCCGACGAAGACGACCGCCTGCGACTCGCGTACATGCCCGTCGGCGCCGCCGAGGGAGCACGCGTTGCCGGATTCGGCGATCGCGCGCCGACGATGATCGTGAAGGCGGCGAAGGTCGAGGACGCGACGATGACTCGAATGCGCGTGGAGGAGTGGCTCACGCGTCGTTTCGGCGCGTGGCAGGGCCGCGTCGACGTGAGCACCAACCGGGCACGCGTCGAGCAGGTCGAGCAGGGGATGCTCGTCTTCAAGCTGCTCATGGGCGCGATCACCGGCGTCTCGCTCCTCGTCGGCGGCATCGGCATCATGAACGTCCTGCTCGCCTCGGTCGTCGAGCGCACCCGCGAGATCGGGATCCGCAAGGCGACGGGAGCGCAGCAGCGCCACATCCTCGTTCAGTTCCTCTGCGAGTCTGTGGCGATTTCCGCCGCCGGCAGTTTCCTTGGCGTGGCGCTCGGTCTCGCGACCTCCTTCGGCGTCTCGGCCGTCATGCGCGCGCAGACCAACGCGCCCATCTACGCGTGGGTCTCGCCGAGCACGATCCTGGTGGCGGTCCTCGCGTCGGTCGCGGTGGGACTCGCCTTCGGGATCTATCCAGCGCTCCAGGCGGCCCGGATGGCGCCGATCGACGCCATTCATCGCGAGTGAGCGCTTCTAGCGCCCGCAATGCGCGAGAGTAACTTGATGAAATCCGCCGCGCTGCTCGCCACTCGCCACCCGTCACTCGCCACTCGCCGATGATTCAGCAATCGCTCATGAGACGGATCGCCCTCATCGGTCCACTGGCCGGCGAGCGGCAGGCGGCACAGACGAGCGGCTTCCCGATGGATCCGGCGAAGATGCTCCCGATCGCCGACGTCGTGCTGCTCGTTGCGGGCAACGAGCCGGGGGTCATGCTGTTCCGTTACACCGCGCACGGGGATTTCGGCGGCGACACGTATCACAAGACGCCAGAGGAAGCGCTCGAGCAGGCGAGCTTCGAGTACGCTGAGGCGCTTGGCGAGTGGATGGCGGTGCCCGACGACGTCGTCGACGCGCACGCGTTCGCCGTGGCGTATGCGCACGACCGGTTGAACGGGCGAGGCGGCTGGTAGCACGCGCCGCTTCGTCCCCGACGATCAGCGAGTCGTCACGAGAGATTCGCGACCTCGGCAGCGGCGCCTATAATGACGCCGCCCCTTACGAGGAGATCACGATGTCCCGCCACACGACCGCCCGAATCGCCCCCATCGCCGCGGCGGCGTTGATGCTGCTCGCCCTGCCGCACCACGCGCTGCGCGCTCAGGATGGAGCGCCCAACCGCGAGTCCGCCGTCGAAGTGCGAAAGCAGTTCCTCGCCGATCTCGACACGTTGCAGAGCAAGTTTCTCGCGCTCGCCGAGGCATTTCCGGCGAACAAGTACTCGTGGCGGCCGGCGCAGGGTGTGCGCTCGGTGGGCGAGGCATTCATGCACGTCGCGAGCGAGTTCTATGTCTTCGCCCCAATGGCCTACGGCGCTGCGCGTTCGCCGGTGATTCCGCGCGGTCAGGATTCGTTCAAGAAGTTCGAATCGGCATCGACGAAGGAAGACGTACTGAAGCACCTCAAGGAGGGCTTCGCGTACACGAAGCAATCCATCGCCGGTATCGACGACGGCCAGCTCACGGGCTCACGCAAGCTCTTCGGCGGCGATCACAACATCATCGAGACGTCGTTCGCGATGACTGATGACCTGCACGAGCATCTCGGGCAGTTGATCGCGTATGCGCGGATGAATGGGGTGACGCCGCCGTGGAGCAAGTAGCGAGGGATTCGCTCTTTCTCGCCTACTTGAAATCTCGATCAGCAGAGTCTTGAAAACCTGATCACGAATTACGCGAATGAACTGCCGAATGACTCCGATAGCGCACAATACTCCTGCGGCCCCCGTGGAGTACGGGATCTTTCTCAAACGGCACAGGGGTCGAATCCGCGGTAGAAACGTCCCGAGGTCGTCACAAAAAATCCGGGCTCGTGACGCGAGGAGCTTTCATTCGCATGGAGCGATTCGTGTAATTCGTTTCATTCGCGTAATTCGTGATCAGGTTTTTTGAGACTCCGCTGGTCGCGATTTCAACCAAGCGAGAGTGCTACTGAGAGCCGGTGTGGCCCCCGATTCCCCCGCCCCCACCGCCGCTCCCATGCCCCTGAAACGCGAGGCGCGCGGCAACGAGGCCGGCGCTGATAATGCCGCTGAAGAGGGCGGTGCGCGATGGTGAGAAGCGGCGAGTGCCGGCACCTGTGATGAGCGTTCTATCAACGACGACACGTTCGCCGTGCCAGAACGTCTCGTTCCCGTCGCGCTGCTTGACGCTGAGAATCGACACGACGTAGCCCGGCGCCGAGTCGGTGACGATGCGCCCCGTGATCGATTCGGCGGCGGGGCCGATCTTCGACGCCAAGACGACAGCGCCCGAGTCGCTGAGCTGCAGCTGCGCCTCGGTGCCGGCGAGTGAGGAACCCGACGGCGGAGGGGCATAGCCGTAGCAACCGCACAGCCCAACGACGCTCGCGGCGACCGTCGCCGCGAGTCGTCGCCGGTACCCAACTCCGATCACTGGCATGCCGCCGGATCGTTCGCGTTCCGACGCGTCGTGATGTTGTCGTTCTCCGTCGCCGGCTGCGGATCCGTCTGGACCTGCGTCTGACCGTAGAGGAAGCGGCCGGGAATCACCGCCTTGCCCACCGCCGGCTGCAGCGCCGGGAGACACGTGCGCTTGTAGTCGTTCCACACCTCGGGATTCTGGAAGAGCGCGATGTACTTCTCCGTCATGATGTCGTTCAGCGTCGGCGTCGTGATCGCCGGCTTGCTGTAACGCGCCCGCACCGTGTTCAGTGCCGTCGCCGCCCCAGTCACGTCGGCGGCCTGAAGGAGCGCCTCGGCGATGATGAGTTGATTCTCATCATAGGTGATGATCGGCTGCCGGAAGGTCGGATCCGTTTCGCGCGCGCCACGTAGCAGCGACACCGTTTTCACATCCGTCGTGCCGACAGTGACGTCGAAGCCGATGTAGCCGCCGCTAGTCGACTGCGCGAAGTAATCGGCGAGCCGCGGGTCGTTCTGGGCCTTCATGATGTTCACGAGTCGCGCGCCGGCCACGAGGTCCTGGCCGAATCCCGACGTCGTCTGGAATTGATTCCAGACGTTGCGCTCGGCGTTGGCCGCCGAGTGCTGCGTAAGCCAGTCGTTCGCGGGCTTGCTGATGCCGAGTCGCGCTTCAGCGAGCGCCTTCGCGTACTCGCCGGTGCCCAGCTTCTCCACACGATGGAGATAGATACGTGCCTTGAGGGTGTGCGCCGCCTCGGTCCATTTCGTCTTGTCGCCGCCGTAGACGAGATCCGCCGCTCCCGGACCATCGCCGCCGCCATTGAGATCGGCGATCGCCTTGTCGAGGAGGGCGAGCAGATCGTCGTAGATCTGCAGCTGGGGATCGAACGCGGCAGTCGTCTTAGTGCTGATTGCCTCGCGATACGGCACATCGCCCCACGTGTCGGCGGTGAGCATCATGACCATCGCCTCGTGCACTTCCGCGACGCCCTTGTACAACTTGTCACCGGCGGCGTCCGCACTCGCCTCCACGGCGCGAATGCCGACGAGCCCACCGCCGACGTACACGCCGGACATCGTGAAGTCGAGTGAGCCGTGGGTGATGCCGTATTCACCTTCGGTCTGCACGAAGCGGCTGTTCACGCCGGCGCACTGCTGCATCCACATGCAGACCAGCATCGGCACGTAGCCTTCGTAGTAGCCGAAGGTGTTCGCCTGTACGCCGACGAAGAGTTGGTTGCGTGATGCGACGGTCGGGTTATTCGGGTCTGCGACCGCCTTCGGTGAGTCGAGAAAGCTGCAGGCAGCCGTCGACGCCACGAGCAAAGCCGTCGCGATGTTCCAGATGCGTCTCATGTCTGTTACCTCGCGTTAGCGGTTGAGCCCGACGGTGAACACGAACGAGCGAGTGAGCGGCAGATTGAAATAGTCTTGCCCGCCGAAGCTGCGTGCGGTGGCGCCACCGAGATTCGTCTCGGGATCGAGACCGCGGTACTTCGTCCAGGTCTTCAGGTTGCGACCGGCGACGCGAACATCGAGCGTCGAGAGACCGAGATAGCGGCCGACCCATGCGCCATCGAAGGTGTACGCGACGGAGAGCTCGCGGAGCTTCACGTAGCCGCCGTCTTCGACGCATGGCTCGTCCATGTTCGTGAACGGACAGGCAGCGAGACCGCTCGCCTGATACCAGTTCTGACCGATGGGGATCTGTTTCCCCGCACCCGGTCCAACGACTGGGCCCGGATAGAAGTTCGACTCGCCGAACGCGTGCAGGTTGCCCGTGCAATCGGCGTTATGCGTCGTGGTGCACGTCGCTCTGTTGGCCGTCTCGATATCGGTTCCATAGGAGAGCAGCGCGCCGCGTGTTCCGTTGATCACGTCACCGCCCTTCTTGATGTCGAGAAGTCCGGAGAGCTCGAGCTTCCGGTAGCGGAACGTGCTGTGCAGGTTGCCTGTCCACTTGGGATTCGGATCGCCGATGATGCGATCGCGTGTATCCGCACATGGCATGTCGGGCTCCTTCGTGACGCAGTGCGTGCCGTCGTCGATGTAGAGCGCGCCCTTTGGGGCACCCGCACAAACCTGCGCCAGATTGAGCGCCGGATAGTCGGCGTAGTTGGTGATGCCGCAGCGCACCCAGCCCAGTCCGCGCATGACGCCCAACTGCCGCCCAACCATCGCGACGTTCTCGGTGTGTCCCGAGAAGTTGTCGATGGGCAGGAACTCGGCGCCGGCGATCGAAACGGCGAGCGACTGATTCCGTGCCCAGCCGATCCCGACATCCCAGCTGTACGCCGGCCGAGTGAGCGGTCGCAGGTTGAGCGACAGCTCCGTTCCAGAGTTGCGGAAGACGCCGGCGTTCTTCGCCTCCGACGAATATCCGCTGGACGGCGGTGTCGGCGTGATGAGGATGACGTCCGAGGTCTGAGCGCGATACCAGGTCGCGCTGAAGTCGGCCTTCTCGCCGAGAAAGCCAATGTCGAAGCCGCCCTCGAGCTCCTTGGTGCGCTCGGGATTGAGCGCTGACGCCGGCTTCGTGACCGTCGGCACGAGGCCACCGTTGCCACTCTGCGTTGGCGTGAGGCCCGTGCCCTGCGAGATCGTTCCGGTGAGCGCTGTGCCGCTGAAGGTCTGCGACGTGAGATACGGCTGCGGCTCCTGTCCCGCCTCGCCGTACGAGATGCGCGCCTTGCCGAAGGTGAGGTAAGGAACGCTGTGAGCATTCGTGAATGTCCAGGCGGCGCTCGCCTTCGGGAACCAGCTGCGGCGATTCTGGGTGCCGAAGGTCGTCGAGCCGTCGTTGCGAAGCGCGGCGGTGAGATACAGCTGATCGAAGATGTCGAACGTCTCCTGCGCGAAGTACGACTCGTTATGGATCTCGTACTGGTAATCCGACGCCGGATCGCGGGCGAGCGTGTTGAGAATGCTGAACGGCTGGGGTGCGATCAGTCCGCGGCCGATGTCGGAGAAGGTGCGGAAGTTCCGCGCGTTGAGGTTCTGGCCGGCGGTGAACGTGCCGCCGAGGCGGTTGGTCAGGTGCCAGGTCGCAGTGCCGGTGAGGTTGTGGTCGATCTGGTAGTCGCTGATCCGGCCCTCGGTAATGCGACCACCGAGCGCGGCGCCGGTACAATCGATCGGGCACCCCTCGAGCCGCGCGTCGTTGGTGACATCGGCGCCTAACGTATAGTCGAACTTGAGCCAGCTCGTCGCGACGTATGACGCGTTCACGTCCCCGAGCGAGCGGTTGGCCTGCTGGTCGTTCACTTCCTGGTACAGCGTGAAGAACGGATTGCTGAAGATGCGATCCACACCGACGGTCGAGAGATTGGCATCGGGCACCATGTAGCTCCGGTGCAGGCCTGTCACCGGATCGAGAAATGGCTTGTTGTTGAACTCGGGCGGCGTGCGGAAGAGTCCGAGCAGCAGGCCATTGGTGTTGTTGCCGCGCTGCGTGAAGTTCCCGCGGGTGTCGGCATATGAGAAGTTGCCGCCGACGGTGAGACCGTCCGTCAATCGGTGCGACGCGTTGAGTCGGAAGGTCGCGCGATTGAAGTAGTTGTTCGGTCCGACGAACACGCCCTCGTTATGGTTGTAGTTGCCGGAGAGATAGAACGTCGTTCGATCCGTCCCGCCGCTCACCGAGATCACGTTGTCCATGATGTGTCCCGTGTCGAACGCCTCGCTGGCGTGATCGTAGGTCTGCACGCCCGATAGCGCCGGACCCCAGCTACGTGTGACGAGCGTCGACTGCCCGAACAGGCCCTGGCCGTATTGGCGCTGCAGCGGCCACTTCTTCGTCACCTGATCGGAGGACATGGAGCTGCGGAACGAGTACCGCGTCGCGCCGGAATGGCCGCGCTTCGTCGTGATGAGGATGACGCCGTTCGCCGCACGCGATCCATAGATCGCCGCGGCCGAGGCGCCCTTGAGGATCTCGACGTTCTCGATGTCGTCCGGGTTGAGCGAGACGAGCGAGTTTGGAGCCGACGTGCCCTCGAGCTCACCGCCATTCACCTGACCAGGAAGATTGACCCCGGCGACGTCGATGGGATTGAAGTTCGTGCTCGAGAACGTCGTGTTGTTCATCGGCACGCCGTCGACGATGAAGAGCGGCTGGCTCGAGCCATTGATCGTGCGCAGGCCACGAATCTGGATTGCCGATCCGGCGCCGGGGTCGCCCGACGTCTGCTGCACCTGCACGTTAGGCGCCTTGCCCGCGAGCGCCTGTACGAAGTTCGACTCGTTCGACTTGACGATGAGCTCGGGCGACACGGAGTTGCGCACGTTGCCGAGCTTCTCGACTTCGGTCGACGTGCCGGCGCCGGTGATGACCACTTCGCCGAGCTGAAGCGGATTCGACTCGAGGTCGAAATCCTGCACGAGGTCGCCGCCGCTCAAGGTGACGCGCGCGGTCTTCGGCTTGTAGCCGACGCGACGCGCCGAGAGCGTCACCGTCTGTCCGACGACGCGCGCCGCGGGGACGCGAAGTGAATAGCTCCCGTCGTCGCGGGTGATCGCCCCCAGGCCCAGCTCGGCGAGCGACACGGTGACGTTGCTGAGCGTGGCGCCATGTTCGGCGGTCACGTGTCCCGTGATGGTGATGGGTGTCTGGGCCGCCGCGATCGGCGGTGTGACGGCGAGGGTTACCAGCACGACGACGGCGGAGCCGAGGATCTGCCGCAGCGATGTCATTCCTCCTCCAGGTGCGAGCGTGGTGGGCGCGGCCCGATGGAGCGATGACGGCGCCCGCGATGCACAAACGCGAAACGGCGCCGGGCGAGCCGGCGCACGCGGCGGCGAAGGTAAGGAGGGGACTTGGCGCGGCCAGTCGAAAGTGACGAATTGTGTCGCGTGGGTGGTGAGCGGACCGAACGGGGTGCCTGGCGCAGTCGATGACCGCGGCGCGGAAGCGTGCATCTCGGCGTCACTTGCGACCGTGATCGCACAGCGCCTAACGAGTTACGAAGATGCGAAACGGCCGTTGGACGCTGTGCCCGGGCACCGGCGTGATGTGATCGCGGCATCCAGAGCGACCGACGCGGATAGTTCGGACGGAGCCCCGAACGTTCGTCGCGCATCCACGACTTCCGTCGATTCATCACGCCCGCGAGCGCTTCGTCCCGGGTCGCTGTAACTCGGCGGTCGCGCGGCACATTCTTCATGCATGGCCGCCGTACTCTTGCGTCGCGCGCGACCGGTCGTGCTCGCGCTCTCGTGGCTCCTCGGATCGCGCCTGGTTTTAGCCCAGGCGATGAGCGGAATCGCTTCCGTCGACTCGGCGGGCGTGGCGAGGGCGGCTTGGTCGCGCGCCGCCGCGGCGCTCGGAATCCACGACTATGCTGCCGCGCACCGGGAAGTCGACCATGCCGCGGCCGCCTGGCCCACCCAGCCGGCGTATCTCTGGGGACGCGCGGTGGCCGGACTTCTCGCTGCCGATACCGCCGGCGTGCTCGATGCCCTGAACGCGTACGCGGCGCTCGGCCTCGGCCGAGATCTCCGTGCAGACGGGCGCTTTGCGGGCCTGGCAATCCAGCCAGGATTCGCGTCCGTCGTCGCGCGCCTGGACAGTAATCTCGTTCCGAACGTGCGGAGCCGTGTCGTCGCGACGCTCACCGACTCGACGTTCTGGCCCGAAGGCGTCGACTACGATGCACGGTCGCATCGCTACTACGTCGCAAGCGTCAGGCATCGTACGATCGCCGAAGTCGTGAATGGGAAGGTGGCGCGTGAGCTGTGGCCTCGTGCCATGGCCGGGATGGGTGCCGTGCTCGGAGTTCGCGTCGATACGATGCGCGGCGTGCTCTGGGCGACGCTCGCTGGCATCCCGCAGATGGACGGCTACACGCCCGGCGACTCCATCATCGCGGCGATCATTCGCGTGCGGATCGCGGACGGAGTGATCGAGCGCCGCTGGGATCTGCCGGCTTCACCGCGCGGTCATGCGCTCGGCGATGTCATGCTGGGCCCCGCGGGCGACGTCTTCGTGACCGACTCGTACGATCCCGTCCTCTATCGATTGCGTGCTGGCGCCGACACGCTCGAGGCGATCCGCCATCCGCTCTTCCGATCGCTGCAGGGAATGGCAGCGCCGCCTAACGCGAACGTGCTGTACGTCGCGGACTACTCGCACGGGCTGCTCCGCGTCGAGCTCGGCACACGCGCGGTGACGCGCCTCGACGACACGCCCTCCAGCACTTCACTCGGCTGCGACGGACTGGTGTGGTATCGCGGCGCGATCATCGCGGTGCAGAACGGCGTCGCGCCAGCGCGGATCATGCGCTACGTGCTCGATCGAACGGGAACGCGCATCGAGGGCGCCGAGCTGCTCGATCGCAACACCGCCGTCGCCGACGAGCCGACGATCGGAACGCTCGTTGGCGATGAGTTCGTGTACGTCGCGAACAGCCAGTGGGAGAAATACACGGAGCGCGGCGCGCGGATTCCCGCGCGCCGCCTAACGGCTCCCATGCTCCTCGGAATCCCGCTCCCCCGCTGACGAACTTCGCTAGCGACGGCTGACGGACACCGGTGCTCCGAAGATCTCGGGAGCCGCGAGCTGCAATTGACGGAAGGTCCAGCGCTGTGAGAGAAGCGAGGCGCCCGGCTGCGCGATCGTCAACGTCGCCCGCGGATCGCGCGCGGCCTGCCCCGTCAACCGTCCGCCCGGCAGCACGGCGAGTCGCACGTAGCCCGACGTCAGCTCGAGCGCCTCGTCCTTGATCCGGAGTGTCGTGTTCGCTCCCGGCGCGACCCGACCGAGCCACCATTGTCGCGTCTCACCGATCAGATAGACGTCGACGTAAGTCCGGGCCTCGTTCTCGAAGCGGATCGTCGTCTGGTCTCCCGCCACGATGGGGGCTCCTTCCCAGGCCACTGGCGCCGGGCCTCGGGCGCACGCACCGAGCGTGGCCATCAGCACCGCGAACGAGAGAGTTGAAACAGTGAGTCGACCTGCGGGCGTAAGCATCGTGTCCTCCTTGCTCGGAAACGGGCGCCCACGGCGCCCTATCCAGTAGCGCGGAGAACGCGACCAAACCCACTCACGACCCGCGGTGTCCGACACGTAGCCTGCTGCTTCGCCGTCTCTTTCGATCTCGTGTGATCATGTCCGTCCTGACTCCGCCCGAGCGCCAGCCTGCCATCACCGAGCTTCTCCACGCGTGGGAGCGGGGTGACGCGGCGGCGCCGGAAGCGCTCGCGCGGCTCGTCTATGCGGAGCTGCGGCGGCGGGCGGCGAGCGCTCTCAGGCGCGAGGCGGATGGTCATACCCTGCAGCCCACGGCGCTCGTGCACGAGGCATGGATGCGGCTCGACGGCCAGCGCGGCGCGCGCTGGGAGAGCCGGACGCAGTTCTTCGCCGTCGCCGCGCAGATGATGCGACGCGTGCTCGTCGATCATGCGCGGACGCGCCGCGCGATCAAGCGAGGTGGGGCGCCGGTGCAGGTCACGCTCGGCGAAGTCGACCGCGTAGGTGCCGCGCCAGACGCAGAGTCGGCCGCAGACGCCGTGGACCTGCTGGCGCTCGATGACGCGCTCGCGCGGCTCGCGGAGCTCGACCCGCGGAAGTCGCGGCTCGTGGAGCTCCGCTACTTCGGGGGGTTGAGCATTCCCGAATGCGCGGTGGCGCTGGGCGTCTCGCAGGCGACGGTCGGTCGCGAATGGGCCGTGGCGCGTGCCTGGCTTCGCCGCGAGCTCGGAGCCTAACGACGATGTCCGAGCCGACGCGCATGACACCGGAGCGGTGGCGCGCCGTGGATTCCATTCTCCGCGCCGCGCTCGACCGCGAGCCGGGCACGCGCGACGCCTTCATCCGCGAAGCGTGCGGCACCGACGACGCGCTCCGGCAGGAGGTCGCGTCGCTCCTGGGAGCGCACGACGCGATGGCGACCAATTTCCTCGAGCGGCCCGCGGTGGAGGAGCCCGGAGCGCCGCCGGTGTTCGTGCCTAACGAGCGAATGGCCGCGGCGCTCGCGAGCACTCTCGCCGACCAATATGCGATCGAGGCCGAGATCGCGCACGGAGGGATGGCGACCGTGTACCGCGCTCGCGACCTGCGGCACGAGCGAACTGTCGCGGTGAAGGTGATGCGCGACGAGGTGGCCGCCGCCGTGGGGGCGGAGCGATTCCTGGAGGAGATCCGCGTCACGGCGCTCTTGCAGCATCCGCACATCCTGCCGCTCTTCGACTCGGGAAGTGTTGGCGGCCGGCTCTGGTACGTGATGCCGTTCGTCGACGGCGAGACGTTGCGGTCGAAGCTGAGCCGGGGCGGAGCGCTCCCGATCGACGAGGCTGTCCGCATCGCACGTGAGATCGCGGACGCGCTGGAGCACGCGCACGGGCATGGCATCGTGCACCGCGACATCAAACCGGAGAACGTGCTCCTTCACGAGGGTCACGCGCTCGTCGCCGATTTCGGGATCGCGCTCGCCCTCGAGCATGCGGGTGGCGAGCGACTGACGCGCACGGGACTGACGTTAGGCACGCCGCAGTACATGGCGCCGGAGCAGGCCGCCGGCGAGCGTGCCCTCGACGCGCGCGTGGACGTGTACGCCCTCGGCGCCGTGCTCTACGAGATGCTCGCGGGCGCGCCGCCATTCGTCGCCGACTCGCGCGAGGCGATCCTGCGCATGCTGCGGGAGCCGCCGGCGCCGCTCGCCACACTGCGCCCGGAGGTTCCCGCCGCGGTGGATGCTGCCGTTAGGCGCGCGCTCGCCAAGCGTCCGGCCGAGCGTTATGCGAGCGCCGCGGCGCTCGCGGCGGCACTCGATGGGTCGCCGGATCGCATCGCGCGCGCCGCAGTGGCGGATTCTGCCGAGCGCGGGGGCGTGCCGCGCGTGACTCCCACGCCGCCCAAGTCTCTCATCAGGCCGCGCGCCGCGGTCTATGCGGCAATCGCCGGAGTCGCCGTCGGACTCGTGAGCGGATGGGGGCTCGCGCAATCATCGACCGTGACCGGGCTGCTGGTCGGCCGGCCCGGGAATCCACCGGCAATCGCGAACGCCGATGCGAACGTGAGCGATCCGGTGCGTCTCGCGTCCAACGACGCGATCTCACTCGTCGTCGTCGACCGCACGGGGCGAGTGCTCCGCGGCATCGACGCCAATCGTCCGTGGACGCCGCGCTTCTCGCCCGACGGCAGACGCGTGGCGTACGGCGCGTTCGGCGCGGGCCGGAGCACGAGCGACATCTGGGTGACGGACCTCGAGACGAGCGCGACGCGGCGGCTCACCGATGACGCCGCCGACAGCAACGATCCGCAGTGGAGCCCCGACGGCAAGGTCGTGGCGTTTTCCGTGAATGCGCCCGGTGGCAAGGACATCGCCACGCGCCGGCTCACCGATTCGGCCGCCCGAGTTATCGCGTCGCGCAACGGGACGCAATTCACGAGCGATTGGGTGCACGACGGACGTGCGTTCATCATCAGCGATGACGCTGGTGGAAACGGTTACGACGTGCTCGTGCAGCCCGCCGATGGCTCGGCCCCTACTCCTTATGTCGCGACAGCCGCGGACGAGACAGCAGCTCGTGTCTCGCCAGACGGACGCTGGATTGCGTACACATCGAACGCATCCGGGCGCGACGAGGTGTACCTGGATTCGTATCCGCGTCCCACTCGCCGGGTGCAGCTGTCACACAGCGGCGGCATCCATCCCGTGTGGCGCGGCGACGGAAAGGAGCTTTACTACTGGCGCGAGGACAGGCTCATCGCCGTGCCGGTGTCGGACGGGTGGGACGGCGCGCCGCCCAAGCTCGGTGCCGAGACGGTGCTGTTCACGGCGGCGTATCAGGCAAACGTGAACACGATGTACGACGTGTCCGCGAAGGGCGATCGATTCGTGATCGTCACCCGGAGCCAGCCGGGGCGTCGCTGATCATCGCCACTCGGGCGACCAAACGTCAGCGACGCGGTTCCAAATGCGGCCGAAGCGGCGGTCGTCGCGAATCGCGTCGAGGCGAGGGTCCCACCAGATCGCCTGCGGAGCCCAATAGACGCGCAATGAGTCGCGCGACAGGCAGTCCATCGCGCGGCTCGCGTCGCCGACGCTTGCCCAGGCCAGAGCGAGATTGATGGACGTCGCGCCCTCCGCGCTCGCTTGCTCCGCGAGGCGTTGGGCGCGAGGCATGTCGCCGAGCACGGCGAGCGCGGAGGCGTGCTCGGCGAGGAGATCGCCGCGACGGTGCTTGCCTCTCGTTAGGCCCCCGGCGATGGTGTTCGCGACCATAGCGTCGTCGCCGAGGCGAGCGGCGGCGCGCGCCAGGCCAGCATGACCTTCCTCGAGGTCGGCATTGAGATGGAGCGCGGGCTCCATGCTCGACCGTGAGAGGGCGAATTCTCGACGAAGGTACTGCAGCCAGCCGAGGGCGCCGAGCTGAAGGGCCGACGTGGGGTTCAGCGTCGCCGCGATCGCCTGCTCTTGAAAGGCCTCGTCTCGCGCACCAAAAGCGGTGAGCATCGTCATCGCGAGCCAATGACGGGCGTCCGCGTTCGCCGGGTCGATCGTGATGGCGCGACGTAGCGAGGCGACGGCGTCATGCCACCGGCGTCGCAGGATGTGCACTCCTCCCATTGTCGTGTGGGTGGCCGAGAGGGTGTCGTCGGCGGTGATCGCCCGTTCAGCACTCGCCGCCGCACGCGCGATCGCGACGGCCGTCGGCACGTAGCCGCGGCCGGCCATGGCGATCCAGGAGTCCGCGAGACCACACCAGCCCTCGACCGCATGTGTGTCGCGCTCGACGGCATGGTTGAAGTACTCGATCGCGCGGAGGATCGATTCGCGGGTGCGCTGATGCCAGTGGTAGCGCCCTCGCGCGATGATGCCGGCGGTCGCGGAATCGATGTCCGTCGCGCGACGTTGGCGCGAGGCGGACGCGTTGGCGGCTCTCACCGCGAGCGCGTGTAGGCGGGACCGCTCCATCAGAGCCCACTGATCGAAGTCGGTCGCGTTGCGAACGAAGAAGCCGTCGAGGAATTCGCCGCGATAGAGGCGAAGCGCGTCCGACCATCGCGCATCCGCCACCGCGCGCTGGAATTCGGTGACGTCAGTCCACACGTGGTCAGCGGACAAACGCAGAGTCTCACCGGCAGCCGAAATCGCCTCGTGACCGAGGGCACGTCGCAACACGTAGACGGAATCGGCGAGCAGGTGTCGAGCGGTACGCTCGTCGCGGTCGGGCCAGAGGAGTCCGAGCAGGCGATCGCGACTCGCCGACTGGTCTGGCGCTGTCGCGAGGACGGCGAGGAGCGCGAGACGTCGCTGCTGCAAGGCGCGACGCAGCGGGCGCGAGTCGGAGCTCGTGAGTGAGACCGTTCCGAGCAGCGTGAGGCGAGTCGGCACGTCAGTGCTAACGCAAGCCCAGACGATAACCGGACGATCGGCTCGCTCTAGAGTGCGCGGAGCGGTTCGCTACTTGGCGCATCGCCGGGACGGAGCCCATGACCAAGCTTTCCGTCTCTCGACCACAACTCTCTGGAGGAACGATGTTGTTGCGAGTCCCGAATGCAGGACCGACGCTGCTCGTTGCGTTGATGCTTGCCGCCTGCTCTGATGGTGATAGCAGCCGGATCACGGCCAGAAACTCCCAATCGGCGTCCGCGAGCGCGAGCCGCTCGAGCGGCGGCGCGCACGAGATGGGACACGACAGTCAGTTTCACTGGGGGCCGGCACCGCCGATCTTTCCGCCGGGAGCGCAGTTCGCGGTAGTGCAAGGCGACCCGAGCGTACCGGGCGCGCTCTTCACGGTGCGGCTCCGCTTTCCGAACGGATACGTCCTTCCGCCGCACACGCACCCGACCGACGAAAACGTGACGGTGCTTCGAGGGACTTTCCTCATCGGCATCGGCGAGAACTTCTCGAACGACGCGCTCGTTGCGTTCAAGGACGACGGTTTCGTCTCGGCGCCGGCGCACATGGCGCATTTCGCGACCATGCGCGGAGAGACCGAGGTCCAGGTGCACGCGATCGGTCCCTTCCAGCTGACCTACATCCATCCGGAAGACGATCCAACGAGGTAGGAGAACGCGACATTGGCAGTCAGGTAATGCTCCGCTGCGCGGATCCGCGCAGCGGAGCATTTCCGCGCATATCGTTAGGTCCGCTGCCGAACAGCGGAATATCTGCGTCGCGACCATTGCAAGCAGTTCGGCGAAGATTCCCTTGCCTTGGCGGTAAAGATCTGTAAATCTCTGGGATCCACGCCGGACACGACCGTCCGACGCGAGGTCTCTTTCAGAGCGGGGGCTACCGGGGCGTCGATCGTCACCGGCGGTTTTCCGCAGCGGCAGCGCCGCTGGCTCACTATGTCCTCGTCGCTCGTTCGGAATGGCCTTTCGCTGCTCCTCGTTGGAGCCGCTGCCTGTGCCTCGGGAAAGCAAACCGGCCACTCGGCCGTCGAGCGCGCGCCTGCGACTGCCGACGATTCGAGGGATGACGGGCTCGTGAAGGTGTTGCGGGCGGGATCGTCGCCCGGACTCAACATCACGCACACGGGCAACGGCGAGATCGCAGTCCAGCTAATGAGGGGACCGTCGTCTTTCTACTCGAGCAATGGGCCGCTCTATCTGGTCGACGACGTGCCGTACAAGCCGGGACCGGGTGGGGCACTCGTCGGGATCAATCCGTACGACATCGAGTCCATCAAGGCGTTGACCAAGCCGGACGAAACAGCGCTGTACGGCGTCCGCGGCGCGAACGGCATCATCGTTATCAAGCTCAAGAAGCCGGGCAAATCGTAGCCTGGATCGAGAGCCGCAGGCGCGTCCTCGGCGGCGGGTCACGCCTGGCGGAAACAGGATAGCCACGGGAGTCGGCTGACGTCAGGAAACCCTCGGCTCGTTGGCCGGGTCCAATGACGTCCCCCCACCACGGAAGCACCCGTGCGCTTTTGCCTGCCCGTTGCCTTCGTTGCCACGCTGCTGGGAGCAGCACTCCCCGGAGCCCGGCGACTCGATGCCCAACAAGCTGACGTCGTTCGCGGCCGAGTCATCGGACCGGATAGCACGCCCGTCGAGGGTGCTCGCGTCACAGTCACGTCGCTCAATGGTCAGGTGAGCCGTCAAGCCCAGACCGACAGGAGCGGCCGATTCACGGTGACGTTCCCGAACGGCGAGGGCGATTACATCGTCTCGTTCGCGGCGCTCGGATACGCCGTGAAGCGGTTCGAGGTGAAGCGCACGGCCGATGAGGAGATACTCGTCGCTGACGCGAAGCTCACCCGCGCCGCCGTGAATCTCGACGCCATGAAAGTCACCGCCGCTCGCGAGAAGGTGTCGCGCAACGATGCGCAGCCCGACATCGGCGGCACGGAGCGTCCCGTCTCGCCCGCGGCGCTGCCGCCGGCGGACCTCGGCGATCTCGCGGCGATGGCGGCGACACTCCCTGGCGTGCAGCTCGTGCCTGGCCAGAACGGCGACCCGAACGGCTTCTCAGTGCTCGGACTTGGCGCCGATCAGAACAACATGACGTTGAACGGGATGGCGTTCGGCGGTTCCAACCTGCCGCGGGATGCTGGCGTCTCGTCGTCCCTTGTGACCTCGCCCTACGACGTGTCGCGCGGCGGGTTCAGCGGCGGTCAGTTGACGATTCGCTCACGTCCGGGATCGAACTTCATCACGCGCGGCATGAGTCTCAACCTCGACGCGCCGCAGCTGCAATGGACCGACCGCGCCGCGCAGGCGCTTGGCCAGCAGTACACGAACGTCTCGCTCGGCGGGCTCGCGGCGGGGCCGTTGGTGATGGACAAGGCTTTCTACAGCATCGCCTATCAGTTCGGCCGGCGCGCGAACGACTATCAGAGCTTGCTCAACACCGGGCCGCTCGGCCTGCAAACGGCGGGTGTCGCGCCGGATTCCGTCTCCCGCTTCCTCGGCATCCTTGGCCAGGAGCAGGTGCCGACAGCGGTCGGGCGCGTGCCGAGCGACCGCACGAACGATCAGGGATCGATGTTCGGTAGCATCGATTTCGCCCCGCCGAGCTCGACGACGGGGCAGGCGTTCAACCTCACCTTCAATGGCGGCTGGAATCGTCAGGCGCCGATCGGCGGCGGCGCGACGTCGCTCCCGGCGAGCAGCGGCAAGCGCACGGGCTGGAACGCCGGAATCCAGGCGCGCCACAACAGCTACTTCGGCTTCGGCATTCTCGAGGAAACGACGTTAGGCGTGAGCGGCTCCCAGAGCTCGGGCAGGCCTTATCTGTACCTGCCGAGCGGGCGGGTGATCGTGAACTCGGTGTTCGACGATGGTTCGAGCGGCCTTCAGAACCTTTCCTTCGGGGGGAATCAGGGGCTCAACACGTCGCAGTCGACCAACAGCATCGGCCTGCTCAATCAGCTGTCGTGGTTCAGCGCGAACAACAAGCATCGGCTCAAGCTCACGAGCGAGCTGCGGCGCGACGCGTACACGTCGAACCAGACCACGAACCTCCTCGGCACGTACTCGTATCTGTCGCTGGGCGATCTGGCGGCGAACCAGCCGGCGTCGTTCACGCGCCAGCTCTCGCCGCGGACGAGCGGCGCGAGCCAGCTCCTCGGCGCGCTCTCGTTAGGCGACGCGTGGCGCGCGACGAACGATCTCCAGATCCAGTACGGCGTCCGGCTCGATGGCAATCACTTCCTCGACGATCCACGCTTCAACCCGGATCTCGAGAATGTCTTCGGCGTTCGGAACGACCGCGCGCCCGATCACGTCTATCTCAGCCCGCGACTCGGCTTCTCGTGGACTTACGGCACGGCGCCACAGGTCGCGAGCTTCGACGGCGCGGCGCGCGTTCCGCGCGCGGTCATCCGCGGGGGCATCGGTCTCTTCCAGAACATGCCGCAGACAACGATGCTCGGGCAGGCGCTCGACAACACCGGACTGCCGAGCGCGGTGCAGCAGCTGAATTGCGTGGGGCCGGCGACGCCGCTCCCGAGCTGGGCAGCGTACAGCGACCCATCGATGATTCCGACGGCGTGCGCGGATGGGACGACGGGCAGCGTCTTTGCCAACAGCGCGCCTAACGCGTTCCTCTTTGCGAGAGACTTCACCGCACCGCGCAGCGTCCGGTCGAATCTGCAGTGGAACGGGCCGGTGCTCGGCAACCGGTTCATGGCGACGCTGGAAGGGACGTATTCGCGGAATCTCAACCAGGCGGGGATTTACGACCTGAACTTCAAGGCTGAGGAGCAGTTCGCGCTCCTCAATGAGGGTGGCCGTCCGGTCTACGTACGGCAGTCGAGCATCGTGCCATCGACGGGCGCAATCGCGTCTGGCGACGCGCGGGTGACGCCGCTCTACTCGCATGTCACCGAGCTACGCTCGGATCTGCAGTCGGAGAGCCGGCAGGTGAGCCTGCGTCTCTCGCCGGCAACGTTCAACACCTCGTACTCGTGGAGCCTGTCGTACGTGTACGGGAACGTGCGCGACCAGGTGCGAGGGTTCGCGAGCACGGTGGGCAATCCGTTCGACCTGTCATGGGGCCGATCGTCGTTCGACTCGCGCCACCAGATCGTCTACACGCTCGGTTACAACTTCTTCAACACGGTGAATGTGAACTGGTACGGCCAGTTCCGCTCGGGCACGCCCTTCACCCCACTCGTCGCCGCGGACATGAACGGCGACGGCTACGTGAACGACCGCGCGTTCCTGTTTGATCCGGCAACGGCCAACCAGCCGGCGGTTGCCTCGGGGATGAAGGAGTTACTGGAGAACGGGTCGGGCGCGGCGCGCGATTGTCTGCGGCGGCAGCTCGGCAACCTGGCGGCGCGCAACAGCTGCGAAGGGCCGTGGATGTCGACGGCAAATCTGAGCTTCACCTTCAACCCGATGCGCGTGCGGATGCCCCAGCGCGCGACGCTCTCGTTCAATCTCTCGAACCCGTTAGGCGCGGCGGACCTGTTGTTGCACGGCTCGAGCAGTCTGCACGGCTGGGGGCAACCGGCATCGCCGGATCAGTCGTTGCTCTACGTGCGCGGGTTCGACGCGTCTAGCGGGCGGTACCTCTACGAGGTGAATCAGCGCTTCGGCGCAACGCTGCCGGCGCTCAGCGCGTTCCGTCTGCCGGTGACGCTGACGGCGATGCTGCGCTTCGACGTCGGGCCGACGCGCGAGCGGCAGTCGCTCACGATGCAGCTCGACCGCGGTCGTCGCACGGATGGGCAGAAGATGCCGGAGCAGTTCCTTCGTCTGATGTACGGCACGGGCGGCTTCCCGAATCCGATGGCGCAGATTCTCCGTCAGCAGGACAGCCTGCACCTCACTTCGCAGCAGGCAGACAGCATCGCGTCCCTGAACCGGTGGTACAGCGTCCGCGTCGATTCGATCTGGACGCCAGTGGCGAAGTATCTGAGCGACCTGCCCAGTCAGTACGATCAGGGCGCGGCGTACGACCGCTATCTCAGCGCACGCCGGGCATCGGTGGATCTGCTGGTGGAGCTCGCGCCACAGGTTAAGCAGATTCTGACGGCGGAGCAGCTGCGCAAGTTGCCGCCGTTCATCGCCGGCTATCTCGAGCCGCGCTATCTCGCGTCGATCCGCTCGGGCACGGCCGCCTTCACGGGCGCCCCGATGCTCCCCGGCACGGCCGGCGCAGTAATGGCCGGCGCCGGCGCATCATTCGGCGGCGGCGGCGGTGGCGGCACGCAGGTGATCATCTCGCGGCCATGATTAGTGTCAGCACCCTAGATGCTTTTGCTATTCCCCCCACACGTCGGCCAATCATGATTCGCCACACGCTACTTTCACTTCTTCTCATCTCAAGTGCCGCCGGAGCACAGCAGCAGCCGGCGATCCGGCAGCTGCCGGCGGTCGCGGCGAAGAGCTCCGTGCAATGGAGCAACATCATCGGCGTGCGCGCGCTGCCGGGAGGACGCGTGCTCGTCAACGACGTCGTCGGGCGGAAGGTCGTGCTCCTCGACTCGACGCTCGCGCCGATCAGCATCGTCGCTGACACGACACCGGCGACGTCCACGGCGTATTCCGGACGCATCGCGAGCATCATTCCGTATCGCGGCGATTCGACGCTCTTCGTCGATCCGCAGTCGATGTCGATGATGGTCGTCGATCCGAACGGGAGGATGACCCGCGTGATGGCGCTGCCGCGTGCCGAGGATGCGGGAGCGCTCGGTGGACTCTTCGGCGCGAACGCCGCGCTGGACGCGAATGGACGGCTCGTCTACCGCGCGCCCTTCCGCTTCATCCGCAACGGCCCGCCGCCGACGTCGAGCAACGGCATGCCGATGATGCCGACACCACCGGAATCCGCGATGATCGTGCGCGTGGATCTCACGACGCGTCGGCTCGACACCGTCGGTGTGATCAAGATCCCGAAGGTCAACATGCAGGTGTCGCAGGACGACAAGGGCAACATGCGGATCACGTCCGAGGTGAACCCGCTGCCCACCGTCGATGAGTGGGCGGTACTCTCGGACGGGAGCATCGCCTTCGTGCGCGGCCAGGACTACCACGTCGACTTCGTGAACGCCGATGGTACGAAGCAGTCGGCGCCGAAGATCCCGTTCGACTGGCAGCGACTCACGGATGAGGACAAGGTCGCCTTCATCGATTCGGTGAAAGCGGCGCGCGAGCGATTAGCGTCTACTCAACAGGGCGCACCCGCTGGCGGCGCCGCCGGGACGGCTCCCGCTGGCGGGCCAGACGGCGGAGCCGGTCAGCGAATCGTGATCCAGATGGGGCCCGACGGCGGCCGCGGCGGCCCCGGCGGCGGGACAATCGGCGGCGGTCAGCCGCAGCTCAACTTCATCGCGCCAAGTGAGCTGCCGGACTACAAACCTCCATTCTTCACCAACGCGGTGCGCGCTGACGCCGAGGGGAATCTCTGGATCCGTACGATTCCGACGAAGCAGATCCCTGGCGGGCCAGTTTACGATGTCATCAACCGCGCCGGTAAGCTCGTGGATCGCGTGCAGGTGCCGGCTGGCCGGACGATCGCGGGGTTTGGTGCGAACGGCTCAGTGTACCTCGTCTCGCGCGATGGTACGTCAATGACCTTCGAGCGGGCGCGCGCGCGGTGACCGACATCCGCGGGCGAGTACTCGCTCTGCTCGAGGATGCGCGCCAGGATCTCAGGTTTGCGCTGAGATCGCTCCGCCGCGAGCCCGGTCTCGCCGCCGGAATCGTCACCACCTTCGCGCTCGCGATCGGCGCCAACGCCGCGATGGTGAGTCTGGTGGCGCGGTTGATGTTGGTCGCGCCGCCGGGCGTCACGGATCCCAGCGAGCTGGCGCGTCTCCGGGTCGACGTGACGACGGCGGATGGCGATCGGTACGCGATGGAAACGATGTCGTACCCGGTCTTCCAGGCGGCGCGCGCGCTCGACGACGCATTCGCGGGCGTCGCGGCATCGCGTCCGCAGCGCCTAACGATTGGCCGCGGCAGCGAGCTCACCGAGGTGTCCGTCATCGCCGCGAGCGGCGACTACTTCCGCGTCCTCGGCGCGCGCCCTGCCGCCGGCCGTTTCTTCGATGCAGACGACGATCGGTTGCCTGCGGGGAACGCTGTCGCCGTCCTCAGTCACGCCTTCTGGCAGCACCGCTATGGCGGAAGCACGGCGGCGCTCGGCGACCGCGTCGTCGTCGACGGCATCGAGTACGTGATCGTCGGCGTGGCGCCGCGCGGCTTCACTGGCGACGGCATCGCGCCGGTGGATCTCTTCCTGCCGCTCACCGTTGCCCAGCGAAAGGCCGATCCCGGGTGGGCGACTGAAACGGGGACGCACATCATCTCCGTGATCGCACGGGTGCGGCGATCGGCAGCGGTCCCGGCTGCGCTCGGCCATCTCACGGCGTCACTCCGCGCAATCGGCAGTGATGAGCAAGTTGTAACCGCCGGGCTCGTCTCGTATCGTGCATCGGACGCCGTGTCGCCCCGACAGTTGGAGATCGCGCGCTGGCTCGCCGGTGTGTCGGGAGTGGTGCTGCTCGTGGCGCTCGCGAACGTCGCCACGCTGCTCCTCCTGAGGGCGGCGCGGCGACGGCGGGAGATCGCCGTGCGGCTCGCGCTCGGCGCCGACCGGATGCGACTCGCGCGACAGCTGCTCGTCGAAGGATGGCTTCTCTCCGGATTGGGCGCGGCGGCGGCGCTCGTCGTCGCGCGCTGGACATCCGACCTCGTTCGCGCGACGCTCCTCCGTGACCTTGCACCGTCGGAGCAACTCGTGGATTCCGGAGCACTGGCGCTCACGATCGGCGCCGCGTTTCTCGGGGGTGTTGTCGCCGGGCTCGCGCCGCTCATCCAGGCCGGCCGGCGGGACGTCGCGGCCGAGCTGCGCAACGGGCGTGCCTCGAGCGGACGACTTGGTGTTCAGCGAATGCTCATCGTCGGCCAGGTCGCGCTCTGCACCCTGCTTCTCTTCGGCGCCGGTCTGTTCGTACGGAGCCTTCGCCGGGTGGAGGCGCAGGATCTCGGCTTCTCGACGTCGCGCCTCTTGCTCGTGAGCTTCGATTTTCGCGAGCCGATCCCGGGTACAGAGCGCGACCGCGTGTATCTCGAGTCGGCGAACCGCCTGACGACGATGCGCGGCATCAGCGGCGCGACAGTCGCGCAGGCGATGCCGTTCGGCAACTTCAACGTGCCGCCGATCAGTGTGCCAGGGCGCGCGGAGCCGCCAAGCGTTGGAGGGCAGCTCCCCTATCTGTATGCGGCCACGCCGACCTACCTGCGGCTGATGGGCGTGACGCCGCGCGAGGGGCGGCTCTTCACCGATGCCGATCGACGCGGGTCGCCGCTCGTCGTCCTGGTGAACGAGACGATGGCGCGGAGCCTCTGGCCCGGCCAGAGCGCCGTGGGGAAATGCATTCGCGTCGGCTTCGATCCCGCCGCGGCCGAGCCTTCGCCGCTCGCGCCGGAGACGCTGCCCTGCCGCCAGATCGTTGGCGTCGTCCGAGACTCGCGCGCGCGCTCGATCCAACCGACCGGCAACGAAGGCCGATTGATGCAGTACTACGTACCGTTCGGCCAGCAGCCCGCGCCGTTCATGGCTGACGCGTCGCAGGTCAACGCGTTGCTGGTCGGAACGGCGGGCGAGCCCTCTCGAATGATCGCGGCGGTGCAGCGCTTTCTGCAGGCAACGGCAGCGACGCCGCTCTACGCGCGCGTGACACCGTACGAAGATCTGCTCGATCCGCAGATCCGGCCCTGGCGGCTCGGCGCGTCGCTCTTCTCCGCGTTAGGCGTGCTCGCGCTGGCGATCGCCGCGGTCGGGCTCTTCGCCGTCGTCTCGTATCTGGTGACCCAACGCCTGCGCGAGATCGGCATCCGGCTCGCGCTCGGCGGCACCGGGGCATCGGTCGCGCGGCTGGTGGTGGGCGGCGCAACGCGATTGGTCGCGGTCGGCGCGGTACTCGGAACAGTCGCCGCGTTCGCACTTGCGCCGCTCATGCAATCAATGCTATTCGAGACCTCGGCATACGACGTCGGAGTCGTCGCAGGCGTCGCAGCTGTTCTGACGGCAGTGGCGATCGCGGCCTCGGCCATGCCCGCGTGGCGTGCCTCACGAGTGAGCCCGAGCCGAACCCTTCAGGCTGAATGATGGATTCTTCGTCGACGGACCCGACCCGCGAGCTGCTCCGCCACACCGTGGCGACGCTTGCCTATCGAGCGGGCAAGGCGCTCCGAAACGCGCCGCCATCGTTCGCGACGTTCGCGGTGAGCCCCGGCAGTCGCACGCCCGGACAGATCGTGGCGCACCTGGCTGATCTCTTCGACTGGGCGCTCTCGATGGCGCAGGGCGCGCAGAAGTGGCACGACTCGTCGCCGCAATCGTGGGACGCGGACTGCGAGCGCTTCTTTGGCGCCCTCACGGCGTTCGACGACTATCTGGCGGGCGACTCGCCGTTAGGCACGACGGTCGAGCGACTCTTCCAGGGGCCGGTCGCCGACGCGCTGACGCATACGGGACAGCTCACGATGCTGCGGCGGATTGCGGGCGCGCCGGTGCGTGGCGAGAACTACGCGAAGGCGGAGATCAGCCGCGGACGCGTCGGCGCCGAGCAGGCGACGCCAAAGGTTGAATTCGGCTGATCGCCGGCGGCGTCGCTGGTGCGCCGGCCGAGATCTGTGTTTTCGTGCCGTTCACTGGCGCGAAGGCGTCTTCAGACATAGGCTACGTCTCTGATGCGCCCGTCACGTTCCCCCAGCATACGCCCGATTTTCTTGCGAGCTGCCGCCCTGTTGGCATTGGTGGCGCAGCTCGCTTTGGGCGTTGCCGCGTTCGGCGAAGGGCGCGCGGGGCTCGGCTACGCGTCCCACATCGATCCGAGTGGAACGTCGACGCACTACGCGCATGACGAAGCTGTCTGCGCCGCCTGCCAGGCTCGATCACTCCACGGGGTCGCCAGGCTTCCCCATCCCCCGCTCGTCCTCGCCCCGCGACGTGAGCTGGCGGCGATCACCGCGCCCGAGTCGCATCACGACTCAGGCGCCGGCGCTCTACACCTCTCGCGCGCTCCTCCCGCTCTGAGCTGACCTCGTTCGCGTTGGTCTGTTCGTCAGCTCACTCTCGGGAAGAACATGCGCTTTCACGTCACGCTGTGCGCGCTTGTCGCGCTCGGCGAGGCCGCGTCGGCACAACAGCCGGGCGCCGGCCGATCCATTGATTCGTTGCGTCTCACGCGTCGCCAGGCGATCGCGGAGGCGCTGGCTCACAACCCCCAGATCGAAGTGGCACGTCAGCAAACCGCGCAATCGCGGGCGCGACGTGTCGAAGCGATCGCCATCCCCGATCCCGCGCTCACCGCGGCGTACGACGCATCGACTCGGCCTTTCAGCTTCGGCACAGCAGGGGAGCGCAATGTCGCCATCGACATGCTCATCCCCTTTCCGACGAAGTTCTGGCTGCGCAACAAGGTCGCGCGCGCCGAGATCGGCTCGTTCGAGTCCAACTATCGGCTGCAGACGCAGGTCATCGCTTCCCAGACGTCGCAGTTCTACGACTCGCTGCTCGTCGCTCGAAAGCATCGCGACGTTCTGCTCGAGGGCCGCAGCCTGTCGGCGGACTTTCTGAAGCGCACCCAGGCGCGGTACAACGCCGGCACTGCGGCGAAGCTCGATGTCATCAAGGCGCAGGTTGACCTCGCCCAGGCGGACAACGACCTCATCGCGAACGAGCTGGACATCGCGAATGCACAGGCCGCGCTGAACCGGGTGATCGGGCGCGTGATCGGAGCGCCGATCGCGCCCGCCGATTCGCTGGAAGTGCCGCCCGCGCTGCCGGACTCGCAGACGATCGAACAGACGGCACTCGCGAACCGGCCGGAGCTGACGGAGCTCGAGAGCGAGCAACGGGGCGCGAGCGCGACGTCGAGCCTGCTGCGCCAGTTCTGGATTCCCGACTTCACGCTCGGCGCGTCGCACGATTATACCCAGCCTGGCGCGCCCGTCTTCTCCACGGGGATCGCGCTTCCCATTCCGCTCTTTTTCTGGCAGCACAGCCAGGGCGAGCTCGCGGAGTCGCGCTATCGCGAGCGGGAGCTAGCGGCGTCATATCGCGATCTCCGGGCGCAGGTCACGCAGGACGTGCGGTCCGCGTACGCCACGGCGAGCACGTCGCTCCGGCAGGTGCTCTTCCTCCGCGACGAGCTTGTGCCGGCGGCGCGGGAGGCGTTCCGCGTCGCCTCGGTCAGCTATTCGTTAGGCGGCTCGTCGGCGCTCGAGGTGCTCGACGCGCGTCGGACGCTGCTCGACGCGGAAAATCAGCTCGCCGACGCGCTCGCGTCGGCCAACATCGCCCGCGCCGATCTCGAGCGCGCCCTCGGTGTTCCCCTCTCCACGCTCGGCAATCGTTAGGCGTATGATCATCTCTCCTCTTCGTGCGATCGGCCTTCTGCTCGTGCTGGCGGCCTGCTCGAGCAACGGCTCGGCACGGCCGGCCGATTCGGCGAGCGGCAGTCAGGGCGCGTTCACGCTCACGCAGGAGCAGCGGGCGCGCATCCACCTCGTGGCGGTGCAGAACACGGCATTCCGCCCGACGCTCGAGGCGACGGGCACCGTCGCCTTCAATGGCGACCACTCGACGCCCGTGCTGTCGCCGATCTCGGGACCGGCGCTGCAGATCCTCGTCAACCCGGGCGCAATGGTCACTCAGGGACAAGCACTCGCGACGGTCTCCTCGCCTGACTTCGCATCGGCCGTGGCCGGCTATCGCAAGGCAGAGAGTGCATACCGGAATGCCAAGCGCATCGCCGATCTCGACGAGCAGCTGTTCAAGAACGACGCCCTCGCGCGCCGGGACCTCGAGCAGGCGCAAACCGATCTCGCGGCCGCCGCGGCGGACCGGGACGCGGCCATCCAGCAGATTCGCGCGTTAGGCGTCGAGGAAGCCCAGATCGCGGCGATTCGCGACAACAAGCCAACGGAGCAGCTGCAGGCAACGATTCGCGCGCCCATCGCCGGCACCGTCGTCGAGAAGCTGATCAGCCCGGGGCAGCTCCTGCAGGCCGGCACCACGCAGTGTTTCACGATTGCCGATCTCTCGAGCATGTGGGTGCTCGCGAACGTCTTTCCGTCGGATGTGAAAGACGTCGCGGTGGGCGAGCCCGTGGACGTAATCACCGACGCGGCGTCGATGCCGCTTCCGGGGCGCGTCGATTACGTTGCCGCGCTCGTCGATCCAACGAGCAAGGCAATCGCCGTTCGCGTGCTCGTCCCGAACATGAACCACGTGCTGCGGAAGGACATGTTCGTGCACGTCGGCATCCACGCCACGCACGAGCACACCGGGCTGCTCGTACCGACGACGTCGGTCCTCCGCGATGAGGAGAACCTTCCGTTCGTGTACGTCGCGACGCCTAACGGGTCATTCGACCGGCGCCGCGTCACGCTCGGCTCTCGCGTCGGCGACCAGTACGAGGTGGCGGCGGGACTCACGGCCGGCGAGAAGGTCGTCTCGGAGGGGGCGCTCTTCCTTCAGTTCGCGGAGAGCCAATGACCATCGAGCTGCCTCCCGGCGCGGACGAAGGGGAGGGAACGGAAGCAATTCGCCGGCGGACGTCGCGGCGAATCGTACCGGAGCACGCGAAAGACGCGCACGGTCCGATTCACCGCCTCGTCGGCGCCTCGCTGTCGCAGCCGCTGCTCGTCGCGGTCATTGGCCTCGCGGTCATCGGCGTCGGCATCTGGTCGTTCCTCCGGCTGCCCGTCGACGCGTACCCCGACGTCTCACCGCCTCGTGTCGAGATCACGACAGCGTGGCCCGGACATGCCGCCGAAGAAGTCGAGCGGCTGATCACGGTGCCGATCGAAGTCGAGATGAACGGGTTGCCGAATCTCACGGTGACGCGCTCGATCTCGCTGTA
>JAJKIR010000044.1 GCA_021154325.1 Gemmatimonas sp.
CGCGTCTCGAGGCCATTCCACTGCGAGCCCGTGGAAATTGTCGGGTCGCCGGGCCCGCCGAAGCCGATCGTGTACGCCTGCACGTCGCGCGTGTCGTTCAACGTCGCCTGACCACCCCACGCGAACGTCGAGCTCAATCCGTGCATGCCATGCTCGAAGCTGCCGACGTAATCCGTCGTCAGCACCTGGTTCGCCCACTGCTCGTCGGAGAGCGTGCCCGTGGGGGACTCCGGGAATCCGAACGGACGGAGATTGCGGTTCTCGACGTTCGCGCGATCCAGTCCGATCGTGAACCGGTTGGTCATTCCCGCGAACGGCGCGTAGTTCGCCGTGGCGCCGAGAATGACGCGGTTGATCCAGGTGTTGAGCTGATACTGAAGTACCTGGGAGATCGTGTCGATGTTCGCGCTGCCGTAGTAATTCCGGTTGCGACGGAATGCATTCAGGGTGAGACCGGCGGCGTTGTTGCCCGCCGGCGTGTTACTGATGTGGTTGCCGGTGTAGCTGCTGTTCCAGTCGATGTTGAAGGTCTGCGTCGGCGCGAAGGTGAAGTTCGCGCGGACCGTGTACTTCCGCTCCTCGTCGAGCGGCATGACGCCCTGGTTGTCGCCGAAGCCGCCGGAGAGGAAGTAGCGCGTGCCGTTCGACGACCCGCCGTTGACGGACACGTTGTAATCGCTCTTGATGCCGTCGCGGAGCCACGGGTTCATGTAGAGATACTTCGCGCAGTTGCGCTGGCCGAATTTCGCGCTGCAAGTGCCGGGCGTGTTGTCCAAGGGATCGACGCCGTCGAGTCCGAAGGGACGCTCGCGATTGAAGCCCTGCGACGTCTCGAAGGTCCACGACGGAGCGCCCACCGAGCCCCGCTTCGTGAAGATCTGGATGACGCCAGCCGCGGCCTCGGTGCCGTAGAGCGTCGTCGCCGCCGCGCCCTTGAGCACCTCGATGCGCTCGATGTCGTCCGGGTTGATGTCGTTGAGCGGGCTCGCGTTGTAGTTGGTGCTGCGCAGGTTCGAGCCTGCCGGTGGCACGTTCTTCGGGTACTCGTCGCTGCGCGTGCGCACGCCGTCGACGTAGATGAGCGGCTGGTTGGAGAGCGCGACGCTCGTGTTGCCGCGGAGGCGGATCGACGCGCCCGCGCCGGTGCTGCCCGTGGACAGCTCGACGCTCGCGCCGGCAATGCGTCCCTGCAGCAGCGACGAGACATCGGTCTTCACCTCTGGCGTCTCCGCGGCCTGCACGCTTGCGACGGCGTTGCCGACTTCACGGCGCCGCGCCTGACCGGCCGTCCCGGTCACGACCACCTGGTCGAGCTGAACGGCCGTCGGCGCGAGCACGAAGTCCGCCGTGGCGCTCTCGTTGGCGACGACGGTGACGGCCTGCTCGTTAGGCGCGAAGCCGAACAGGCGTACCCGGAGCCGTTGGGCGCCGGCGGGGATGCCGGTGATGACGTAGCTGCCGTCGTTCCGTGTGAGCGCGCCGAGTCGCGTCCCGATGACGGTCACCTCGGCGTTCGCCAACGGCGCCTGCGTGCCCGTGTGCCGCACTGTCCCGTGCGCGCTTCCGGTCGCGGCCTGCGCGTGGACTCGCGTCGCCGGAGCCAGCAGCGCGACGAGCGCGGTCGTGATCCCCAACGCCTTTCCTCGAAGCTGATCGAGCATAACGACTGTTCCTCGCGCACTGGTAGTGAGTGGCCGCGAGCGCGCCTCAGAATCGCGGGCGCCCCGTGTCGATCGGAGCCGTCGAGCCGACGACCGAATCGGCCACTACCTTCTCCCCGGGGACAGACGCTGTCAACCAGTCGGCTTGGCGCGGCTGCGCCGTGCCCGTTGGCCAACGGCCGACCCGGGCGCTACGATAGGCGAAGCTCCTGTCCGTCTCCGCTCCCATTTCGCTCGCGAGGTGAGACCCGGTGCGTCGAATCGAAGGCGTTCGCGTCGCGGCGTTAGGCCTCATGGCTCTGGCGCTGTCGGCCTGCTACTCGTACACGGCGGCTCCGCCCTCAGGCGGACGCATTGGGGAGCGCGTGCGGGTGCGCATATCGGGCGCCGAGGCCGACCGTCTGGAGTCGACGCTCGGCCAGAGCGGCCGGATTATCGAAGGGGAGCTGCTCGAGCAGGCGGACAGTGGCATCGCGCTCGGCGTGGCGCTTCCGTATCAGCTGGACGGCCCGACGATGGGCTCGCGAGCGCAGCAGCGCATCGTCATTCCGCGGGCCGAGCTGCAGGACGTCGAGCTGCGGCGGCTCGACAAGCTGCGCACGTCACTGCTCGTCGGGGCCGGCGTCGCGGCTGTCGTCGCGATTGCCGCGAGCAGCGGATCCTCCCTGCTCGGCGGTGGCAGCGGTGGTGGCAGCCCTAACGAGGGGCGCGTTCCGGTGATGGCGCCGCTGATTCGGTGGAAGCTGACGCTGCCATAGCGAGCGCGGCGGGAGTGTCGGGAAGTTGTCGAGGCACTTGACGCCTCGTGCGCCCGGGCCCAACATGGCCCGCCCGCAGCGGAGGCTCGTCGGCAGGTCGTTGCCTAACGAGAATCCCGCGGGCACAGATTGACGGAACGGCGCGCGAAACGACCGTGTCGTCCCCGTCCGCGATCCACTCATCATTCTTCAACAATTCGCCAATGAGTTACTCTCGTAGCATCAGCCGCCGGCTGAGCGCGCTGGCGGTGTTCCTCGCGCTCCCATCGGCGGCGGTCGCCCAGAGTGGTGTGGTGCGCGGCAGCGTCATCGATTCCGCGTCGCAGCGCGGCATTCCCGGTGTGCTGCTCGCCGTGAGCGGAACGACGCGGAGCGCCGTCACCGACGACGCCGGGCGGTTCACGATTCGGAACGTGCCACTGAGCAGCACGATCGTTCGTGCGCAGCGCATCGGCTACGCCGCGCAGGACCGCAGCTTCACCTTCGCCGGCGACACCGCTTCGGTCACCCTCGTCCTCCGTCCCATCGCCGTGCAGCTGTCCGAGGTCGTATCCATCGGTTACGGCACGAGCAGCCGGCTCGACATCAACAACGCCGTCGCGTCTGTGTCGGCCACCGACATCGAGAACAAGCCGCTCGCGGGACTCGAGTCCGCGATCCAGGGCAAGATGGCGGGAGTACAGGTGACCAACAACGCGGGCAATCCGGGGAACGGGATCTCGATCCGTGTGCGCGGACCGGCATCGGTGAACGCAGGCAACCAGCCGCTCTATGTCATCGACGGCATCCCGATTATCCAGGAAGACTACGGCCAGCTCGGCCTGGGCGGTCAGGACGTGACGTCGATATCGAGTCTGAATCCTGACGAGATCGAATCGATCGACGTGCTGAAGGACGCCGCGGCGGCGGCGATCTACGGATCGCGCGGCTCGAATGGCGTCGTGATGATCACGACGAAGCGCGGGCGCGCCGGCCTGCAGCGCGTGAACTTCAGCACCTACTACGGCAGCCAGTCGGCGCCACGCAAGCTCTCGTTGCTCGACGCGAAGCAGTACGTGGAGATCTTCAACGAGAGCGCGGTGAACGACGACGAGGACCTTCCCTTCACCGCGGGCACCGACGACGCGCGCTCCTTCGACTGGCAGAGCGCGGTCTTCCGGCGCGCGCCGGTGGGCGACGCGCAGCTCAGCATGAGCGGCGGCACGGAGCGCATGAAGTACTATCTGAGCGGCGGCAACTTCGCTCAGCGCGGCATTGTCATCGGCTCCGATTACAAGCGACAGACGGGCCGCGTCAACGTCGATTTCGACGCGACGAGCCGACTCCTCCTCCGCACTTCGGTGGGACTGTCGCGCGAGGACAATCATCGCATCGAGGGCGACGGCAGCCTAGACGGCGTCGTGACGAACGCGATTGGCATGCAGCCGATGCGACCGATCTTCGGCAACTTCTACGGCTTCGCGGGCGTGGACAGTGGACTCAAGTACTCGAATCCCGTCGCGATCGCGACCTACGATCGGACGAACTACGGAACGTTCCGGGGGATCGGCAACGTCGAAGCGCGATACTCGGTAACGAACAAGCTGGCGCTCACGGGCCGATTCGGTGCCGACGTGCTCTCGGTCGACGAGCTGCAGTGGCTCTCGCCCAGAGTCGACCAGACTTACGCCAACAGCGCCGATGGCGTCGGAAAGAGTGACCACACGACGGCGACGCGCTACGTGTCGGAGGCGTTCGGCACGTACGACGCATACACGAGCGATCGGCAGCGGCTCTCGGTCGTTGGCGGCGCGAGCATGGAGCTCAGCAACTCCGATCTGAACTTCATTCGCGGCGAAGGATTCACGAGCGGCTTCACGACCTACATTCGGAACGCCACGGTCATCACGAGCTTCGACGGCTCGAGCACGGGGAACAGCCTGGGCTCGTACTTCGGCCGCGCGAACTACTCGTTGCTGGACCGCTACATCTTCTCGGCGAGCATGCGCGCGGACCGCTCGTCACGCTTTGGTCCAGCGCACCGCTGGGGCTACTTCCCGGCAGCCTCGATCGGCTGGAACGTGACCCAGGAGCCATTCGCCGAGGCGATTGCGCGAGTCGCGACGGTAAAGCTGCGCGCCAGCTACGGCGTCACCGGCAACCAGGGCATCGGCGATTTCGACTTCTACTCGCTCGCGCAGGCGGCGCCATACACGACGACGCCCGGTGTCGCGCAGAGCTCGATCGGCAACCCCGATCTCAAATGGGAAACGACCCATGCCTTCGACGGCGGCGTCGATCTCGGACTGTTCGACAATCGGGTCAGTGTCATCGCCGACTACTACACCCGACGCACGAGCGATCTGCTCGTCAGGCGGCCGATCCCGGCATTCACGGGCTTCACCACCACGTGGGGAAACATCGGCGACATCAAGAACGCGGGCGTCGATCTCTCCATCAACACCGAGAACGTGCGGCAGCATGACGGGCGCGGCTTCGGTTGGACGAGCGGCCTGAACGTCACCTTCAACCGCAACAAGGTGCTCAGGACGTTCGAGAATCAGCCGATCATCACCGGCATCAACGGCCGTCAGGCGACGATCGTTGCTCCTGGTCACCCGTTAGGCGAGTTCTACATGCTGAAGTTCGAGGGTGTCAATCCACAGACGGGTGACGCGATCTACAAGGACATCGACGGCAAACCCGGAATCACGTCCGATGACAAGACGTTCGTCGGCAGCCCGCATCCGAAGTACTACGGTGGCTTGAGCAACGAGTTCACCCTCGGCAGCCTCTCACTGCGCGGATTCTTCACGTTCAGTCAGGGGAACAAGATCTTCAACATGATGCGGATCTTCACCGACGACGGCGCGTGCACGTGGGACAACAAGACGACGAACGTGCTCGCGCGGTGGAAGAAGCCGGGCGACATCACCGACGTGCCACGCATGAGCTACGACTGCGCGTCCGGTTCGGACGAGATCTCGAGCCGCTACCTCGAAAATGGCTCGTACGTGCGACTCAGCGAGCTGACGCTCGGCTACGCTTTGCCGCAGACATGGGCCAATCGCGCGTACCTGTCGAACGCGCGGGTGTACGTCTCGGGCCACAATCTGAAGCTGTGGACGAAGTACATGGGGTACGACCCCGACGTGAACAGCGCCGGCTCTGATGAGAACATCATCATCGGCACGGACTACTACGCCTATCCGCAGCCGCGCACGATCACCTTTGGCATCAACGCGGGCTGGTGAGGCCCGCCATGAGGAATACAGTGAACCGTCGACTTCTCATTCCCGCGCTTCTCGTTGCCGCTTTCACGGCGTGCAGCGAGGAGCTCGCGACTTCGCCACGCGACCAGATTCTCGCCGATCAGGCGATCGTGGACGCACCGACGTCGCGCGCGGCGCTTGCCGGCACCTACGCCGGGCTCCAGGCGCTCGGCTACTACGGCCGTAATCTCGAGATCCTCGGCGATCTCCCGGCCGACAACGCCGTCCACACCGGCACCTTTCAGTACCTCGACGACATCGACCTTCATCACGTCAAGGCGGACAACACCACGACGACGAGCGTCTGGACCGCCATCTACGCGGTGATCGCCCGCGCGAACCTGGTCCTCGCGAAGGTGCCGGGTATTCCCGATCTCTCCACGGCGGAGAAGAACGAGATCCTCGGCGAGGCCTACTTCCTTCGCGCACTCAGCTATCACAACCTCGTGAAGTTCTGGGGCGACGTGCCGATGCCGCTCGAGCCGATCCTCGTCACGAGCGACGCGAGCAAGTACAAGCGCGTCCCGGTGGCGCAGGTGTACACGCAGATTCTCAGTGACCTCAATCAGGCCGGGCAGCTCATCACGAACACGTCGAACACACGACAGGCGACGGTGATGGCGGTGCACGCGATTCGCTCGCGCGTGCTGTTCTACAAGGGCGATTATCAGGGTGCACTCGACGAGGCGAACATCGTTCTCGCCGGCCGCGACACCCTCACCGTGGCGTACCCCGATCTCTTCACGGCGACCGGAACGAACACGAGCGAGGACATCTTCCGGGTCGCGTTCACGCCGGTGCAGTACAACGAGATGGGCTACTACTATCTCGGTGCCGGCCGCCGCGAGCTGCAGCCCTCGAAGGACCTGAACACGAGCTATGAGGCTGCTGATCTTCGGAAGCCGTGGACGGTGAAGCCCCGCGGCAGCAGCAATCTGCAGGGCACCAAGTTCCCAACAACGATCGGCGCCGAGCATCTGCACGTAATCCGGCTCGCTGAGGTCGTGCTGATCAAGGCGGAAGCGCTGGCCCGCCTGAACCAACTCGCGGCCGCGGTCGCGGAGTACAACAAGGTGCGCCTGCGCGCGGGCCTGGCGCCGCATACGCTCGGTGTGGAGGTGACGACGCAGGCCGACGTCATCAACGCGATCGCGAAGGAGCGGCGGTTCGAGCTCGCGCTCGAAGGCGATCGCTGGCCCGATCTCGTTAGGCTCGGCATCGCGACGACGGTGCTCGGCGTCACGGCGACTCAGACGCTGCTCCCCATCCCAGCGAGCGACGTGAATACCGGGGGGCTGACGCAAAATCCCGGGTACTGAGCCTATGAAGTAGCGTCACCCGAGGTGGGAATGGTTCGTCTATGAGACGTGCCATTCCCACTTTCGGTTTGGTTTGCGGCAGCGCTGGCGCTCGCGCCGGCGATCGTCGCGTGGTGGACCGGACGAACTGTCCTCGCCCGCGCCGACGATCCCGTCCTGCCCGAGATCCTCTGGCAGCGGCGGCAGCGCATGGCGGGGTTCGCCCTGGGCGGCGCAATCGCCCTCGCGCTGCTCTTCGTCGACCACGTGCTGTGGGCGCTTCCCCTCCTCTGGATCGCGCTCCTCCTGAGCGGTCATCGCCTGCGTCGCTCGCTCTTCGGCGAGCGGCTCGGCGCGTTGGCATATCTGCGGTACGCGATTTCTTCGGCGATCGGCAGCCTGGGGGTCTGGCTGCTCGCCGCGGCCGGTCCCGCGCTCGTCACGACGATCGCGCTCGGCTGGGCGCCTAACGATCACGGCCTGGCGACACGGATCGCGGTCGGTGCCGCGATCGTGCTCGGTGCGATTGTTGGGCTCTGGCAGCGCGAGTACACGCGGGTCTTCGTCGCACTGCACCGCGGGACTCCGCTGCGCTCCGCGGCGCGGCCGGAGCTCGTCGCGCGGCTCGACGCTGTCCTCGATCGCGCCGCGGCCGCGCTCGCGCGGCGCCCCGAGACGTACCGCTACGGAGCCCCGGGCGCGTATGTGATGAACGCGTTCGCGATTCCATCGCGGGCGCATCCGGCGATCGCCATGGGCGACACGCTGCTCACGACGCTCACCGATGACGAGATCGTCGCCGTCTTCGCGCACGAGGTGGCGCACCACGAGCAGTTCAACAGCAAGCGGTGGCGCCGGGCCCGATGGAGCAGCCTGCTCCTGATCATTCTCATCGCGGTGCTGCCGGTCCTCCTTGTGGCCGCGCTCCCGCCGGCGGCGATGGCGATCAGCTGGTGCATGCCGGTGATCATCCTCGCCACGTTAGGCAAGCGCGTCAGCGGACGCCGGCAGGCGGAGACCGAGAGCGACCTCCGGGCGATCGCGCTCGGCGGCACGGCGGAGGCGCTGATCGGCGCGCTGACGAAGCTGCACGTGTACAGCCGAGTGCCAAGGCGGTGGCCTCACGCGATCGAACGCGCGGCCACGCACCCGAGTCTCGCGCGACGCATCCAGGCGCTGCGCGAAGCGACGTCCACGATCGATCAGACCGAGCCGCAGGTCGCGACGCCGCTCACGGCGTTTCGCTCGCGCAATCCGGGTGAGGTCATCGCATTCGATCGAGATCGCGCGTACTGGTTCCAGGGTGTTGCCGTCGGCGCCTCGCTCGATCTGCACGATCTGCGTGATGCCGCGTCGAGCTACCGCGCACTTACCTACGGCGATCTCACCGAGCTGCACGTCACCGTTGCCGCCGGAGATCGCATGCTCGAGGCGACCGACCGGGAGGGACGCAGCTGGCGCGTGCCGATCGCGCCTGACGACGTCGCCGCGCTCCAGGCCGCGCTCGATCGGGTCGACGTCAAGCTCGGGCGACGACGGTCTTCAGTGTCGCCGGCCGGCGCCGCGCTGGTCCGATGGCTCACCCTCGCGCTGCTCATCGCGCTCTCCGCCGCGGGTGAGCTCGGCATCGCGCTCGTCCCGATCCTCATCGTCCTCGTGCGACCGACGATGTCGGCGGCAATCGCGGCCACCGCGGCGATCAGCACCGCGCACATTCTCCTCGCGCTCCGGCTCATTGCCTGGGCAGATCCGCTCCGGCAAACCGCGCTCCTTCTCGCGCTCTCGGTGTCGATCGTGCTCGTCGTGCAAACGGCGCGGCGAGCTCGCGCCGACACGAGCCGCGGCAACGTGCGCCGGCTCACTCGTGAGGCATGGATGACCGCGGGGGTGCTCGGTGGAATCGCGGTGCTCATGACGGCATCACTCTGGGCGCTCGTCGCGGGTCGACCCGCGTCGCTGCTGTCCCATCCGGTCGCGATTGGCGCGGCGTCCATGCTCTTTGCCGCGGGCGCTGCTCTCGTGACGATCCCGAATCGCTGGTGGCGAATCGCCGGAGTTCTGACGAGCGTCGCCGCGCTCGGCGGCGGGACGATTCTCTCGGGCGACGGGTGGCTGGTCAATCCTATGCCGCCGATCAGCTGGACGTCGCCTCGCCTAACGGCAACCGGCGCCGTGCGCATCGCAGGAGGCGGTCTGACACTGCTTTCCTCGCCGCATGGCGAGGCATTCGCCGTGTCTCAGTATCAGCCGGCGCGGCGCGGGCAGGCTGGGAGCACGCGCTACGTCATCGGCCGATTCGGCAACGCGTCGAACACGCTCAGAACGAGTAGCGCCGACAAGATTCTCTTCGTCGATGACTCGACGCTCGTCGCGCTCGACAGCATCGATGGGGATAGCCTCGAGCTGCGCGAGGAGCGAGTGAGCAGCGATCGGCAGGTCGTGCTCTGGCGGCAGCATGTCCCCGCTCTCGCCTCCGCCGAGCTGATGATCGATCGCGCCGGCGGCAGCTGGATCGTAGTCGGGCGCGATTCGAGCTACGTCGTCGTTACGGGCTCACTCGGCGGCGGCGCGCTGCACGTTACGCGCACGGGGCGGAGTGAGACCGGGGATTTCGCCGAGATCATGAGCCAGCCAGTGGCCGCATTCGCTAACGGTGGGGCGATCTGGACGACGCTCTCCGCGCCGCGCAGCGGAGGCAGCACGATGACGCCGATGCTACTCGCATTCACTGGCTCGATGCGGTGGGAGCTGCGCGGCACCGATGCCGGCGGCGAACATCTGCTCGCCGACGCCGAGGGCGTTCCCGAGTGCGCCAAGGAGCTGGACCAGGCTGGCACGCTCTGCGTGGAGCGGTCGGCGAGCGCGGTGCGCATCTGGCGCGCCGCGTCGGCCCGATCGCTGACGCGCGTCGCGGCGCTGCCGCCTATTTATGATCTCGTGCATGCGGACGCGGGCGACCGCGTGGCTGCGGCGGAGCGCTTTGGCCAGCGCGCGGCAGTGCTCGACGTCCCAAGGCGTCGCGGCTTTCGCCTGGCGATTCCCGGCAGCGGTGCAGTTCAACGGGGCGCACGCTGGACGGCAGACATTGCGGCGCGCGAGAACTACCTCCTCGTCCTTTCCACGAACCGCGATGGGGCGCTCGTGACGAGATACGCGATCAGGTAGCGGCGCGGGACGCGGGACGCGGGACGCGGGGAATACGATTGGCACTCCAGACATGCCACCGCCCACTTCTGAACTGATGGCTCTCGTTGTAAAAAGCGAGAGCCGTCAGTGAAAAAGTGGACAGTCGGGAGCGTCGAGTGGTTCGAGCGCGTCCCTCATTCCGCGTCCCTCATCCCGCATCCGGCTACCCTCAGCTAGGGCGCCTTCTGCCCTGCTTGCGTAGCGCCTCGTTTCTGATCTTCGACCATGCGCGCGACGTCCGCGAGGAGCTGCTTCGCGTCGTAGAGGATGCCGTCCTTGATCGTGTACTTCACTCCACCGATCTGGTCGACCCTGCCCGTGCTGTCGTTGAGCCGGAACCATCCCGTGCCGTAGAGGACTTTCAAATTCTCTAACGGATTGGCGTCGACGACGAGCATGTCGGCGAGCATTCCTGGCCTGACGACGCCGACTTCAGGCTCCTTGCCCGTGCGCTGCGCGAGCGTTTGCGCGCCGTACATCGTGGCGCTCCGGATCACCTCGAGAGGATGGAAACCCGCTTCCTGCAGGATCTCCATCTCCTCGATCGTCGCGAAGCCGGGCGTGCTGAAGATGAAGCCCGCGTCCGAGCCCGTCGTGACCTTGCCGCCCATGTTCTTGTACTCGTTCACGAACTGCATCCACACGCGGTAGAAGTTCTTGAATGCGACCTCGTCCCACGTCGTCCAGTTATACCAGTACGAGCCATGATTCGTCCGGCTCGGCTGGTAGTACGCGTACAGCGACGGCAGCGTGTACTTCTGGTGCCAGGAGAGATTCATCTTCCGCGCGAGGTCGCGGCCTGCGCTGTAGATGCTGAACGTCGGGTCGAGGGTGACGTCCCGTTCCTTCAGATTTTTCAGGAACTGCTTCCATTTCTCGCTGTGCGGCGTGACGAGATTCCACTGCCGCGCCACCTGGCCGAAGCGGTCCTGCTCGTCGTTGTAATTCTGATCGACGGGATACGGCTGCACGGAGTTGCTGTCGTACATCGACTCGAAGAGGCCATAGAAATGCGTCACGGTCTGCAAGCCTAACGCGGTCGACTGATCGGCATTCATCATCACGACGCCGGTCTGCTGCAGATGGGCGGTAGAGCCCATGTTGAGCTTCTTCGCCTCGTCGAGGAGCGCCGCCATGATGTCGGGGCGCTCGGCGCCGAGCTTGAGGCCGTCGCCGCCGTGTGCCTTGAGCCACCGCACCCAGGCGCGCGCCTGATCCTGCGTGGTCACTGGGCCCTGCCCCCATCCGGTACCCGGCCGCTGGTAGACGACATACCGAGGCGCGGCGATCTCGTTCTTCGCGCTCCGCTCCTTCTCGTGCATGGAGTACGCGAAGCTCGCGAAGGGAACGCCGCGCACCGTCGTTATGCCGTGCGCGAGCCAGAGCTTGTTGTAGTACTCGGACTCCGGCGCTTTCTGCGGCGTCCCCTGATGGACGTGGAGGTCGACGATACCGGGCAGGACGTACATGCCCGTGGCGTCGATCTCGCGCGCCGCGCCCTTCGGTCGGCGAGTGGAATCGATTGGCACATGCGGCACGCCGACGTTGGCGATTTCCGTAATGCGATTCCCTTCCACCACGATATCGACGGGGCCGCGCGGCGGGCCGCCGGTGCCGTCGATCAGCGTGGCGCCGCGGATGACGAGCTTGGTGAACGGGCCGCTGCCCTCGTGCCGATCGGGGGCAAATTTGGGATCGTCCCGCTGTTCGTTGCGCAGGTTGCGCGTTGCGGTGGTGTCGGCTGTAGTGGCAGTTGGGCGTTGTTGGGCACTGGCGCGCGTGCCTAACGAGGCAACGGCGAGCGACAACGCGGCGATACGCGAGAGCGTTCGCATACGGCCCTCTGGCAAAACGTGGCGTATGACGGCGGAGCGCAGCTAGAGTAGCCGCGAAGGACCCGTCACGGCAAGCCGGGCCGCGCCGCTAATCAGCCCGAAGCGCCTCGAGCGGGTTGGCTCGACTCGCCCGCCACGCTGGAATACTGCTCGCTACCGCCGCTACCAGGACGAGGATCACCACCACGATCGCAAGGGACCACGGGTCGCTCGGTGTGACTCCATACAGGAGAGACGCGACAAGGCGGCCGCCGGCGAGCGCCAGCAGCAGGCCCAGGAGCGCACCCACGACAGCCACGCGGATGCCCTGACCAACGACAAGGCCGACTATGTCGGCGAAAGTCGCTCCGAGGGCTGCGCGCACTCCGAGCTCGTGACGACGCTGACTCACTTCATGTGAGAGAGTACTAAACACACCGACGCCGGCGACGACGAGCGCGAGCAAGCCGAAGACGGTGAAGAGCGTCGCGCCGAGCTGCCACGGCCGGTATTGCGGCGCGAGAACGTCGGCCATGCGGATCAGGCCGACTTCAGCCCCGGGAAAGATTGCAGCCGCCTCCTTGCGTGCGACGAGCTCCACGCGTGCTGCCTGGTCCGGTGGAACGCGAAGAATGACATACCCTGGCGCGTAGTCGCCAGTTCGTGACGCCGGTACGTAGACGTGACGCACAGGCTCCTCGAGGACCAGGGCACGACGCGCGTCTCCGACAACTCCGATCACCGTGAGGCACGGAGCCGAAGGTTTGCCGATGCGCAGGCACTGACCGATCGCTTCGGCGTGCGGCCAGGAGGAACGAGCGAGCGTGTTGTTGACGATCGCGACTCCACCATTCCGGGCATCGCTTGCGGTCAGATTCCGTCCCCGGACCAGCGGCAATCCGACCGTCGCAAAGTATTCGGGTGACACCGCCGTGATGTTGGGCACACCGTCGCTCCATTTCGGGAGCGTATCGCCACTCGCGTAAAAGACACTGCTGAAGGAAAAGCCGTACATCGGTGACATGCTCGCGAGAGCGACCCTCTCGACACCAGGCAGCCGTGCGAGGCGTGCGGCGAGCTCCGGCAGGCCGTTCTGCCGCGCGAGCTCGTGGGCTTTCTGGTCACCGCCGTCGAAGTTCGTCGATACGGTGATGAGCCGTTCAGCGTCATAGCCCAGATTCAATGCACGCACGGCATGGAGGCTCTTCACAAACAGGAAAGCGCCCACGAGGAGCACCATCGAAAGCGCCACTTGGACCGTGAGAAGGACCGCGCGCAGCCGCGAGCCTCGAATACTCCCTTCGCGCCCGCCGGTCTTGAGCGTTTGCGCAATGTCCGTTCGACTCGCGCGGAGCGCCGCCGCCAATCCAGCCGTGATGCCGGCGAGTAGGGTGACGAGCGCCGTGAAGGCGGCAACGCGCCAGTCGATGACGCCCGATGCCCAGTGGATCGATGGGAAGAGGAAATGCCGCAGCAAGGCCCCGGCCCATGCCGCGACAGCGATCGCCGCCGCGCCCGCCGTCACGGCCAATAACGTACTCTCCGCCAACAACAGCCTGACAATCCCGGCCCGCGTGATGCCTAACGCGGAGCGAACCGCGATCTCTCGTCGTCGTCGAATGGAGCGCGCCAACAGGAGATTGGCGACGTTCGCGCACGCGATGAGGAGAACCATGACCGCAACGCCGCCCAGTCTGATGGCGATGGAGGCTTCCTGCTCTGGCTTCGAGGGCCCACGGGCTGCGATGAGAGAACCGGACAGAATACGTACGTTGCGGCCTTCGGGGGCGTCGCCAAAGGCGCGGCGGGCAGCAACTGTCGCCGCTGCCTCGAGGCGTCCTTCACTCGCTACCGCAGGTCGAACGATCACCTGGAATCCGTAAATCCATCGCAAGCGATACCAGGGCGGCCCGTTCGCCGACTGGCCCATCGGTGAGAGCAGGGGAAGCATGCCTAACGGGACCCACACGTCGCTGGCGTTGACGTCGATACCACTGAACTCACCTGGCACGACGCCGATGACCGTGAGCTGGCGCCGGTTGAGGGAGATCCTCTGGCCAATCGCCTCCGACGGCGATTCGCCGAAGCGCCTGCGCCAGAATGACTCGCTGACAATGACGACCGGCGATGGCACGTCGATGCGATCCTCGTCCGGAGAGAAGAATCGTCCGAACGCCGGGTGCAGGCCAAGTATCGCGAAGTACCGCGGACCGGCCATCGTGACCACCGTCGTCGGCTCCGCTTCGTCGGCGAAGCGCTGCCAGTCTTGCTGATAGACCGTGAGCGCGGCGATGCCGCGCAGTCCGTCGCGCATTGCATCCACGATCGGAATGGAAAACGGCGCATTCGGGCTGCGCTCGTCACCCCCTTGCCAGTACAGCCGTCGCAACTGGCCCGGATTGCTGATACCGGCCGGCGGCTGAACGAATAGGCGGTCGAGCAGTGAGAACAGACTCGCGTTGGCGCCGATGCCAAGCGCCAGTGTCAGGATCACCGTAAGGGAGAGACCCGGGGCGCGCCGCAGGCCGCGTGCGGAGTAGATGAAATCCTGCCGCCAGTGCTCCCATCGGTCAGCCCGCCGACGAGTCGCCTGCACACGCCGGTCGATCTCGCCGAGGCGGCTCCGGATGACCGTCACGTCGCCAAACTCCCGCTCGGCCTCGCGGCGCGCCTCGTCCCCGGAGAGGCCAGAGGCGACCAGTGCCGCGACGCGCTCATCAAAGTGAAAGCGGAGCTCGTCCTCAACGTCGGCGTCGACGTTGGACCGCCAGAACCGTAGATACCGTCGCCAGCTCGCTTCCGTCATCGTCATCGATCTCCCAACTCGTTAGGCCCGCGCACGGCAGCGCCGGCCTGTGGTCATTTTGAGATCAGTCCGCGCGAATTGCCTCGAGTGGATCCGTGCGGCTCGCGCGCCACGCCGGAAGGACGGCCGCCGTGGCGGCGACGACCAGAAGAACAGCAACGACGGTCGCGAAAGCCGACAGATCGCGCGGATCGACACCGTACAGCAGCGACGCGATGAGCCGCCCCGCGGCGAGCGCGAGGAGCGAGCCGACAGCCGCACCGATGACGATGACGCGCAACCCTTCGCCCAGCACGAGCCTGATAATGTCGGCCACGGTTGCGCCAAGCGCGACGCGCACGCCGAGCTCGTGCCGCCGCTGGCCGATCTCATGTGAAAGGGTGCTGAACACCCCCACCGCCGCGACCAGCAGCGCGAGCAGCCCGAAAATAGTGAAGAGAGTGGCGCCGAGCTCCCACGGCCGGTATTGCGGCGCGAGGACGTCCGCCATCCGCCGAACGTTCGCCTCCACACCAGGAAAGAGCGTCGCCACCATGCGCGTCGCCTCATGCTCGACCGCGGCCGCTCGCTCCGGCGGCACGCGAACGAGAATCCCACCCGGCGAGTAGCTGCCACTGTCACGAAGCGCCAGGTACATCTGCCTAACGGGTCGCTCGATGAGCTGCACTCTCCGGGCGTCCTCGACGATGCCGACGATCGTTGCGCACGGCCCGCTCTTCCCCAGTCGCAGGCACTGGCCTAACGGCTCGTCGTTGGGCCAGCTCGAGCGGGCCAGCGTCTGATTCACCACGGCGACATTTCCGGCCCGGAGATCGCTCGGGGTCAGTAAACGTCCGCGAAGGAGGTGCAGACCTGTCGTCGCGAAGAACTCCGGCGAGACCCCGCTGACCGTCGGCGCGCCGTCGGTCCATGGCGGCAGCGAGTCGCCGTTCGCGTAGAAGAGCTTCGACAGATCGATCTCGTACATCGGCAGCATGCTCGTAAGTGCCACCTTCTCCACGCCCGGCACGTGCGCCAATCGCGACGCCAGCTCGGCGAGCGGACCGCTCCCCGCGGTGACCCCGCTCCCCCAACGTTCACCATGGGACTGTGTGGAGACGAAGACCAATCGCTCGGCATCATACCCCAGGTCGAGTGCACGAACGGCGCGAAGACTCTTCACGAAGAGCAGCGCGCCCACGAGCAGGACGGTCGAGAGAGCGGCCTGCGCGACGACGAGGAATGTCCGCGCGCGTGACCGCTGAGTGCTCCCTTCCCGTCCACCACTCTTGAGTACCTGCGAAACGTCCGTCCGCGTCGATCGCAGCGCCGGGAGGAGACCCGCGCCCAGGCCCGCGACCAGGGTCGCGACGAGCGTGAAGGCGACGACACGCCAATCGATGGCGGATGTCGACCAGTGAATTGTTGGAAAGAGTAGCCGCCGGAGGAGAACGCTGCTCCAGCTCGCGACGAGAAAGGCCGCGATCCCCGCGCCAAGTGCCAGCAGCACGCTGTCGGCGAGCACCAAGCGTACGATGCCACCGCGACTGATTCCAACCGCGGCACGCACCGCAATCTCGCGCCGTCGCCGCATCGCGTGAGCGAGGAGAAGATTGGCGACGTTGGCGCAGGCGATGAAGAGGACGATCAGCGCGACGCCGCCGAGGCGTACCGAGATCGCGATCTCTTGTTGCCGTCCCTCGGGTCCGCGCGCGGCGATGATCGGGCCCGTGAGCACGCGCGCGTTCTTCTGGAGGCGGGGATTCCGGAACCACCGGCGCGCGCCGACGGTTGCGGCAGCCTCGAGACGTGCCGCCGCGCTCGCATTCACCGGGCGTGCAAGCAGGAGGAAGGCATACATAGTCTGCGACTGATACCACGCCGGGCGGCCGGCTGGCGCCTGACCGAATGTCGCGAAGGCGCTCGTCATGCCTAACGGCACCCAGGCGTCGGTTGCGTCGAGCTCCGTGCCGGTGAAATGCCTCGGCGCCACGCCGATGATCGTCAGTCGCTGCTTGTCGAGGACGATCGTCTGCCCAATCGCGTCGGCCGGCGACCCGCCGAAACGCCGGCTCCAGAACGCCTGGCTGACGACGGCAACAGGCGTCGCGACGTCGTAACGCGCTTCGTCGGGAGCGAAGAAACGACCGAACGACGGTTGAACGCCAAGCACGGAGAAGTAGCGCGGGCCAACGCCAGTGACGACCGTGCTTGGCTCGCGATCATCGCCAAGTCGTCGCGTATCGTTGCGAAAGACGGTCGTGACGGCGAGCCCGCGCAAAACATCGGCAACGCCGTCGGCAACGGGAATTGAAAACTCCGGGACAGCGATCGCCTGATTGTTCACTGACGTCCCAATCCAGTAGAATCGGCGGAGCTCCGCGGGCCGGCTGACTCCGGCGGGCATGCGAAGAAAGACGCGATCGAGCAGAGAGAAGAGCGTGGCGTTCACGCCGATGCCCAACGCGAGCGTGAGGATGACTGTGAACGAGAGCCCAGGCACGCGCCGCAAGCTTCGCGCGGAGTAGGTGAAGTCCTGCCGCCACTGATCCCAATGATTAGCGCGTGCTCGAGTGGCATGCAGACGCCCGTCGATCTCACGAAGGCCATTCCGAACGGCACCGACGTCACCGAACTCGCGCTCGGCCTGGCGTCGCGCCTCATCGATCGATAGGCCGGTAGCGGTGAGCGCCGCGGTCCGCTCGTCGAAGTGAAAGCGAAGCTCGTCGTCGACGTCGGCTTCGAGGTTGGGTCGCCAGAACCGCAGATAGCGCCGCCAGGATGATTCAGCCATTTCGTGCTCTCCGGGGATGTCAGGCAGGCTCGGCGCGCAGGACTTTCCCGACCGCGGCGACGTAGCGCTCCCAGGTCGCCGCCTCACTCCGGAGCGCGCGCCGCCCGGCCGCCGTCAGCCGGTAGAACTTGGCGCGCTTTCCTTTCTCCGAGAGACCCCATTCGCTCTCGACCCACCCGCGCTCCTCCATGCGGTGGAGCGCGGTGTAGAGCGCCCCATCGATGATGCGGAAGGTGCCGTCCGACGATTCGCGGATGAAGCGGGCGACCGCATAGCCGTGTTGCGGCTTTCCGGCGAGCGCGCGGAGTACCAGCACGTCGAGGGTGCCCTGGAGGAGGTCGAGACCGTCGGTCGTCATGTTTCCGATTATACCATCAACAGTTGATTGAATCAAGTGTTGAGGGAATGGGCGGGTTGCGGGTTGTGGGTTGCGGGACGCGTCGAGTGGCCATCGCGACCCGCGTCCCTCGTCCCGCGTCCCCGCGCCCCGGCCTAGCGGCGCGCCGGGTCTCGCTGCAGCATCATTGGGCTGCCGGGAGTATCTCCCGGCATCCCGCGTCCCGCATCCCACGTCCCGCTTCCCGCATCCCGCTTCCCGCATCCCGCTTCCCGCATCCTGATGATGGCCAACCTCGACGCACGTGACATCCTCTTTCTCGCCCTCGGCGCGACGACACTCGCGTACGTCGCGATCCTCGTGGCCGGGATGCGGCGCCCGCAGCCGCCCGGTGAGCGCGTCGAGCCCGGGGCGAAGCCGTGGGCGCTCCTGACCACCGGTTTCGTCACCAACTTCTTCGACACCCTCGGCATCGGGTCATACGCCACCACGACGTCGATCTTCCGGCAGTGGAAACTCGTCCGCGACGAGCGCATTCCCGGCACCCTCAATGTCGGCCACACGCTTCCAACCATCGTCCAGGCGTTCATCTACACGCGCCTCGTGCCCGTCGATTCACGAACGCTCATCTCCATGATCATCGCCGCCGTGCTCGGGGCTTGGCTCGGCGCGGGATTCGTCGCCCGCTGGCCGCGGCGGCGGATCCAGATCGGCATGGGCACCGCGCTCGTCGCCGCCGCGATCCTGATGGAGCTGTCGCAGCTCGGCATGCTCACCGCGGGCGGCAGCCTTCTCGGGCTCGCCGGATCGCGTCTCGTCCTCGCCGTTGGCGTCAACTTCCTCCTCGGCGCGCTCATGACGATCGGCATCGGCCTCTACGCGCCGTGCATGATCCTCGTCAGTCTCAGCGGCATGAACCCGACGACCGCGTTCCCGATCATGATGGGCTCCTGCGCCTTCCTCATGCCTATCGCGAGCGCGCGCTTCATCCGGCACCAGTGCTTCGACCGGCGAGCCTCGTTAGGCCTGCTCGTCGGCGGCATCCCGGCCGTGCTCATCGCCGCCTTCATCGTGAAGTCGCTGCCGCTGGGCGTCGTCCGCTGGCTCGTAGTGATCGTCGTGCTCTATACCGCGACGAACCTGCTGCGTACGGCCTACCGCGAGCGCGTTCGTGCCGGCGTGCCCGCCAGTCCGGAGCCGGAAGGCGCCGCGTGACCATTCTGACGACAACCGACCCGCACCTCACTCGACTCATGATACCGAGCTCTCTCTCTCGCCTCCGCCTTTTCATCGTCGCGATTGCAGCGCTGTCGTTAGGTAGCACAACAGCTCGTGCCCAGGCGCGGCAGCCCGGGGCCGCGCCACGCGACACGACCACGCGCGCCACACGCGACACCCTGCGCTCCGCCGTTCGCGATTCGCTCCGTCCCAGCACGCGCGACTTTCTCTCCCTCGTGGAAGCGCCGCCGGTCGTGACGCATCACACGATGCGGCTCCGTGGAACTTCAGTCGGCTATACCGCGACCACGGGGATGCTGCCGATCCGCAATGACACGACAGGCGTCGTCGAGGGAGGGATCTTCTTCGTCGCCTATAATCGTGAGGCTGTGGGAGACCAAAGCGCGCGGCCGCTCACCTTCGTGTTCAACGGGGGACCAGGATCCTCGACGGTCTGGCTGCACATGGGTGCGTTCGGGCCGAAGAAGGTGCGACTCAATCCGGACGGCACCAATCCGCCCCCTCCTTACAATTACGAAGACAATCAATCGACACTCCTCGACCAGACGGATCTCGTCTTTCTCGATCCCGTCGGCACGGGATTCAGTCGCGCCGCGCGTCCCGAGCTCGGTCCCAAGTTCTGGGGTCTCGACGAGGACATCCGCGCCGTCGGTGAGTTCGTGCGGCTGTATCTCACGCGCTTCGATCGGTGGGGCTCGCCGAAGTTTCTCGCCGGCGAGAGCTACGGCACGACGCGCGCGGCGCATCTCAGTGGCTACCTCACCGACCGCGGCATCGCGCTCAACGGCGTCGTGCTCATCTCGACGGTGCTCAACTTCGGCGCCTCGGCGATGGATGCGGGGAACGACCTCGGCTTCATCAACTTCCTTCCGTCGTACGCCGCGACCGCGTGGTATCACAAGAAGCTTCCCGCCGATCTCCAGAAGTTGACCGTCGATCAGGTGACGAGCCAGGCAGAGCGCTGGGCCGAGACTGACTATGCGCGTGCTTTGATGCGCGGCGCGCGCCTCACCGACGCGGAGCGTCGCTCCACGGCTGAACAACTTGCGCGGTTCACCGGCACGACGCCGTCGTTCGCCGAGCAGAACGACCTCCGCATCACGCTCGGCCGCTTCGATCAGGAGCTGCTGCGCGACAGGCACGTCACCGCCGGTCGGCTCGACAGCCGGTTTACATCCTACTCAACCGACCAAGGCGCCGAGCGCGGCCAGTTCGATCCGAGCGACGCGTCGATTCGCAATGCGTTCACGCCTGTGTTGAGCGAATACGTACGGCGCGAGCTCGGCTATCGGAACGAGGACGTCTATTACATCCTCGGCGGCGGCATCGGACGGTGGCGCTACCCGCAGAACAACGGCTATGCCAACGTCGTCCCGTCGCTCGAGCGCGCGTTCGCCAAGAACCCGGAGATGAAGCTGTACGTCGCGGAAGGGTACTACGACATGGCGACGCCGTACTTCGCCGTCGAGTACACGCTCGCGCACATGTCGGTCGATCCACGCATCCGCGCGGGGATCATGACGGAGCGCTTCGAGGCCGGGCATATGGTCTACATCGATTCGCCGTCGATGACGAAGCTCCGCGAGGGGCTGCGGAAGTTCATCGACGGCGCATTGCCCCAAGCCCAGCGGGCGCAACGCTAGCGCGGGACGCGGGACGCGGGACGCGGGACGCGCGTGATCTAGCGCAGTGACGGAGTACGTGCCCGGTCGTTAGTCTTCAGGAAGCGAAAACCCCGACTCGAGTCCCCAGACCCATCTCTCATGGACGCCAAGCAGTTAGCCAAGTTGGTACGGCAGAACGCGGCCAAGGCCGAGAAGTTGGCGAAGGCGCGCCAGAGCCGCCGATACGACAAGACGCTGCCTCCGTCGCAGGACGACGATGCCGACGTCGAGCGCGAGCACTTTTTCAAAGAGATGAAGCGCCGCGAGTTCTAGGCGCTCGGCAGCTCCACAACTGATGCCTCGACATCCGACAACAAGGTTCACCGCCTCTTGTCGGAGGTCGAGGCATCTCTCTTTGTAGTGGCAACGAGGATTTCCAACCGCATTCGAGTAGTAATCCACGCGACTCTCAGCAAGCCGGCAACTACTCCCGGATAGAAGCATGGAAGTTGCGCATCACAAAAAGAAACGAAACGTACCGCAGCATCTCCAGCGGATGAGAGCTCGAAGCGATGACGATTCCGAGATTCCGTCCTCCGCGACAAGCGCGCAGCCAAATGACGCTCGATCGGATCCTCGATGCGGCTGAGCGAGTCCTCGACGAAAAAAGCTTCACCGAGGCCACGGTTGCTCAGATCATGGAACGCGCCGGTGTAACCGTCGGCGCGTTCTACCGGCGCTTTCCCGACAAGGATGCATTATTGCACATGCTGGACGACCGCTTCTTCCGTGAGGTGAAGGAGCGGGGCGACGCGGTGCTCGATCCGATTCGTTGGAACGGCGAATCGATAGCTGACATTCTCATCGCTCTCGCGCGGGCGGCCGTCGAGATATACACGGCGAAGCGCGGCATAGCGCGCGGTCTCTTTCTGCGAGCACGCGTCGATCCGGTAATACAGGCAACCGGACGCGAGATGAACGCGCACTTCATCGAGCGACTGCGTGCGTTGCTGCTCGACCCCGCACGCCGGGCCGAGATCACGCACCCCGACCCTGAGCGTGCCGTTTCTCTCGGCTTCATGATGTTCTTCGGTGCTCTGCGAGAGACTACCGTATTCGGTGAGATCTGGCCGGACCACGACGAGATCGTCGGATCCGACCTCGCGGATGAGATGGCGCGACTCTACCTATGCTATCTGGGCGCGCGCGCTTCACTCACCCTGCGGAATGAGTCGGTGCCATCGCTCCCCGAGATGCAATGCCTCGCCTCCACAGTTTGCACCGAAGCCGTGGCATCGACCGCGTTGGGATAGCCCTGCCGCCGGGGCCTAAGGGCGCGTACTCCGGTGTCGCTGCTGGATCGGCTCACCGAGAAGGCGCGTCAGCTCATCGGTCTCATCATCGGTGAAGGCATACACGCGGCGGGCGATCGCAAACGCCCGGTCAAAGGCGGAGCGATAGCGAATCGCCCGCCGCCGCGACAAGAAAGCCAGTGCCCAGCCCACCACGCCGAGCACGGCACAACCGACCGACCAAAAGGTACACCAGCCCATGGCTGTGCAATCTCGCTGGTAGCAACGTTGACATGCAGGGTCGTAATCCGCCTTCGACCGCCCGGCACACGTTGCGAGCGCCGGAGGCATCGGCAGCGACCTCCCCATCCTTGGAAGGATCGGCCGTCACTGCACGATGTTCGAGATATCCCCGGCGCCGTCGTCGGAGTTCGGCTGCTGGGCTAGACGCCGCATCTCGGGAAGCTGCATGGGCCGCTTCGAAATCGGCGGGGCTGCGGTTACCGAGTATCGGGCAATGCGCTTAATAGGAACTGGCGGCCATCGTTTGACGCCCATCTCGACATAAGCCTCCGCCACGGCGCCCGGTGTGGGCTCGCCGAATGCCTGACGCACCACCCAACCGCAAGCGATGCCGATGCCCGCTACCACATAGTAGAACAGGTCAACCGGCACGCTGCACGCGGCAAATCGAACTCCACGTTCACGGGCGAAGAAGGCGAGCTGTGAACCGTTGCTCACCAGCATGATGGCCAGGCAGCCGAGCGCGGCGAACGCGATGGGCAGACTGTGTTGGTGCCACGCCAGGACCCCACAGATCGCCCCGAGCCAGCTGACTCCGATCTTCAGATTCTTCGCTCGCCGTCGCCTCGGCGAGCCACCGGGATCCGTGAGCAGTTCCTGCTTTGCCAATCGCATTCGCGGCACGGCACGATCGAAGATCTCAGTCGCCACGATCCGGCGCAGTGTCCACTTCCGAATGTGCGTCGCACGAATCTCCGGGTGGGGGATGATGCGTGCCCCGAGACTTCGAAGGCGTTGCCCCAGCTCCAGATCCTCGAGCTGGCGACGTGAAAAATGCCATTCGTCGTATCCGCCAGCTTCCTCGAAGATCGAGCTCCGCACGATCCCGCAGGCAGACGAGAAGATGCAGGGATCGTCAGCGGTGGACTCATGATAGAATCGCTGCACCAGACTGCGGTACTGCGATAGAAAGCCTCTCGTCATCGGCGACGCTTCGCACGATCCGAAAACGGCACCCACTTCGGGGTGCTGGCTCAGTACAGTGACCGCATTGCGGAGAGTGTCTGTCTGGACCATCACGTCGGCGTTGACGAAGCCGAGGAAATCGCCGAGCGTCAGCTCGAACCCGCGGTTTCGCGCGTAGCCGGGCCCTCGCGCACCCGGCCGAAGCCGGAGGAGCTTGTCCGCATACTGCGCGGCGACAACCGCTGTCTCGTCTGTACTGCCGTCATCGACGATCACCAGCTCCCAGGAGTCCCGCGCAAGATCGCTCAGTGCCAACGCCTGAAGCGCGATCAGGAATCGCGGTCCGCCGTTGCGCACGGGCATGACGACGGAAAGATACGGATATGGAATCGACTCTTCAGTCGTGGAGATGGGAGCGCCAAGGACGCGGCCGCCCGTCTCTGCCCAGGTGCGCCAGTTTCGACAGAGCGTGGCGACGGAATGACATCTCACTGAGTCGCGATGATCGAGGAACAGGACGATGTCTCGGCTGCTGCGCTCGAAGCCAATGCGTCGCAGATCGCTCTCCGACGTGCCGGGCGCCGCGGCGATCCATGTGAACGAGGCAAACTCCTTAGCCAGTGCGGCGAGCTCGGAGCCGGCTCCCGCGTGCACAACGATGACCTGTGCATGTGCCTCGTCCCAGACCGCGGCGAACGCCTCGATGCAGCGGCGTAGGAGTGCCGTGTCCTTGAGCGAGATCAAAACGATGCTGAAGGCCGGCAGCTGCCTGCCGTCATTCGGCATTGCCTCGGCGCGTTGCGACGCCGCCAGTGCTGACCATAGGGAGGAGCTGGACGATGTCATGTCATCACGCCGGGTGCAAAGCGGGGACCGTTGCGCTCGCATGCGCGGGACTCTCAGCCTCGCCGGTGGGCACAGCGTACCCAACAGCGACATCTCGCACCGGGCGGGCGATGATCATAACGGGGGCACGGAGACAGCTGGTTCGATCGTCCACGAAAGGAGTGGGTCAGTCGTTAGGCAGGGGCGGATCTCCCCGTCGAGCGACGCCGACGGCTCCGAGCTTCGGGATCCCGCGGCCATATAATAGAAGTGGTGAATCATCCCCAATCGAGTTTCGCGCGCTCGATGCAGAATCCATTTGCAAACGAGAATCGGGATTCCGTTTCGAAGAGGAGATCAGTCACCGGACAGAATCGATTCGGAGCGTTATCAAATCATAAATCGCGCGGGCGTTCCGCTGTTTCGCATTCGGCGCGCCAGAGGTGGAAACGGCGCCCGATTCACGAAACGCGAACGATTGCCGCGTTCTTTCCCGCGCGTCGCGCAGTCTTGGCGCACTTTTGGCACGCGCGATAACGCACATTCGAATGACTGAACCTCGACGTGGAGGCGCGACGCATGAAGACTCTCGATGCACCCGACATCGCGGCGGTTCGATCGGAGCATCCCAGCGTCCGCGCCCGGTTCGTCGCCGCTACCGCCTCGGAACATGCCGCTGAAGTGGATCGCGATTCGCGGTTCCCACGGGAGACCTTCGCTGCCGCGCGTCAGCACCGGCTCTTGAGCATGTTGGTCCCGACGGAGCTGGGCGGAGATGGTGCATCTGTCTCCGACGCGGTCGACGTCTGCTACATGCTGGGCATGGCGTGCGGGTCGTCGGCGATGATCTTCGCCATGCACCAGATCCAGGTCGTCATCCTGCTGCGCCACGCCAAGAATAGTCCGTGGCACCAGCAGTTGCTGAAACGGCTCTGCGACGAGCAGCTGCTGCTCGCGTCGTCGACGACCGAGAACCAGATGGGCGGGGCGGTTCGCGCCAGCGTGTGCGCGGTCGAGCGCGACGGACCACGCATGTCGTTGGTCAAGACGGCGACCGTGATGTCTTACGGCGCCGAAGCAGATGGAGTGCTCGTCACCGCTCGCCGAACGCCCGACTCACAACCATCCGATCAGGTGCTGGTAACGCTCCTCAAGGATGATTATGAGCTCGAGAAGATCAAGGAGTGGGACACGATGGGCATGCGCGGCACCTGCAGCACGGGCTTCACGCTGCGCGCATCGGCTGCCGCCGACCAAGTGATCCCCGAATCGTATGAGCGCATCCATCCGCAGAGCATGGTGCCGATCGCGCACCTGACGTGGAGCGGCGTGTGGTCCGGCATCGCGGCGGGGGCGGTGGCACACGCGCGGCGGTTCGTGCGCAAGGGCGCCGCGCAGGGTAGCGCCGCGCAGGCGCCGGGTGCGTCGCACCTCACGAGAGCAATGATGTTGCTCCGCGCCCTGCGTGGCAGCATCGCGGCCGCGGCAGCGGGCTACGAGAGTGCAGCGGTCGAGCCGGAACGCCTCGAGGCGATGGATTTTCAGGCGGGGATGAATTTGCTCAAGGTCAATTCGTCCGAGACCGCGATCGCAACGGTGCTACACGCCTTGCAGGCCTGCGGACTGTCGGGCTATCGGAACGACGGCGAGTTCAGCGTCGCGCGGAATCTCCGCGATGTGCTCTCGTCGTCGATCATGATCAACAACGAACGCATCCTCGCCGGCGCGGCGAGCTCGCTGCTGCTCTTCGAGGTACCTGCCCGCCTCAGAGACTGACATGTCGACAACCCAGATTTCGACCGATCGCCTCGAGGCGATCACCTCGACCATCCTGCAACCGACCGCCGCCGCTGGTGTGCAGGGTCGGACGGGCCGTTTCGAGGAAGTCATCGCGGGCCTGACGAGCCTCATCACGCGTCACCGGCCGAGCGGCGCGGAAGTGCTGCGCTTTCCGCCCGTCATGAGTCGCGCGCTGCTCGAGAAGTCGGGCTACCTGAAGAGCTTCCCCCATCTCCTCGGCGTAGTCAGCTCGATGACGGGAACGGAAGCCAAGATCCGCGCACTCGTCGAAGGCCGCGCCGCGGAGCAGGAGTGGGTCGACGCGCTCGCCGCTACGGATCTCGTGCTGACGCCGGCCGCGTGCTATCAGGTGTACCCCATCGTCGCCGCACGTGGTGACGTTCCGATCACCGGCGTCATCGTGGACGTGGAGTCGTACTGCTTCCGCCGCGAAACATCGGCCGAACTTGGCCGGATGCAGGCGTTTCGCATGCGAGAATACGTCTGCATCGGCGCGCCGGAGACCGCCGTCGCCTTCCGGGAGAGTTGGAAGGGCAAGGCGCAGCAGCTCGCCAACCAGCTCGGCCTGCCATTCACTCTGCTTCCGGCAAGCGATCCGTTCTTCGGACGCGCCGGCAAGTTGATGGCCGTGAACCAGGTTGAGCAAGCGCTGAAGTTCGAGCTCCTCGTGCCGGTCAATTCGGACGAGGCGCCGACCGCGTGCATGAGCTTCAACTACCATCAGGATCACTTCGGCACAACTTGGGGGCTGCGCACCGACGGTGGCGCTGTTGCCCACACGGCGTGTGCCGCATTCGGCCTGGACCGACTGACGATCGCGCTCTTCGCGACGCACGGGTTGGATTTCGAGGCGTGGCCGCTCACGGTGCGCGAGGCTCTCGGCATCTGATGCATCGCGAGACGATCGCGCTCCATTTCGGCTACACGGCCGACGGCCACGCGCCAACCACCGCGGTACCGATCTATCAGTCTGCGGCGTACGAGTTCGAGAGTGCTGAACACGCCGCGGCGTTGTTCAATCTCGAGCGCGAGGGGTTTCGCTACTCACGCATCAGCAATCCAACGACGGACGTACTGGAGCGGCGCGTCGCAGCGATGGAAGGAGGACGTCAGGCGCTGTGTGTAGGGTCCGGACAGGCCGCGATGCACTTTGCGACGCTGAACGTGACCGCGCCGGGAACGAACATCGTTTCCGTTCCGCAACTGTACGGCACCACCTATACCCTCTTCGCCCATCTTTTTCCGACGATGGGCGTCACCGTCAAGTTTGCAGCGGACGACAGCCCCGAAGCCATCTCCGCGCTGATCGATGATCAGACACGGGCGGTGTACTGCGAGAGCGTCGGGAATCCGGCCGGAAATATCTGCGATGTCGAAGCGCTCGCCGCAGTGGCACACGACCATGGCGTACCGCTCATCGTGGACAACACCGTCCCGACGCCGATTCTCCTTCGACCAATCGAGTACGGCGCGGACGTGGTCGTGCATTCGCTCACGAAGTTCATGGGCGGCCATGGCACGACGATGGGCGGCATCATCGTCGATAGCGGGAAGTTTCCCTGGGCGAAGCACGCGCGGCGCTTCCCGATGTTCAACGAGCCCGATCCATCGTACCACGATCTCGTCTACACGGAACACTTCGGCGATGCGGCGTATATCGGCCGTTGTCGCAGCGTGTACCAGCGGACACTGGGCTCGGTGCTCTCGCCGCTCAACGCATTCCTGCTGTTGCAAGGCATCGAGTCGGTGGCGTTGCGCATGGAGCGGCACGTGGAGAACGCGCGACGCGTGGCCGAGTTTCTTCGCGACGACCCCCGGGTCGAGTGGGTGAATTACGCCGGGTTTCCCGAGAGCCCGTACTATCACCTTGCTCAGAAGTATCTCGTTGGCCGGGCGTGCTCCATCCTGACATTCGGGATACACGGTGGCCTAACGGCTGGGACGCGCTTCTACAATGCGCTCGAGCTCATCAAGCGCGTCGTGAACCTCGGCGACTCGAAGTCGCTCGCCTGTCATCCCGCGTCGACCACGCACCGGCAGATGAGCGCCGCCGAGCAGCAGAAGGCCGGGGTGACACCGGAGACGATCCGACTCAGTATCGGCATCGAGCACATCGACGACATCCTGGCGGATCTCGATCAGGCGCTCGACACGGCGGTGCCGAGTCAGGTGAAGCGCGGATCATCGTTAGGTGTACCGAGCGCCGCACCCGTGCCGACCGTGCTGGCACAATGAGCAGCGCGTCGTTCCGCTCGGCGCCCCACGAGACGGTGCGGATGTCGGCCGCCCCCGAGCCGCTCGCGATCGGCCTTGTGAACAACATGCCGGATGGGGCCTTGCAAGCCACCGAGCAGCAATTCCGGGAATTGCTCGACGCCGCGGCGGGCGAGGAATACGAGGTGCGGCTACGGCTGTTCTCGTTTCCGGAGCTCGTCCGCGACGAAGCCGGCCGACATTACGTTGCGGATCACTATGAGCCCATCGCGCAGCTCTGGAGCGGCGCGCTCGATGGCCTGATCGTGACGGGAGCGGAGCCGCGCACCGACGCGATTCCCGACGAAGTGTACTGGCCGTCGCTCACGCGCCTCGTGGACTGGGCGATCGACTCCCGCACATCGACCGTGTGGTCCTGTCTCGCTGCACACGCGGCCGTGCTGTACCTCGACGGGATCGTACGCCGTCGCTTTGACCAGAAGCTCTCCGGGATCTTCCGCTGCACGCGAGTAGCCGATGATCCGTTGGTTGCGGGCCTCCCTACGAGTTGGGACATGCCTCATTCGCGTCTCAACACCCTTGACGCAGCGTCGCTGACGCGCGCCGGCTACCGCATCTTGTCGAATTCCGAGGAGACGGGCGTGGATGCGTTCGTGCTACGCGAGTCCGCAACTTTCGTCTTCTTTCAAGGGCATCCCGAATACGATGCCGGCGCCCTGCTCCGAGAGTATCGGCGCGACGTGGGCCGATTCCTGGCCGGCACCATGGACCGGTATCCGGAGATGCCGCGCGGGTACTTCGATGAAGAGAGTGCCTACGCATTGAACGCATTTCGACGTCGCTCGGAAGATGAGCGCACACGTTCGCTGCTTTCAGAATTCCCGAAGGCCCGGCCGCGGGAGACACCGTCACAGATCTGGCACGATGTCGCCGTGCGGCTGTACCGAAACTGGCTTGCCGCCATCGTCGCCGAACGCAGGACCGAGGTGATGGCAATCAGTGGTTCGGCAACACGCGGCACGTAACCGGAGCGAGTGAGGTGTCGTCGAGCGATCCTTCGCTGCCGCCTGTCGCGTCGCTCTTCCCGCCGCACGCAGACCGCGTGCGCTGGGACGATTATCTGACGCGCGAACTACTGTGCGCGAACGAGCGCATCGCGAGCGGCTCCGTCGTGCCGACGATCGACATGCCGGCATTTCGCGCCGAGCTCGCAGCACTGGATTTCGAGGCGCCGCGCCCGTTGGACGAGCTGCTGCCGTGGACGATCAGGCAGCTCGAGCGTGGCGTCGTGCACATGACCAACCCGCGCTACTTCGGGCTCTTCAATCCGGCGCCGAGCTTTCCGTCGCTCTGCGGCGATCGCGTCGCGAGCGTGTTCAATCCACAGCTCGCCACCGCGACCACGTCGCCGGCCGCGGTCGAGATCGACGCGCATGTCATTCGAGCCGTCGCGCGGCGGGCTGGACTTCCGCCGGAATCCAACGGGCACTTCACCACTGGTGGATCGGAGGCGAATTACACCGCGGTGCTCTGTGCGCTCACACGGACGAACGATCGCTTCGCGACGGAGGGCGCCCGCTCCTTCAGCGGCCAACCGGTCTTCTACATCTCACGGGAGAGTCACCTCGCGTGGGTAAAGATCGGCCACCAGTCGGGTATCGGCCGCAGCGCCGTTAGGCAGGTACCGACCGACGGCACCGGCCGCATGGACGCAGACGCACTCGAGCGCATGCTCGACGAGGACAGGGGACACGGTCGGGAGCCGTTTCTGATCGTGGCTACGGCGGGCACGACAAACGCCGGCATGATCGATCCCCTCGACCGCTGCGCCGATCTAGCGCAAGCGCGTGGCCTGTGGCTGCACGTCGACGCAGCCTGGGGAGGCGCGGCCGTGGCTTCCGACCGACTGCGGGGCGTGCTCGCCGGCATCGGACGAGCGGACTCCGTGACCATCGACGCGCACAAGTGGCTTGCGACCACGATGGGCTGCGGAATGTTTCTCACCCGCGATCCTGGCATTCTCTCGAAGACGTTTCAGGTGTCGACCGGCTTCATGCCGTCGAACTCCGCGACGGTCGATCCGTACGTCACCACAGCGCAGTGGTCGCGACGGTTCCTCGGCGTACGGCTCTTTCTTTCCCTCGCCGCGGCGGGATGGGCTGGTTACGCGCAGCACGTCGAGCGCTCGGTCGATCTCATTGCCGACCTGCGCGCGCTGCTCGATGAACGCGGGTGGCATATCGCGAACGACTCCTCGCTCGCCGTGTTATGCGTCGAACCGCCGCCAGGCGCTCCGGACGCGCGGACGATCGCCAACCGCGTGCTCGCGTCGGGGCGCGCGTGGATCGCGGTCGCGAGGTACGAAGGACGCGACGTGATCAGGATCTGTTTGACGCACGGCGAGGCGGCGCTGGACGATATTCGCGAGCTCGTGGACGCGTTGACGATGTCGTGCTCGCCGGTCTCTGACGAGATCCATGCGGTCGGTGCATGACCCACGACCGCTTCACCTACCTACCATTTTCCCGGGGCACTGCGATGGCTGAGAACATCAGGACGACGATCATCTCGCACTTCGAGCAGGTCGCGGTCGAGCAACGTCACACCTTGGCTAAGCTCACCGACGATCGACCACTCATGGAATCCGGCCTCGATTCGCTCGCATTCGCAATCGTCGTCGCCAGACTCGAGGACGCGCTCGGAGTGGATCCGTTCAGCGTCGCGATGGATGCCCAGTTCCCGGTGACATTCGGCGATTTCGTTCAGATGTACGAGAAGACGTATCAGAATGCAGCTACGTAGCAGTCGCTCGCTCTGGGAGTCCCTCAGCACTACAGGCCGCGGCCACGACACGCGCCTGTGGGCCAGTGATGTGGCGGTCGCGTTGTCGGAGCTCGGCCACGGATCTGCGCTCAGCGTGAGCCTCGACGCGCTGCGAGGTCGAAGCGTGCTCGTCTCGACTGCAAATCAACTCGCCGCGGCGCTCGCGTTGATCGAGGCTGACGGGCTTGCTCGTCGCCTCGTGCTGTGTCCTCCGGATCTCGATCCGGCGCATCTGCCGTATGTCGTCGCGACCGCTGGCGTGGAGATCATCATCACCGATAACGACGCCGCCACCATGCCCGGTCTCGGGGGTGTGCGTGTCGCGCCGTGCAGTCGCTCGGTGACGCACGGCGAAATCGATCGCACGGCCGAATGCGAGACCCAGTGGATCCTCTTCACGTCCGGCACTACCGGCGTCCCGAAGATGGTCGTCCATACGTTGCGTACGCTCACCGGCGCCATCAAACCCATTGGCGCGCTCGCCGGCCCAGTCGTGTGGGCCACGTTCTATGACATTCGCCGCTACGGTGGTTTGCAGATTCTCTTCCGTGCGCTGATCGGCGGCGGCTCACTCGTCCTCGCCGCAGCCGAAGAACCACTCGTGGCCTTTCTGTCGCGCGCGCGCGAGCACGGCGCGACTCACATTACGGGTACCCCCTCGCACTGGCGACACGCGCTCATGAGCGGAGCGACACAGTGTGTGTCGCCATTGTACGTTCGGCTTTCCGGCGAGATTGCCGATCAGACGGTAATCGACCGGCTCCAGGCGCAATTTCCGGAGGCCGATGTGGCGCATGCGTTCGCGTCGACGGAAGCCGGCGTGGCGTTCGAGGTGACCGATGGACGGGCCGGATTCCCGACCTCGTTCGTGGGACGGCTCGACGCTGGCGTGGATCTCAGAATCCGTGATGACACGCTGCACATTCGCTCTCCTCGGACGGCGCTCCGCTATCTCGGCAGCACTACGGAATCGCTGCTGGACGACGATGGGTTCGTCGACACGGGTGACGTCGTCGAGCAGCGTGGCGACCGCTACTACTTCGTGGGGCGGCGTGGCGGGATCATCAACGTCGGCGGTCTCAAGATCCACCCCGAGGAAGTCGAAGCCGTGATCAATCGACACCCGAGCGTTCGCATGTCGCTCGTGGCCGCGCGCAAGAATCCGATCACCGGATCCATCGTCGCCGCTGACGTGGTACTTGCGTCAGGCGCCGACGGAACGCTCGATGGAACTGTCCTGGAGCGGACGAAGGCCGAGATTCTCGCGCACTGCCGGAGTGCGCTCGCCCCGCACAAGGTGCCGGCGTCGATTCGCGTCGTCAACGCGGTCCAGGTCACGCGCTCCGGCAAGCTCGCTCGTGGCGATGCCTAACGTCATCGTTAGGGTGGAAGGCAGGGCGATCATGCCGACACCACCGCGTGAGGTGATTCGATGATGGATGCCGACAGCTTTCGCTGCATCCTGAGCCGCTTCCCGTCGGGGATCGCGGTCATCACTGCGCGCGACGGCGAGCGCGACGTCGGAATGACGGTGAGTGCTTTCTGCTCCGTCAGCTTGCGACCGCCGCTCGTCCTCGTGTGCATCGATCACACCGCATCGATGCACGACCTGCTCCTCCGGCATCCGAAGCTCGGCATCAACATCATGGCGTCGGAGCAACAGGCGCACTGTCAGCGGTTTGCCGACAAGAACGAGACGTGTCGCTTCGAGGGCATCGGCTGTGCGCGCGGTGAGAGCTCGGTAATGCTGCTCGACGACGCCGTGGCCCAGCTCGAGTGCCAGTTGGTGCATCATTGCGAGGCCGGCGATCACACGATCTTCATCGCCGCAGTCGAACGCGGCGCCAGGCACGACGGACGACGACCTCTCGTTCACTACGGTGGTCAGTTCACCCAACTCGCGCCCTAGCGCACGGAAGATCCGCGACCCGCCGCCGTGAGCGCGAGCGCGGCGTACGCGGTCGCCGCATCGCTCATGAACTTGCCAACGCCAGTCGCGGGATCGCGTGCCTTGTTGAGCGATGAGGCGGCCCACATTCCAGTCGCGGGGTCTTGATGGCGAGCGAGCCACGCGAGTGCGCGCGCGACGTGTGGCTCGCTGGGATCGCTTCCCGCCTGCTGCAGCGCAAAAGCGACCAGACCCGTCGCGACGGCGTCTCCGTCCGATTCGGCGGACACGCCGTGTGCCGGACGCCAGTACCCCAGCGAGGTCAGTCGCCAGGAGCCATCCGGGTCCTGCGCGTCCCACAGGCTCGCGACAAGCGCTCGTTGCTCGTCACTCGAAATCAGCCCGGCGAGTTCGGCTGACGCCCAGAGCAGCATCGCTCGATTGAACAGTCGTGGATCGTCGCGTCGCAGCAGCCGATTCCACACCGATCGATCGAGGTGTCCACGCAAGTAGGTGCGAAGGCGCTGCACGTTAGGCTGGATCTCCGGACTCGCGGCGTAGTGCTGCGGCTCCAGGCCGACGGCGACTGCGGCGAGCGCGGCGCCGAAATACACCGCGGTGCCGGACTCCCAGGGGCGCAGCCCGAAGTTCAGCCATGGCCATGCTCCAGTCTCGTCGCCCGATGTCTCCTGGAGCGCGAACATGTTCGCGAATGCCTGGCGCGTCTCCGGGCTGGCGACATGCGCACGTCGATCGCGCGATGCGAGGATGAGCGCATTCAGAACCGCTTCGGTGCCTCTCGACTGAGTGGCTTTCGTTCGCCCGCCTGGCGTTGTGTCTCCGTAGAATGGCTTCACCTCACTCCACGCGCGTACCCGAGTCACCACATCGGCGGTCAACCTTTCCTCGGCTGGGGGTGCGACCGCCTCGTGAAGCGCGGCGCCGAGCTCCGGCCTCGCGAGCGCGTATGGCAGCGCGGTGTGGCAGGAAACGCAGACCGTGTTGTGATCACGAGTGGCCCTTGGCCAGGACTGCCACCACTTCAGACGCTGATCGAGGTAGGCTGCCGCGGCACGCGGGTCCCATGATGCTGATCCGTCGATTGGCACGGCCGCGGCAGCGGGGCGACGGTGCGCCGAGCCCGTGAGCCAGAGCGCTGAGGCGAAGAGCGCGAGAATCGCGAGGAAGACGAGAGTCCGGCCTCGCATTTTAGAATGTCCTCATCGCATCGCCCGTGGGAAAATAGATCGCGGTGGCTCCGGTCCGCACGATTCTCCTCGAATGTTGGCGTGCAAAGCCGATACCGTTTCGGCTGTCGCCGCGGTGGCTTGGAGACTGCATATCGGCGGGTGCACAGGGAAGGGCACCTAGTCGAGCGATCACGATCAGCTGTCTACTGGAGCGTGGCACCGAGGTGGTTCGAGCCATCGAATCGAGAGCAGCTCTGCGAGTGCTGCACCTCATCAAGGACGGGGTCATCCGGCTCCGGGTGCGCGTCTACGACCGCGTGCGCTCCAGTCGCTCGGTTTCAGAGCTGAGCGCCATTTTCCTCATCGTGCAGTATTTCGCGCGCCGCCAACCGCCCTCGACGAAACTGCCGTTGCTCACCACCGCGTTGCGCCGTTCGAACCATCCGCTGGTGCGGCGAACGATCCACTCGTCACTGAAGCAATGGCTGCAGCCGCCACAATCCGACGTCTGGCGCACCGAGAAGATCGGCTGGTCACGCTATGAGAATGAAATTGCCGACCCACTGATGCGGAAGAGTCTGGTGCTCAAGGCGCCGACCAGCGGCGAGAAGGGTGTGCTGTACGTCTCGTTCGAAGTCAACCTCCTGCGCCTCTGTCAGCACTGCGATATCGAGCGACTGTTGGCCGAGTACTACCTCGTCCTCGCCACATCCTGGTCGCCGCTCGATTGTCAGCCGCTCCTGAGCACAGCCAATCTCTCACCCGATCCGCTGTTCGTTCAGATCTCCAACCGCGAAGATCTGGAGCTGTTGCGCGTGTGCGGATCGACGGTGCATCCAGTTCCCATCATGGCGTGCGACTGGATCGAACCGCGGTCCTATGCGCCGAAGCCGCGTACGATTCGGCCGCTCGACATTCTCATGGTGGCGGGGTGGGCGCGACTGAAGGGACACTGGATGTTGTTCCGGGCGCTGAGGAGAATGCGGAAGGGCCTTCGAGTGCTCCTCGTTGGACAGAACATGGAAGGTCGCACGGCGGACGCCGTTTACGCGGAGGCGAAAGCATTCGGGGTCGGCGACCGAATCGAAATGATACGCGATGCTCCCGCTCGCCTGGTGAGGGAGCTTCAGTGCGACAGCAAGATTGCAGTCGTGTTGAGCAGGCGTGAAGGCTCGGGAGTCGTCACCGCGGAGTCATTTTTCGCCGACACGCCGGTGGCGATGCTTCGTGGTGCGCACGTCGGCTCGCGAGCGTACATCAACGATCGCACCGGAATCCTCAGCAACCCAGACCGGCTCCATCGGGATCTGAGTGTGTTCCTCGAGCAGTCGGATACGTACGCTCCGCGCGCATGGGCGCTCGACCACATCACATGCTATCACTCTCATCGCCGGCTGAACGCAATCCTGCGAAATCATGCCGTCGAGACGAGATGCTCCTGGTCGCATGACATCGTGCCTTTTTGCTGGCGGCCGGATCCGGTCTATCTCGATGATCGCGACAGGTCTGAGCTTGCACCGGCATACGAGGAGCTCCACGCCCGCTATGGCATCCTGTTCGCCGGGCATGTCGCCGCGCCACGATGCGAAGGTACTCAGCGGCAATGACAGCCGATGGCCCGATTGTCGCAAGACCGTCCTTGCATCTGGGGCCTTCCGCAATCTGTGCTCGAGCTCCTCTACGTTCGTCACCAACGCCGGTGATGTCGCCACTCCTCGATCTCCGCGAACGCCTCGGGAAACTGAAGGGCAGATCGATCGACGAGCTTCGCGTACGATGCGCTCAAATGGCGCGCGCTCGCCTCGAGCGTATCGGCTGGTCGCGCGAGACCCGCGAGCTGAGCGACAAAGCATTGGGGCAGCTTCTCGATTGGAGGCAGATCGCTGGCTCCGAATCGATCGGGGATCGACTACTCCAGCACTTTCGCGAGCGGCATCCGCCACTGGGCGCCCGGGTACCCGGCCTCGCCAGTCCGTTAGCGACCGCTGAAGCGTTTCGCGTTCGCTGTTCGACCGGAGCCGCGGAGACAATCGCCTCGGCGGAGCGAATCGTCGCCGGTCGCCTGGAGCTGGGCACTCGCGTCGTATCGATCGACCGCGACCCGGATTGGACATTGGAGCCCGTCTGCGGCAGACGCGCCCCGTCGATTCACTGGAGTCGCATTGCTTTTCTGGATTCGACTGTGGCGGGCGATTGCAAGTTCACCTGGGAGCTGAATCGACATCAGTACTTCCTGACGCTTGCTCGCGCTTTTCTGCTCACCGGCGATGATCGCTATTCGACGCTCATCGTCGACCATCTCGATTCATGGATGGACCACAATCCGCCCAAGATCGGCATCAACTGGACGAGTAGTCTCGAGCTCGCACTGCGCGCGATCTCCTGGATCTGGGCCCTGCATCTCATTCGTGATTCGCGAGCGCTCGAGGGGCGTCTTTTCGCGCGCGCGCTGAAGTACCTGTATCTCCATGCACGGCACATCGAGTACAACCTCTCCACGTATTTCAGTCCGAACACGCACCTGACCGGTGAAGCGCTCGGGCTGCTGTACATCGGCACTGCATTTCCCGAGTTCAAGCGCGCACCGCAGTGGCGTTCGCTCGGACATCGGATTCTGGTGGAGCAACTCGATCGCCAGCTGTTCGCCGACGGTGTGTACTTCGAGCAGTCGAGCTACTACCACCGCTATACGACGGATTTCTATCTGCACGCGCTGCTGCTGACCGAGTCGGATCACGGCGGCGCCGAGAGCAAGATCCGCTCGAGCCTCAGCGCACTCCTCGACTACCTCGTCCACCTCACACGACCCGACGGCAGCTCGCCGCTGATCGGTGATGACGATGGCGGGCGACTCATCGTACTCGGCAATCGAGCGGCGAATGATTTCCGCGACACGCTGGCAGTCGGTGCCACCCTGTTGCGCCGGGCCGACTGCGCATACGTCGCTGGGGACGCGATCGACGAGTTGGTCTGGCTGCTCGGTCCCGATGGACTCAGCGCGTACGAGAAGCTCGAAGCGACGCCGCCGGCTGTACACTCGCGAGCATTTGCCGAGAGCGGGTACTTCGTGATGCGCGAGCACTGGGACCGGCTCGCCGACTGGTCGCTGATTCGCTGCGGGCCGCATGCACCGCTGAGCGGTGCTCACGCACACGCAGACGCGCTCGCGCTCGAACTGTGCATCGGCGGCAATCCACTGCTCGTCGACCCGGGCACCTACGTCTATACCGCGTCGCGCTTCGAGCGTGATCAGTTCCGGCGCGGCGAGGCGCACAACAGCCTAACGATTGATGGCCAGTCGTCGGCAACGCCCGGTGCGACGGCCTTCCGGTGGGAAACCGTGCCGCGATCGCGTGTCGGAGCGTGGGTCGCCACCGACGCGTTCGACTTTTTCGACGGTGAGCACGACGGCTTTCTCCGACTCGATTCACCCGCGGTGCATTCGCGGGCCGTGTTCTTCCTGAAAGGTGAATACTGGGTGATTCACGATCGCGTCCGGAGCCGCGGCCGCCATCAGATCGCTCTTCATCTGCACTGGGCACCGGGCGTGACGCTGACGGTCGATGCACCGTACACGCTGAGAGCCGTGGCGGCGAACGGGAATGGACCGCCGGTGGACGCACATATCTTCGCCCGAGCCGGGCAGCTGTCTTCGGCGCAGGGCTGGGTGTCCACCGCATTTGGCACGCGCTCCTCCTCGGCCGTATCCGTTTTCCGTCTCGATGGAGAGGAGACCGAAGACATCGTGACGGTGCTCGCCAGATCAACGGCCGGCATTCGCCTTGGCGACTGTGCGTGGCGAGCCAGCGCGGACTCTCGCGGTGGTGTCCTCACGATTGCCACAGAATCGGCAACGGACACGATTCTCATCGGCGACGCGGCAACCGAGCGCGCAGGAGATGGCATCGTCTCCGACGCCCGGTGGGCGTGGGCGCGGCGCTCGCTCGACGGCGAGCTCCTCGGCCTCGCGCTCGTACACGCCACGAAGCTGATCGTCGATGAGAGGTCCGAGCTCCAGAATGATTCCCCGGTGAAGTGGGCGATCGGCCGACGCGAGCGCGGCGACTGGCGCGTCGACGCAGAGCCGCTCACCGGGCGATCGAGATCGTTTGATCCTCACCGCGCGCAAATCGACGAGCCATGTGCGGCATCTGTGGAATAGCGCTGTCGAGCCGGACGGCGCGCCATGTTGATCGCCGTCTATTGGAGCGGATGCGGAACGTCTTGCGCCACCGCGGCCCGGACGATTGCGGCCTGTATCTCGACGGCAGCGTCGGCTTGGGTCATCAGCGGCTCAGCATCGTCGACATCGCGGCCGGACATCAGCCGATGCTGAGCGATGATGAGAATCTTTGTATCGTCTACAATGGCGAGGTTTACAATCATCCGACGCTGCGCACCGAACTGGAGGCGTGCGGGCATCGCTATCGCACGCGGTGTGACACCGAAACGGTGCTCCACCTGTACGCCCGCCATGGGTCCGAGGCGCCGCGACATCTGCGGGGCATGTTCGCGTTCGCGATCTGGAATCGGAGAGAACGGGAGCTCTTCCTCGCCCGCGACCGTTTTGGCGTGAAACCGCTCTATTACGTGCTCACGGAAGACGGTTCGCTGTACTTCGCATCCGAGATCAAGGCGCTGCTCGCCGGAAATGCCGTGGCGCCGCAACTGAACGCCGCGGCATTGCCTGATTATCTGGCGAACCACGCGCCGTCCGGTGCGGAAACGCTCTTCGAAGGCGTGCGGCGATTGCCTCCTGGCTGCACGTTGCGCTGGCGTGACGGTGCTGTGCAGATCGAGCCGTATTGGGATCTGCACCCGATGTTCTCCTCGAACGCGAACGACGGGCGGCCGGAGCGCGATCTCGTCGCGGAGTTTGGCAGCCGCTTCCGCGAGGCGGTACAGCTTCGGCTCATGGCCGATGTGCCGCTCGGCGTCTTTCTGTCCGGGGGCATCGACTCCGCGGCTATTGCCGGGACGATGAGCAGTCTCGTCGACGCGCCCATACGAACGTTTTCCGTTGCGTTCGCCGAGCGGAATGCCAACGAGCTGCCGTACGCGCGGATGGTCGCAGAGCGATTCCGCACCGATCATCACGAGGTTGTCGTATCGCCGAGTGAATTCGTCGCGCAGCTCGGGCGCCTCGTGTGGCAGGAAGACGAGCCGATCGCGCATCCGTCGAGCGTCGCGCTGTACTTCGTTTCCCGTCTCGCCGCGGAGCACGTCAAGGTCGTGCTGACGGGCGAAGGGAGCGATGAGATGCTCGCCGGGTATGGTCGCTATCGCACGACCGTGTACAATCTGGCGCTCGGTCGTGCCTACGAGCGCTGCACGCCACGGCCGCTGCGCAGCGCCGTCCGCTCGGCGATTGACGCACTCGCGCATCGCAGTACGCTGGCCCGGAAGTTCAAACGAACGTCGCTCTATCTGCCCGCGAATATCACGTCGCTCTATTGCGACAACTTCGCGGTCTTCTCACGCTCGTGGCAGGCGGATCTGCTCCGCCCGGCGCTGCGCGCTCGGCTCGGCGGAATGTCGCTGGATCCGTACGCCGTGCATCGCGCGCATTTCGAGTTCGGCGACGATCGCTCCCTGCTCGACCGGCTGCTCTACGCGGACACCAAAACGTATCTCCACGAGCTGCTGATGAAGCAGGATCAGATGAGCATGGCGGCGTCGATCGAGAGCCGCGTGCCCTTTCTCGACCATCCCCTCGCCGAATTCGTGGCGGGGCTCCCCGACCGGATGAAGCTGCGTGGATGGACGACGAAGTACGTCCTGCGCCAGGCGATGCGGGGCCAGTTGCCCGCGGAGATTCTCGGCCGCAGGAAAATGGGATTTCCCGTACCGGTCGGCCGATGGCTGCGCCGGGCATATCGCTGGCTCGTGGACGAATACGTGCTCGGTGATCGGGCCGCGTCGCGGGGCCTCTTCGTGCCGGATGTCGTTAGGCGGATGGCCGCCGCACACCATGCCGGTGAAAACCATAGCGAGCGCCTCTGGTCTCTGATCAATCTCGAGATCTGGCAACGCATCTTTGTCGACGGCGAAGACGTGGACCACGTCATCGCCGCGGAACCAGTAAGCCTCCGTCGCGCAGCCCTCGCGCCGCCGCGACATGCCCGTGCCGGGAGCGCCTGACGTGCACATTCTCTGGTTGAAGACCGAGCTCCTCCATCCGCTCGACAAGGGCGGTCGTATCCGCACCTATCAGATGCTGCGGCATCTCGTCCGCGACCATCGCATCACCTATCTGACGCTCGACGATGGCCGCCGCGATCCCGACGCCGTCGAGCGCGCGCAGGAGTACTGCACGGATCTCGTTCGATTACCGGTCGAGACGGCGATGAAGGGATCTCCGCAGTTCTATTGGGAGCTCGCCAACAATCTCGTGTCGCCGCTTCCCTATGCCATCGCGAAGTACCGCTCCAGCGCGATGGAACGTGAGATCGTGCGGCTCAGCGAGGGGGACGACTCGATCGACCTTCTCGTCTGCGATTTTCTTGCGTCGGCGGTGAACGTGCCCAACGGGCTCCCGATCCCAACCGTGCTCTTTCAGCATAACGTCGAGGCGCTGATCTGGGATCGCCACGCTGCTGTTGCGACACATCCGTTGCGTCGCGCGTACCTGCGCCGACAATCCCGCCTCATGTCGGCATTCGAGAGAGCACAGTGTCGCCGATTCGACCATGTGGTGGCGGTGTCGCGCCAGGACGCGGCGTGGTTCGCGCGCGAGTACGGGGTGAGCGACCTCTCATCCGTTGCGACGGGTGTCGATACGGACTACTTCCGTCCGAAGGGCACGGCGCGTCCGGAGGCGCAACGTCTGATCTACACCGGCTCCATGGATTGGATGCCTAACGCGGATGCCGTCGCGCATTTCACGGATGCTATATTGCCGGCGGTCGCGGCCGAGGCACCGGATGTGCGCCTCGACGTCGTCGGCCGCAATCCGTCACCCGCCGTCCTCTCGCTTGCGCGGCGGGATACGCGCGTGCGAGTCACGGGGACAGTCCCCGACGTTCGGCCCTATCTCGAGGCAGCGCGGGTGTTCGTTGTGCCGCTCAGGATCGGCGGCGGGACGCGGCTCAAGATCTTCGAGGCCATGGCAATGGAGAAGGCCATTGTCACGACGTCAATCGGCGCGGAGGGACTGCCGGTGCGTCACGGTGAGCATGTACTCCTCGCCGACACTCCCGCGGAGTTCGCGGACGCCGTTCTCAGACTCCTTCGGGATCCCGCGTACGCCGCTTCGCTCGGCGCCCGCGCGGCCGAGCTCGTGCGCTCGCGATTCGGTTGGATCCGCGCCACCGACCATTTCGCGGACATCTGTATGAACACCCTCGCCTTCGTATCGCCTAACGCCAAACTAGTGGGACAGTCCCAATGACTATAGCCGTCAGCGTATTCGGCCTCGGGTATGTCGGATGCGTGTCCGCCACCTGCCTCGCGAATCAAGGATTCGACGTCATTGGCGTCGATGTGAACCTCACGAAGGTGAAGCTCGTCGCCAACGGCCACGCCACGGTCGTGGAGGATGGGATCGACCCACTGACCTGCAGCATGGTGCAAGCCGGCCGCCTGACGGCAACGAGCGATGTAGCCACGGCCGTACGCCACAGCTCGATTTCGCTGATCTGCGTCGGCACGCCGAGCCAGGCGAACGGAAGCCTCGACCTTCGGCACGTGCAGCGCGCTGCCGAACAGATCGGACATGCGCTCAGAGAGAAAGACGAGCATCATGTCGTCGCCCTGCGAAGCACCGTGCTACCTGGCACCACGACCGGTATGCTGATTCCGACGCTCGAGAAAGCGTCGGGAAAACGCGCCGGTCACGATTTCGGTGTTTGCATGAATCCCGAATTCCTGCGCGAGGGAAGCTCGCTGCGCGACTTCTATCATCCGCCCTTCACCGTGATCGGCGCGCAAACCGAAGCCGCGGGGAAGCAGCTCGCGGAGCTGTATTCCGGGATCGAGGCGCCACTGCACATTACCGAGATCGGCGTCGCTGAAATGCTCAAGTACGCCTGCAACTGCTTTCACGGGCTGAAGGTCACGTTCGCGAACGAAATCGGAAATCTCTGCAAGGCGCTGGGGACGGACAGTCACGAGGTCATGCGCCTGTTCTGTGAGGACAGGAAACTGAACATCTCACCGAGCTACCTGCGCCCCGGTTTTGCCTTCGGCGGCTCATGTCTCGGCAAGGACCTGCGGGCGGCGGTGTATCGCGCCCGAGAGCTGGATGTGGAGGTTCCCGTCTTGTCTGCAATCCTCGAGAGCAATCGCAAACAGATACAGAAGGCCTTCGAGATGGTGCACGGCACCGGTCGCCGGCGGGTGGGGCTGCTGGGGCTGAGCTTCAAGGCGGGAACCGACGACCTGCGGGAGTCCCCGATCGTGTCGCTCGCGGAGATGTTGATCGGAAAGGGGCTCTCGCTCTCCATCTACGACGGATCTGTCGCGCAAGCAGGGCTCATGGGCGCCAATCGCGAGTACATCGAACGGGAAATTCCCCACATCTGGTCGGTCATGCGCAGCAGCATCGACGAAGTCCTGGAGTCATCGGACGTGGTCGTCATCGGCAATGGTGCTCCGAAATTCCGAGAAATTCAGTCTTCGCTCAAGACCAACCAGATCGTCGTCGACCTCGTGCGCGCGCTGGAGCCGCAGCCGAGTGATGACGACCACTACCGGGGAATTTGCTGGTGACGAAGCTCGCGCGCGACACGCGCGCGAGCTTCGTTACGCCAGTACTTCCCGATAGAGCGCCAGCGTCGCGCCGAGATTTGCTTCCCCCGTCGCTTCAGGGTCGACCGCGACAGCTGGCCTCGCACCGGGATCGCGACGGCCGGCCAGCTCGCTCCCAATGGCGTCAGTGAGAGCAGCGGCGTCGCCGATGGGCACGAGTCGCACGCCGGCGGGTCGCATGCCGTTGTCGGTGGCGATCACCGGAGTGCCCAACCAGAGCGCCTCGCGGACGGAGATCGCATCACCATCGTAGTGGGTGGTGCGAAGGAAGACATCGCTCCGGGTGACGACGGCGAGCGTCGCCGCGTGAGGGAGGTCGCCGGCGAGCAGGATGTGCTCACGATACGGCAGGCTGCTGGACCTCGCGCTCAGCTCCTTCGCGAGGCCGCCCGATCCGACGACCAGCAAGCCGGCGCGCGGATAGCGCGCATGGAGACGACCGAGCGCTTCCAGCTGCAGCGGAATGTCGTACTCTGGCTCGAGCCCGCTCACACTCACGAGCAAGGGTTGGTGGGCAACGACGAATTGCTCGACCGTCGCCGGCAACTCGGCCCGCGAGAGCTCGGCGAGCGTTCCACCCGGCACCGCGTACGGTGGAATCAGTTGTACGCGCTCGGCCTCGCACCCGACGCGGTGAAAGAAATCGACTAGTTCCTGATTGACCGCGATGTGACGATCGAACCGGCGCAGCACGAATCCGCCGAGCGTGCGCGGGCCGGCCTTTCTGCCAGCGGCCGACCGCGGGTAGCCCCCGGAGTGAAATGTCAGGACGACCTTGGCCCACGGGAGCGCCGAGCAGACGAGTCCCAGCAATAGGAGGCGCGTCGACAGATTGCCGCCGATGTGAATGTGGAGTACGTCGTAGCGGAGACGGAGTAGAAGCCGCAGGACGGCCATCCGGCTCCGCGGGTAGTACACGTCGTCACCGTCGGCTCGTTGATGACACGTCAGGTTGATGACGGCACAGGTGACGCCACGCTGCCGCAGGAAATCGCGCAGCGCAACGAGATTGGTCTGCACACCGCCCCACGGCGGCGGGCAGGGACCGAGCAGCAGGACGCGAATGGCTCGCTCCGGTTGGATGGGCGGGCTCTGCGTCGGCTCCGAGGCGGGCCTAACGAGGGTATCGGTAGTCACCGATCGCTACTCTCCCACTATTTCTGGAGTGACGTATTCGGGGATCGCTTCGGCCGGCCGGTATGGAACGCGATGTCCGAGGCGGACGAAGGGTCTCTCGAAGCAGGTCCAAGAGAGCCGCGCTATCACGGCGGTGATGCCGAACGCGATCAGATAGAGACCGGCGTCTCGCCACGAGGCGAGGTGCGGCGTCTTCGGGCCGTCGATACTCAGGTACAGCAGGTCCTTCACCGGCTCATGAAAAAGATACAGACCGTAGGCGATCGTCCCGCTCGCGATGAGCGGCCGCAGGTTGAAAAACCGCCCGATCGGACCCTCGCGATCGGAGACGGCGAGCAGCACGATGGCCGAATAGAAGAACGACGTAACCGTGAAACCGATCGTGGACATCGGCCAGGTGTCGAGGCTCCAGTCCTCTTTCGTGAAGACCAGCAACACCAGTCCGAGGCTCAACGCCAACAGATACAGCGAGCGACGGTGCGCGACCAACCAGCGCGCACCTCGTTCATCGCGGACGAGCCACGCCGCTCCGATGCCAAGCATGAACGCGTCCGCTCGAGCTGGCATCAACACGAGCGTCGAGCGCGGGTCGAGACCCGATGCCGCGAAGAGCACGATACGTAGCAGGAGCGCGAACACGACGGACAATGCGACGACCAGCGGCAGCCGCGATTTTGATAATTTCCTGATCATCGCCGGCGCGATGAGGTAGAACTGTTCCTCGGTCGCGATCGTCCACGTGACGAGGAGCCAGAACGACGTCAGCTTGCCGCCCACGGCGACCCAGATGTTCTGTGTCAGCGTCGTGTAGACGTACGCCGGCACCGGCTCGCCCAACTGTGGAAGGTGGGACTTGGTGAGCACGTGCAGCGTGACGATCACCAGGTACAACGGCAGGATCCGGCACGCACGCCGGATGTAGAATGCCTGGTAGTACGAGGGCGAGTCCTGCGCCTCGAGAAGAATCCCGCCGATCAGGAAGCCCGAGAGGACGAAGAAGAAATCGATGCCCGTCCAACTGAGGCGCAGGAGGCTCGAGGCATAGCCCGCGATCGAGCCTTTCGTGAACTGCCCGTCGATGACGTAGTAGTGGAAGCCGATGATGAGCAGGATGGCAAAGCCGCGGACTCCATCGAGGGCAGCGATCCTCGTCTGTATCAGCCCTGGAGAGTGGGGTGCAGCCGGTGGACTTGCGGCCGTCTGCTCGAGCGCTGCGTCGCGTGGCTGGATGGAGGTCATTGAATCTGAGTTGGTGGGCGCTCGCGGCCCACGACGGCGTGACGCGCTGCCGATTTCGTGCCAGGGTCCGCACGGATTCACCGTTTCAGGATTTCGGTTCTTCGGGGGGCGAATTCGGGATGTTGCGTCGGAGAGCGTCGTCCTGGATTTCGCTCCCACCGCTCTTCTCGCGGCACTCGTCGTGCGAGCTGTAGCGCCGCGCGATCATCCATCCCGACGCAGTGGAGAAGAAATGCTCACGCGATTGAAGCGAATGATCCTGAGCCTCTGTCGCTACTCTGGCGCGCTCGAGCTCGTGGCGGGGAGCTCGTGGCGGCGTTCGCGTCTGCTCATCCTCGGCTACCACGGGATCTCGCAGGCCGACGAGCACGAGTGGAATGGCAGGTTGTACATGCCCCCAGATCAATTTCGGGCGCGGCTGCTCTTGCTACGGCAGGGCGACTATACCGTACTGTCCCTCGACGACGCCGTGCGCCGCCTCTATGAAAATCGATTGCCGCCACGCGCGGTCGCGATCACGTTCGACGACGGGTACGTGGACTTCTATCGGAAGGCCTATCCGATCCTGCAGGAGTTCGCATTTCCCGCAACCGTCTATCTCACCACGTACTACGCGGAGCTCAGCCGGCCGGTCTTCGACGTCATGTGCTCGTACCTGCTGTGGAAAGGGCGTGGGCAGATCGTCGACGGCGCAGGCGTAACGGACACTGACGCCGTCCTCGATCTCCGCTCGGAGGCCAGCCGTCTCGCCGCCGCACGTGCGGTGCGGCGCGCCGCGAAGCAGAATCGCCTCGACGCTTTGCAGAAGGACGCCATCGCGGCGGAGATCGCGAATCGCGTTGGTGTGGACTACCCGGCTCTCCTCGACGCTCGGCTGTTGCAGCTCATGCGGCCAGAGGAAGTGCGAGCGCTCTCACCGGAGCTGATCGACGTCCAACTGCACACACATCGACATCGAACACCGCGCGAACGAAGCGAGTTTTCCGCAGAGATCGTGGATAACCGTGGACGGCTTGCGACCCTCACTGCGTCCGAGCGTGTGCGGGGACATTTCTGCTATCCGAGCGGGGACTACGACATGATGTTCCTGCCCTGGTTACGGGAGCTCGGCGTGGTGTCGGCGACGACCGTCGATCCGGGACTTGCCTCCACGCGAACGGATCCACTCCTGCTTCCACGTCTCATGGATTCGTGCTCGAATTCACCGGTGGTGTTCGAGGCGTGGGCGTCGGGCGTGGCGAACTGGCTTGCGAGACATCGCCATCCCGCAATCGAGGTGTGACGGCGGCAGGTGGCATCGGTCCTGCGCATCGGGGATTGCTGGCCATCTCGCGAAATTTACCGGAGTGCATGATCCCGACGATGGGAGGGCGCGTGGGCCGAATCCGGGCACTCCGCGACGACGATCTCCCCGAAATCGTCGCGCTCCGTCAAAAGACCTTCACGAAATCTGATCGCGCCAGCGCGACGGCACTCGCCGCGTACATGCGGGAGATGTTCCTCGACGGGCCGTGGTGTGATGAGACGATGCCGTCCCTGGTCTACGAGGACCCCTCCGGTAAACCACGGGGGTTCGTCGGGGTCTTTCCGCGGCGCATGATCCTGGACGGAGAGCCGATCCGCGTCGCGGCGTTCACACAACTGATGGTCGATGCGGACTATCGCGGGATGACCGGTCTGGCGCTGCTGCGGCACCTCTTTGCCGGCCCGCAGGATCTCTCGCTCGCGGACGCGGTGAATGAACCCGGCCGTCGCGTCGCGAAGATCACAGGCGCCAGAGTCGCTACGCTCTACAGCTTGTACTGGACGCGCCCATTGCGTCCGTGGCGTTATGCACTCGCGGGCGTCGGCGAGGGTGCCCTCCAGCGGGCCACGCGCCTGGCGGTGCGGCCATTCATCGCGTTCGGTGACGCCACGGCAGCTCGCCTGCACAACAGTCCCTTTCGTCAGGTGAAGCCGAGTTTGGCGGGCGCGGAGCTTCCGACGCGCGCCATCGTCGAACAGTGGCCGTGCATGACCGCCGGCTATCGACTCACCACGGACGTGGATGAGCCAACACTCGACTTCGTGCTCGACAATGCGGCGCGCAAGTCTGCTCTCGGGACACTTGAGCGAGTGCTCGTCCGTGACGAATCCGGCGCGCCCGTTGGCTGGTACATCTACTACGTCAGAAAAAAAGACGTGGGGGAAGTCGTGGATCTTGCCGCCTTGCCAGAGAGGTACGAGCAGGTCCTCGATCACCTATTCCACCACGCCTGGGAGCGCGGGCTCGTCGCCGTTCGCGGCCGGCTCACGCCGCGTGAGTTGCCAGCGTTGACGCTGAAGCGGTGCGTGCTCGAGAGCGGGGGGCCATGGACCGTGGTCCACTCGAATCGTCGCGACGTGCTCGAAGCAATCGAGAAGGGCGAGGCGCGGCTCTCGCGTCTCGACGGCGAATTCTGGATGACCTTCTGATCCGTGGGTGCACTCGGCGACCGTGAATCAGTTCTCGCGAGGTGAGATGCCAATGTTCGAAAGAGTCGTGCAGTCCCTCCGCACCGTGCGTAGCGAGATCCGTCTTCCCCTTGTGGCCAGGGCGGAGCGTCGGCGCGACTTGCGGAGTCACTTACGCGACGACCCCGGCATCGAGCGCGCCGTGACGCTGGCCTCCGGCTGGTTGTGCCGCGCGCAGGACTGCTCGCTATCGAGAGATGGAGGCGTCGCCCGGCACTTCAGCCTCGTGAGCGGCTGGAGTGAATCGTACCCCGAGATCACGGGCTACATCATTCCGACGATGCTGAGTGTCGCCGACATCCGAGGCGAGCCTCGCCTCCGCGAGCGCGCCCGGCGAATGGTCGACTGGCTCACGTCCATTCAGTTGCCCGACGGCGGCTTTCAGGCTGGCACCATTGGCGCGCGGCCCATCGTACCGACGGTGTTCAACACAGGCCAGATCCTCATGGGACTGGCGGCCGGCGTTCGCGAATGGGGCGAAGGCTACCTGCGGCCGATGCACCGGGCCGCGCAGTGGCTCGTCGACGCTCAGGATGCAGATGGCGGCTGGCGCCGATTCCAGAGCCCGGAGCGGACGCCGGGCGAGAAGACATACTACACGCACGTCGCCTGGGGACTGTTGGACGCCGCGCGCGTCGATCCGGCGACGCCGTACGCCGAGTCCGCGCTCCGGAACATTCGTTGGACGCTCGGCCGCATGCATCCGAACGGCTGGTTCGAGGACTGCTGCCTCGACACTCCGGCGGCGCCGCTCACCCACACCATCGGCTACACGCTCCGCGGCCTGGTGGAGGCCTATCGCTTCACGAAGGACGCGGAGCTGCTGGCTCAGTGCGTGCGCAGCGCCGACGGCGTCCTCACCGCACTCCGGAGCGACGGCTTTCTCCCGGGCCGTCTCGATGCGAGCTGGCGGGGCGCCGTACGGTGGAGCTGCCTAACGGGGAGTCTCCAGATTGCGCTCTGCTGGCTCCTCCTCTACCAGATCACCGGCGACGCGCGGTACCGGTCCGCGGCGACGGCGGTGAATCGATTCGTTAGGCGCACGATGCACGTCGATGGAAGTCCCGACGCGCGCGGCGGAATCAAGGGTTCCTTTCCCGTGTCGGGCGGCTATGGGACCTACGAGTATCTGGCGTGGGCCTGCAAGTTCTTCATCGACGCCAATCTGCTCGAGCAGGAGGTCACCAGGCAGTGAGCGCATCTCTCGAGTTTGTCGCGGTGCGGGAGCCGGGGCTGGCGCTCCTGGAAGAGACGGCGGCGTTGTCACCGACGAACCCGTTCGCGACACCGGCCTACGCCGCGGCGCGGCGCGGGTTCGATGGTGAGCCCTGGGCCCTCGGCGTTTCCAGCGAGGGCCGCCTCTCCGCCGGCTGCCTGGCGCATCTACGGGTGGGGCGGCTCACGCGGTCTCTGGAGATCGTCTCGCTGCCACCGTTGCCGACGTCGGACGTGTTCTGGCGCGGGCTCCGTGACTTCTGCGGTACGCATCGCATCGACACGGTCCAGGTCAATACATATGGATCGGTCACGGCCGCAATCCCGCGCCTCCCCGAACGGGGATTGCGCGTCGCGCGGTGTGAGTACATTCTCAACCTGCAGTCGGGGGATCTCGCGGCTGGTCTCTCTGGTGATCACCGGCGCAACATCTCGCGCGCGTGCAAGAAGGGGCTCACGGTGCGCCGGGCGACGGATCCGCAAGCCTGCGAGGCGCACACGTCGATGCTTCTCGCGTCCATGGTGCGGCGGCAGGACCGCGGCGAGCACGTTCCCGTCGACTTTCGCCATCAGGAGTTTCTCGCGATGCTGGCGACGGGCGCGGGCGAGTTGTTCCAGGCCATCGCCGACGGCGAGGTCGTTTCCTCGGTGCTGCTCCTCCGCGCCCAGCGTGGCGCGTATTCCCAAACGATGGGAACGAACGCCACCGGGATGAAGTGCGGCGGCGCGCGACTCGTGATCTTCGAGGCGGCGCGGATGCTCGCGGATGAGGGTGTGGAGGTCCTCAATCTCGGTGGCATCAGCGAGGAGAATCCCGGGTTGCGTGAGTTCAAGCTGGGATTCGGCGCCCGGGCCGTCGATCTCGAGGCCGTCGAATTCTCCTTCGCGACGGCGTTCAAGCGCTCTGTCGTGGGAGCAGCTCGTCTGCTCCGCTCGGCAGTGAACACGACGCGTCGGGCTTTCGAGCACGATCGTTCACGAGACGCAGAGCAGGGATCGGGAGCCACGGCATGACGGCGCTCAAGCTGCTCCACGTGGTCGGTGCCCGACCGAATTTCCCCAAGCTCGCGCCGGTTCATCGCGCCGCCGCCGCCCGAGGGCTCGAGCAGTTCGTGCTCCACACCGGCCAGCACTACGATGACAGTCTATCGGCGGCATTCTTTCGCGATTTAGGAATCTCTGAACCCGACGTCAACCTGGCGGTCGGGTCCGGAACACATGCGGTGCAGACGGCGCGGATCATGGAGCGGATCGAGCCGGTGCTGGCGGAGCAGAGGCCAGACTGGGTGGTGGTCTATGGCGATGTGAATTCCACCGCCGCCACGAGCCTCGTCGCCGCGAAGCTGGGATTGCCGCTGGCGCACGTGGAAGCCGGACTGCGGAGCTACGACCGGTCCATGCCGGAGGAGATCAATCGCATGGTCACCGACCGCCTCGCCGATCTCCTCCTCACGCCGTCGCCGGATGCCGACGAGACACTGCGACGCGAGGGCGAACCGGAGAGCGAGATCGTCTTCGTTGGAAACGTCATGATCGACAGCCTGCATTTTGCCCTGGCGGCGGCTCGCCAGAGTGGATTCCGGTCGAAGATCGGCGCCGACGATTGTACCATCGTCGTGACGCTGCACCGCCCATCGAACGTGGACGATCCCCGGCGGCTGCTGGAGATCGTGAGCGCCTTGCGAGAGATCGCCGAAGAGCGGCCGGTCGTTTTCCCGATTCACCCCCGCACCGAACAGCGGCTGCGGGACGCTGGCGCCTGTCTCGGACGCGTCCATGTTCTCCAGCCGATCGCTTACCTGGAGATGCTCGATCTCGTCGCCGGCGCGGCGGCGGTGGTCACCGATTCGGGCGGCCTCCAGGAGGAGACGACCGCGCTCGGCGTGCCCTGCCTAACGGTGCGGGAGAACACCGAACGGCCGATCACCGTCACGGAGGGCACGAACCGTCTCGTACCGGATCCGCGTGAGCTCGTCGCTGCCGTGAGAGCGGCGCGACGGCCGGAGACCTGGGCGGCACCGGCAGGGTGGGATGGCAGGGCTGGAGAGCGGGTCGTCGATGCCCTGCTCGCGCGCGCCCGCGTCGTCGGTGAGCGATCTCTCACGCAGTGATCGCTCGGCGGTCCATCAGCTCGCGCTGATAGCGGCGTCCAGCCGTCGCTCGGCCGACGGCGTCGGGACGGGAGAACGCCGTGCGTACTTTGCAATCTCGTCGAGCAGTCGCTCAGCTTGCACGCGCCGGCTGAAACGTGCGTCGTCGGCGATGCGAGGCGGTCTCACTCCACGCGCATGCTGGAGAAAGCGCTCGCGGAGAACGGCGGCGAGCGCCTGGCGATCCCCTGGCGCTACGACGTCGGCGGGGCTGTTCGCCAGCAGGCGACCCGTCGCGCTCTCCGGCGTCGCCATCGCCAAGACCCATGCATTGAACTGGATGTACTCGAAGATCTTCGCCGGGATCGCCATATCGCTGTCCTGCGGCAGACTCACCAGTACGGCCGCTCGAGCGAGAAACGACAACGCCTCCCGGCGCGGACGCGCGGGCCCGAGCATGACGAATTCCTCGATGCCTTCCTCGCGCGCGATCTCGGCGACTGGCTTCTCACCGTACCGATCGACGGCACCGATCATCTCGATCGCAAACTGTGTCGGAGCCAGGCCGAGCTCGCGAATGACCTGTGCCGACGCGGCGAACAGCGGACGCGGGTCGCGATCGAGATAGATCTCCCCCGCGAATGCGACGCGAAAGCAGTCGCTGTTGGAAGATTCCGGCAGCGGATCGTCGTCACACCCATTCATGACGATGAGGAAACGCTCATCGCGGCCAGGATATCGCGCAGACATCGCCAGGCGCAGCGCCTCCGTATTGGTCGCGACGAGCGCCGTACGTTCGACGGCACGACGCTCGTACCGCTCGGCGATCCAGAACCACAGCGCGCTGGCGATCGACTCCGGTAGTCTCTGCACCAGCACCCATGGATCTCGCATGTCCATGACGAATGGCAGCCCGGTCGCTCGCGCGACGCGCTCACCCGCCACATGCGCCATGTGCGGTGGGCCCGAGGTGATCACGACTTCGTGAACGGACGGGTCCACCAGCCGCCGCGCCATCGATTCCGCCCTTCGTGCCCAGCGTCTCGTCCGTTCGCACTCGACAAGAGCCTGGTATGCGCGCACGAGGCCGCGCCGGCTCGTTAGGCTCCATCGGATCTCGCCGCGCGCCAAGGACCCGGGCCGGTCAGGGGCCGGGGATCGACCCTCGTTCGTCGGGGTGGCACCTGTCGAAGCAGCGGCCCGAGCTCCGCGTATCGAGGCCGCGGAGCGCAGCCGTCGAAGCCACTGATAGCCGCGCCGTGCGGCGCCGACCAGTTGTTCGATTCGCAGTCGCGGCATGCTCACGCCGTAGACCCGGGTGCCCGCGGGAAGCTCCTCGAGGCGCGATGGGTCGATGGACTCTAGACTCGTCGGATCGACCGTGATCACATCGAGCTGCCATCCGCGTTCGGCGACGAATTGCGACAGCTTCTGCCACCGGAGCGCGCCGGTGCACTGGTCCGGCGGAAAGGCCATGCTGATCAGCAAGAGGCGTCTCGATTCGTCGGCGCTGCCTGCCGGCGCGGCGAAGAACGGTCGCAGTGGCGTGGAGTTGGATCGGAGTGACATGATCAGGTGCGGACGAGCTTGCAGGTTTCGTAGAACACGCGAACGCGCTCCCGGTGAAACGTGATCAGCGCCATGAGGTAAGCGAGCGCGCCGATCGTGATGAGAAGGGCGAGATGCGTGAGCCGTGGCCAATCCCCCGGTATGAGCCCGCGAGAGATCCAGATCGCCAGCAGCATCACCGCCGACGCGCTCAGCGCCGGTGCCAACGCGTTGAGATACTGTCGCGCCGGCAGCTCGATCTTCTGAAAGGCACGCCAGTACACGGGCAAGCTCACGAGCGGGTGCATGACCACCCAACCCAACGCGAGACCGATCGCGCCCCACCGGCTCGCCTCGTAAAACGCGAGCGGAAAGAGCACGATGGCGACCATCTGGACGCGCATCGCATACCGCGTCTCGCCCACGTGATTCAGCACCTGACCGATGAGCGGCGTGAGCGAGCGCAGCCCGGCATACGCGGCGAGGATCCGAAGCGGCCCGATGATGACGCGCCATTTCTCGCCGAGCGCCGCCAACACGAAGTCCTCGGCGACCATCGCGATGCCTAACGTGGCCGGGAAGGTGATGAGCGCGATCCCCTCGCTGAGCGACAGGACATAGCGCCTGAGAGCCGCGGCGTCCGTCTGTACCGTCGCGAAGATGGCCGGCGTCACACAGCCCAACAATGACGTGACCTTCTCCGGCAGCATTGTCGCGAGACCGGCCGCGAAGCTGTAGGCCCCGATCGCGACGTTGCCCAGCACCTTGCCACCGACGAAGATGTCGGCGCTCGAATATGCGAAGAAGAGCACGCGCGCGGCGACGATGTGCCAACTGAAGGTGATCGCGTGCCGTAGCGATCGAAACCGGGGCCACGCGAATGGATACCGACGAACCGCGAGCGTGAATGCAGTCGAGAGCACGGCGGCGAGCAAGCTGCCGACCACGAGCGTCCAGTAGCGGAAGCCCAGAAACGCGAGCGCGATCATGCTGCAGGCGGAGATGGCGGTCTGCGCGCCATCCAGCAGGGCGAGGAGCTTGAACCGAAGATCGTTCTGCAGGAGCGAATACGGGACGCTGCGAAATGACAGGATTATGAACGAGACACTCAACACGATCACGACTGCGGGCAGCTCGGAGCTGTTGAAGAAGATGCCGAGGGGAAATGCCAGCGCGCAGGAGATCGCAAACGCGGCGATCCCGAAGAGCACGGAGAGCGTGTTGATCTGAGCGATTTGCTCTTCGGCGAGATCGCGCAAGACGACGACGGCCGCGCCGACTCCAAACTCACTCAGAACAGAAACGAACCCCAGGTACAGCGTCGCCATCGCCAACAGGCCGTAGTCCCGAGGCGAGAGAAGTCGGGCGACGATCAGCGTCGCTGTCCACGAGACGATCTGACTGCCCCACTTCAACGCTCCGGTCCAGGCGATGCCCTGAATGAGCGCGCGGTCCAGGAGGGAGGTGTGCGGAGCCGCGTGGCGAAGCGCCGAGGAGACGGCGGACTCCGAACTTTGATTGGCGTCGATAACGACGGCGATGCTGCTTGTCTCTTCGATCCGGTCGCCCGCTTCGGCTCCCATTTGGCCTCGACGCCTGCGCTAGCTGGAACGCATCATCCACGTGATGCGTGGGTGACGTCAGCGCAAGATTGGCGCCCAGTATCGCTGAGCCGGCCCTGCTCTCGCGAGCACAGTGGACCTCATGGGATTACCACGCCCTGGGTCGCGAGCGTCACCGCGTCGATGTCGGCCCCCGGATCGCGGCCGTCGGTGCCCTTCTTCGCGTACAGACTCGTGTTGAGCAGATGATAATTGCCGCCCGCATAATCGGTGAGGCCGACGTTCGCCACCGCGGCCGGGAAGAAATTCCCAGAGGGGTAGCTCACTCCGGACGGAACGCCGATGATCACGTTGCCGAGGAACACGTACCCGGGCGCCATGTAGGTGGTCAGCGCCGGTGTCCCCTCGCCAACGTTGCTCCCGAAGACTCCGTACTGCCCGTGGTTCGTTAGGTTGTTCCGGTACGCGAAGTTGGTGACCTGCGGCAGCGCCCCCAGGAACAGCGCTGCGCTGCCCGACGTGAAGGTCGTGTTATGCTCGATGTCGATGTTGTCCAACTCGTTGAGCAGCTGGAACAGCCGGCCGTGGCCCGTGAATACACCGACGTTGATGTTGTCGAAGACATTGTCGGAGATCTTCATGTGACTGGCTGCCACGGCCGTCGAGCTCTGCGAGCGCGCCGCCAGATTCATCCCTCCGCCCGCGTTTCTGACAATGTTGTAGCGGAAGGTGATGTCACGCGTTTCCGACCACGGCGCCGTTCCCCCCTGGTCCACGGACCAGAAGACGAAGGCAAAGCCGTCCTGCGCGTCGGCCCAATGATTCTCGAAGACGTTCCCTTCCACGAGCACCCGCTGGGCGTGCTTCAGCTCGAGCAGGTTCTTCACTTCCCACACACCCTTCCATGACGGAGGTCGCGTCACGTGATTGCGGGTCAGCTCGATGTCCGCGGGATGCAGGTTCTGAATCGCCGGATCGGCGCCGCCGAACATGACGATCTCCCCCGCACCTTGCAGATAATTGTTGGCAATCCTGAATGGACCGGGCCCATTCCATCCGCAGATCGCCTGGCTGTCGAAGCCCTGCGCATGGCACTCCGAGAGATACGAATCGATCACAGCGCTCATCGCGCTGTTGAGCGCGACGCACCGGCTCACGTTCAACGTCGAGTGCCCGTGCACGTAGACGCGGTCGAGAATCAGATTGTTCGGCACTTGTGAAAGCGAGTTCTGCGCACTCGAGCCGTCGCCGAGTGTCACGATGCCATAGTTCAAGGTGACGCTGCTCGATACGCCGAGCTCGACGCCGATGATGCGGTAGTGGTGCGCGCCCGGCTCGGTCTGGAGCGCCGGCCCGCTGTTGGCGCTCACGATCTTCGGCAGGACGCCCGCGTACGAGGGCGTCATCCGCATGCCTTCGGCTGGCAAGCTCGCATCGGGCGCCGAGGAGCGAATCGTGATCCAGCACGTTCCCGATTTGTTGCGCAGGGTGATCGGGCCGGTGAAGGTCGCGCCAGCCTGGAGCATGATGACATCGCATCCCTTCGCGGAATCGATCGCTGCCTGCACGCTGCCCCCGGCCGCAACGTTGAGCGTGCGACCGGTCGGTGCCGTGTACCGCGTATCGATCGTGACTCTGGGCAGCTCCGGATCGCTCGCTTGCGACGCCGGCGCGCTGATCGTGAGAGTCGCTCCGCCGCTGGTGCCCTGGCTGGTCGCGCTGATGGTGACACTGCCAGCGGCCAGCGCGCGCACGATGCCAGCCGCCGTGACTGTCGCGATCAGCTGATTCCCGCTCGACCAGGTGACCGTGCGTCCCGTGAGGACGCGGCCGGCCGTATCCTTGAGCACCGCGATGAGCTGCACCGTCTGTCCGATGAGGAGGTTCGCGCTCGCCGGCTGCAGCGATACGCTCGCGACGGCCCCGGATTGCGTCACGGTGGTGTCGCCCTGACCGGCGATGCCGCTGGGGGGCGCGGCGACGCAACCGGTATCCAGGAAGATGCCGAGTGCGACGACGGCGAGGGCGCGCCCTAACGAGATGATGCGCATCGCATCCACTCCGTTGCGTGCGGTTGCGGCGGCTCGACTGGCATGGCGTCTCGGTACGCGCAGCGAAACGCGGTAGCCTCGTAGCTTTGCGTCGCCGGTTTTCACCGGGTTTGCCTTTGTCGCGGCCCTCGCGGGAGGGATACGATCCTGCCCTGCCGACTGCGAAACGAGGGTGGCCCTCGCCTGGCGAGTGCCACCGTCCGATCGGCGGTGATGAACGGTTCGGCGACGGCGCCGAGCTCACGTCCTCACACCTCTCAAGAAGCGCAAAATCATGCTCGGGCTCTGTGCCTCACCTCACCGATTTGGCGGGGAAAAGCTCACCAGTCGGAGTGTCGCATTCGACGATACCCCCGCGGTCACGGAATCGAGCGTGGCGAAGTCCGCACCCGGATCGCGACCATCGCTGCCCGCCGACTTGTACCGGCTCTTCGACGCAAGCCGGTAGTCGCCGTGCGAAGCATCGACGAAACCGACGTCGCTCATCGCGGTTGGAAAGAAGTTGCCATCCGGATACGGCGCCTCGGTGGTGCCGATGATGACGTTATGCGTGATCATCGAATGCGGCAGGTAGTAAGCGACAGCGCGTTGTCCTTCCCCGACGCCACTGCCTATGATCCCGTACTTGCCCCGCTCGACGACGTTGTCGCGGATCGTCACGAACGGTTTCTGGAGAACGTCGAGCATCAACAACGCCGTCGGCGCAAAACCCGTGTTGTGCTCGAAGGTGACGTCACTGGGATCGTTGATGAGCTCCCAGAGGCGTCCCAGATCGCCGAGCGCGGGCGCGCCGATCTCGGCAAAGAGATTGTTCTGCACCAGAATCCGACTCGGAGCCTCGGCGCGATTCGACGTGGACACCGCCACCGAGAGCCCACCCGGAGCATTCAGTACTTTGTTGTTGCGGAACGTCACGTCGCGAGTGACGGACCAGGGTGCGCTCCCGCCCTGATCGACGGACATCAGCACGACGGCGAAGCCGTCCTGTCCGCCGGCCCAATTGTTCTCGAGAACGTTGCCTTCCACGAGCACGCGCTGCGCGTTCTTCAGCTCGAGCAAATTCTTCACCAGCCAACTGCCACGCCACTCCAGCGGCTTTGTGATGTGATTGCGCCGGATCACGATGTCGGACGGTATGAGTCCGTCGATGCCAGGGTCGCCGCCGCCGAACATCACGTTCTCACCCGCTCCTTCGAGGTAGTTTCCGACGATTTTGAACGGCCCTGGCCCGTTCCATCCAACGATGGCCTGGCTGTCGAATCCACGGCTGTGACACTCGCTGACGTACGAGTCGATGACCGCCGTATACGCGCTGTTGAGCGCCACGCACCGCTTGAAGTCGAGGGCGCGATGCCCGTGCACGTAGCTTCGATCGATCACCAGGTGATGCGGGACCTGCACTCGTGCGCGCTGGCCGCCGGCATCTCCTCCGAGCACCACCAGCGCGAGGTTGTCGGTGACGCGCGCTGCCGCCGTGATCTCGACTCCGATCAGTCGGTAATGATGCGCGCCATCGGCGGTGCGCACCGCCGGATCGCCGTTCGTCGTGACGAGCTTGGGCAGCAGCCGTGAAAACGCCGGCGTGATGCGCGTGCCCTCGCGCGGCAGGCTGTCGTCGGGTGCCGATGAGCGAATCGTAATCCAACCGTCGCCATCCTTCCGCGGCAGGATGAATGATCCATCGAACTCGGCGCCGGCCTCGAGGAGGAGAACGTCTCCGGGCCGGGCCTGATCGATCGCGCGCTGGAGATCTTGGCCGCGTTGCACGAGGAGGCGGCGGCCGCCAACCGCGGGTGCCGGGAGCCTCGTGTCGATCAGCACGCGAGGAAGCTCGGGGGCACCGCCGTTCGAGGTTCCCGTACGCGCGCCGGCGGCGGCCTCCCCGTCCGACGCGGTCTCGTTTGCGCCGCTGCTGCCCGCGCGGTCGGCGCACCCGGTGCCTAACAACGCGCCCAGGCACGCGGTAACCAGCCACGAGTCAATGCGCATGGACATCGCCAACGACCTCGAGCTCCGCTGTCGCCGGCCGCGCGATCTCGCCCCGCGAGAGACTTCCGAGCCACAGGTGCAGGACGAGCAGTCTCCACAGCAGATACCCGTGATCGCGCCGTCCGCGCGCGTGTTCGCCCGCAACACGGTCCACGGCCGCAGGCGACACGTACTCGTAGATCGGTGAGTCGCTGCGCTGAAGCGCGTCCACCCGATATCGCAGTTCCCGTCTGAACCATCTGTCGAGTGGGATGGCGAAGCCCTGCTTCGGTCGCTCGAGCACCGCCGCCGGCACCACATCGGAGATGGCGCGCCGAAAGAGCCATTTCCCGCGCCCATCGCGCAGCGAGAGATGCGACGGAAGTGAGAGGGCAAACTCCACGAGTGGATGATCGAGGAGCGGCACTCGCGCCTCGAGTGAGACGCTCATGCTCATGCGGTCGACCTTCGTGAGAATGTCACCGGGCAGGTAGGTTGCGACGTCCGCCAGCATCATGCGTGTCGCGAACTCGCGATCGTTCGTGTCGGTGATCCACGGGTCGAGGAGCTCGTCGAGCGAGCCGATCTCCGCCGCGATGTCGGGAAGGGCAACGCCACCCTCGCGCACAGCCGCCGGCATCGCGACGGTCGTCGCGTATCTGCCCCATCGCGTGCTGGTGAGCGCGAGCAATCGGTTTCGCCCGAGCGACGAATGGGGCAGCGAACTGAATCCGCGGTGCAGGAGGTCGCGGAGCATTCGCGGGCGAATCTCCCGGTGGTCGAGCACCTCCAGGTACCGCGTGTAGCCGCCGAACAATTCATCACCGCCATCGCCGGAGAGGGAGACGGTCACGTGCTGGCGCGCGAGCTGCGAGACGAGAAAGGTGGGCAGCGCCGACGAATCGGCGAATGGCTCGTCGAAGCCGCGGACTACGGATTCCACGAGCGCGTCCGCGTCGGCGTGCACGATCAATTCACGGTGCTCGGTACCCAGCGCGCTCGCGACCCGAGCGGCGTGGGGTGCTTCGTTGAATGCGTCCTCGTCGAACCCGATCGAGAAGGTCTGGACTGGCCGGTCCATGCGCCGGCTCATGTACGCGACGACGGCCGACGAATCGACGCCTCCGGATAGAAAGGCGCCGAGCGGAACATCCGACTCGAGATGACAACCGACGGCATCGTCGAGCAGACGCTGAAGCTCCTCGACCGCTTCTCCTTCGTCGACGTTAGGCAGCGCCGGCCGCGCGGCGGACCAGTAGCGATGGATCTCGACGCCGCGCTCCCGATCCCAAATCAACACGTGCCCCGGCGGCAGCTTGTTGACGCCGGCGAATACGCTCAGCGCATCGGGCACGTAGCCGAGCGCGAGATAGTAGCCTACCGCGCGCCGATCGAGCTGCGCGGAGAAGTGGTCGAGCGCGAGCAGGGAGCGGAGCTCCGACGTGAAGGTCAGGCCCTCCGGAGTGCTCCAGTAGTACAACGGCTTGATGCCCAGTCGATCGCGCGCGAGGAGCAATCGCTCACGTCGCGCATCCCACAGCGCGAACGCGAACATCCCGCGCAAGCGATCCACGAGCTGCGCGCCCGCTTCCTCGTAGAGATGGACGAGTGTCTCGCTGTCACCCTTGCTCGCCAGCGAATGGGCGCCCCGGCTCAGTTCGCGCCGAAGCTCTCGGTAATTGTAGATCTCGCCGTTGAAGACGACGTGGACGGTGCCATCCTCGTTCGCAATGGGCTGTCGTCCTCCCATGACATCGATGACGCTCAGGCGCCGCATCCCCAACGCGACGCCGGGCGCGAGGAACAGCCCCTCGTCGTCCGGGCCGCGATGGCGAATCGCGTCACACATCCTGACCAGCTGGTCTCGGATCTCTCCCGACACCGCTCGCCGATCGGCGCTCACCCAACCCGCTATCCCGCACATCGCCAGTCAGTAGTTAGGCGCCGGAGCATGCCGATGAACTCGCCGAGACGTGACACGAGATACCACGGCCTTCGGCACCGATGGATGCGCGCGTTCCAGCTCGCGTTCCGTTATCACGCTGCACGACCAGAGGAATCCGAGATGGATGTACAGATAGGTGACGCTCGCAAACGACCCGAACAGACCGGCGATGAAGAAGGCGAAGAGAGCGATCTCGAGGAAGTCCAATGGCATCGCGAGCCGCGGTGACTCTCGCCGGCATCGCCGGCGCACGCGCTCCGCGCTCAATCCCACGCTCAACACCATCCCGAGGAACACGATGAAACCAGGAATGCCGCTCTCGGCGAGCACATTGAGATAGGTGTCGTGCGTGTCGCGCATGCCGGCAGCCATCGGATCGAACTCTTCGTCACGCGCGTATCTCGTGTGGGCGAAGGGATAGGCGCCCACCCCGACGCCGGTCACCGCGTTCTCCTTGATGATCTTGACCGCGACTCTCGCGATCTCATAACGCTGGCGTGCCGATCCCTCGCGATCGACCTCCCTCAGATCCGCCGTCGTTGTCGCGTGCTTCAGGCCGGCGATGCGCTCCCAGACACCGTTAGGCGCGGCGATGGACACGCCGACGAGCACGAGGACGATCGCCACGATCACTCGCCTGCGATTGCGCGCGCCGAGCAGCGCTCGCAGCTGCCGCCACTGCCCAGCGATACTGAAGGCGATGAAGACGGCGAGCGCGATCACGCCCCCGCGAGATTGGGTCATCAGGATGACCATCGGGATCACGGCCAGACCCACTTGCGCGGCACGCTTCACCCATCGCGCTCTGTCCGTGACGAGGATGCCCGCTGTCATCGACAGCGGAAGCAGCAGCAACGCGGCGAGGTCGTTGGGATTCGAGAATATCTTCACCCACACCGCCCGACCGGCGACGGTCTCGCGATAGAAGAAGTAGTTGAGCAGCGCCCCGCGCACCGGATAGAAAGCGAAGCACGCCAGAAAGAAGACCGTGAAGAGTCGAATCTGCGGCCGCGATCGCAGCGCATTCACACCGACGAGAACGATTGCCCATACCTTCACGAGCTCCACGAGCCGATCCCACACCGGCTCGGGGTATGGCGTGCGGATGTATCCAATCGCCGACCAGCCGATGAAGATCGCGAACCAGATGAGAAAGTTCGGAATCCGAAGCTGCCGTCGGTTCATCGCCAGTCCGACGAGCCCGGCCGCGATCGCGATGTTCCCGATCGGCCAGCGGCTGCTCGTGATCGCGAAGATGAATGCCAGATATGCCACGAGTGGAACCGTCCACTGCACGTCCGCGAACAGCCGTCGCCGCAACCCATGATCCCGTCCAGGCTCGGTCGCATATGAAACACGTGACCGCCAGGGGTTGTTCGCCGTTACCGGCGGTCGCTCCTGCGTCACGGCCGCGGCAAGAGCTGCGGGCGGATGGCCGCGCGGCCCGCCCGTCATCGTACGCGCTCGCGAAGGAGAGCCAGGTACAGCGACTCGAGCATCGGAATCACACGACGAGCCTGGAAAGTCGTCTTCGCCCTCTCCCGCGCCGCCCTGCCATACTTCGATCGCAGCTCCGGATCGCGAAGGAGTGATTCGATCGCTCGACCGAATGCATCGACGTCTCCTGGGGCCACGAGTAATCCTGTCTCGCCATCGCGCACGACGTCGGCTACGCCTCCTACACGCGTCGCGACCACGGGACGTCCAGCGGCCATAGCCTCGACCAGCGAATTCGGCAGCGCTTCGCTTCGCGATGAAAGAACAGACAGATCGAAGAGATGATGAAGATTCGGCTCGTTCGGACGGAGGCCGGCAAAGTGCACCACGCCGGCGAGACCGAGCTGCCGTGCGCGTGCCTCCAGGGAAGGGCGGGCATCACCCTCACCGACGAGCACGAGATGCAGCGCCGGCCACCGAGCTCGAAGATTGGCAATGGCGTGGAGCAGCAGCTCATGATTCTTCACTGGCCGCAGGCTGGCCACGCATCCGACGACGAACGAATCGGTCGGCACGCCGAGCTCGAAGAGAAACCGTGCGCGCTCCTCCGGCGGCGGTGGCACGAACGCCTGATCGTCTACGAAATTCGGCACGACGGCGACGCGTGACCGCCGAACACGTTCCCGTGCGACGACGAGCTCGGCGATCGATTCACTGTTGGTGAGCACACAATCGGCGAATCGATACGCGACCCGATTGGCGGTGCGCAGGCTCGATCGCGGGACCTCGTCCAGCCATCGGCGACTCGCGATGACGACGGGCCGCCGCGACAAGCGCGAGCACAACGTCGAGAAGACATTGTTGTAGACATCGTGGCTGTGCACGATGTCGACGCGTTCTCTGGTGAGGAATCGCACGAGACGGACCGCCTGTCGCACCGCGTGCGACCCGTGCAGTCGATGCAGTGGCAGGCAGAGGACGGGAATTCCCCGATCGCGATATCGCGCGAGCAGGGGCCCGTGGTCACATAACGACACGATCGACAGCGCAAACCGTGAGGGATCGAGTCGCTCGGCGGTCCGGACCGCGTTCAGCTCCGTGCCGCCGATGTCCATGTTGTCGATGCAGAACACGACGCGGATGGGACCTTCCCGTCGCGTCGGAGGCGTCTCTCGGCGTCGCGCGGCGCGGCCGGACACTGATGGGCGCGCCGCACGCGTCGAACAGGTCGTGTCGACCGTCGTCGTCACGAGTCCCGATGCGTGGCTCACCAGCCGCGGCGCTTGAACAGCACCGACGGCAGGGTCTTCGCCATGATTTTCAGATCGCGAAAGATGCTCTTCTGGCGCAGATACTCGAGATCGTACCTTACCTTCTTCCGTACGTCATCGACGCAGGAATCATATTTCAGGTGGATCTGCGCCCATCCCGTGATGCCGGGCTTGGTGCGCTGCCGCAGCGGATATTCCTGAATCTCGCCCGAGAGACGCGCGAAGATGCTCGGCCGCTCGGGTCGCGGTCCGACGATATTCATGTCCCCCTTCAGCACATTGAAGAGCTGCGGCAGCTCGTCGAGCCGATAGTTCCGGAGGTAGCAGCCGATGGACGTGCTGCGTGGGTCGTTCTTCACCGCCCACACCGCTCCGGTCTCGTGCTCGGCAGTCTCGCACATCGTCCGGAATTTATAAATCATGAATACCTGGCCGCCGAGGTCCTGCTCGCGCAGATCGTCATGCATCGCGAGAAAGCGCGCCCATAGCTGCCAACGTGTGTCGCTCCGCCGCCGCGCATGGAGACGGACGCCGCGCCGATTCAGGCCGACGCGCGGCTGACGATAGAACACCGGTCCGGGGGAGCTCAGCTTGACCGCGATCGCGAGGACGAGCATCAGCGGCGCGGCGATGACCAGGCCGACCGCGGCGAGCACGATGTTCACGAATCGCTCGATGCGTTGATAGCGCGCGAGCGAACCGATTGTGAACGCGGGCGGCGGAGCCGGCGCCACCTCCAGAGCGTCGGGCACGCTCGAGGTGCTCGTCGCCGCTTCCGCGCCAGGCGGCAGCTGCCGGTCTGTCGGTGCGCCGCTCGGGAGAATGGTCAGTGCGGCATCGTCTCCGAAGAAGACGGCGGTTGGCTCGACCCGCGCGGGAGTATTGTTCTGTGCTTGCTGAATGAGCGGCTCCTTCGCCTCGGCGTGCGGCCGCGTCGCCCCACTATCCACGGTTTGATTCCCTCGGTGTGTCGGTGTCCGGCGCTTTAGAAGACTTTCAAGCTGTGAAGAGTCAGTGCGATGCCGGCGACGACGCCGGCGACTTGCGTGATGAGCGCCCAGTTGCGCTGCGGAGCCGCGCGCAAAACGATCTCGTCGCCCGCGTCGACACCCAGCTGGTCGAGCGGCAAACGGCGCGTCATCGCGTCGCGGGCCGAGTGCGCGTCGACGAACGTTGCGCGGACACGTCGCACCTCGAGGCGCGTCATGTCGGCCTGGGGCGCTGGACCGCCCGCAATCATGAGCAGGTCGCCCAGCGTGATCTGCAACGGCACACGGTAATAACCAGGATGAACGACCTCGCCGAGGACGCCCACCGGCACCAGAGGAATGGCCTGCACCACCCCGTGCTTCACGTACCGCTGCAACTGTTGCCTGAGACAGCTCTGCAGCTCCGAGCGCAAGACGCCGTCGAGCGAGATCGGCGGAAGCTGTTGGAGGTTAATCGTGCGGTCGCTCTGTACAGTGAGTGTGTCGACGCGTGTGGAATCACCGCGCGTGATCACGATGATGCGATCGCCGGACTGGAAGTCACCGCTGCGGAGACGTGACCGGAGGTCCGCCGCATATCGGCGGAGCGGCTCGCGCATCTTGACCGGCGTGTCGGCGGCGTCCGCAGCGAGCTCGGTTCGTGTCGCCAGACTATCGAGCGCTGCTCGCGATGCCAGCGCGGGGTGCACCGGTCCATTCCCGCCGCCCTCCTGCGCCGGAGCGTACGAGGGCACGAGCGCGAGCACGAGACTGGTGATGACACAGATGCGAGCCGCGACGAGAATCAGTGATTCTCGTGGAATGAAAACGCTTCTTCGCGTACGGCTGCGCATTGGGAAAATCCGGCGTCGGATGTGAGTCCCTGCACTACAAGCAATGTGCCTTACGTCACTACAAACTTGCGTTGTCGAGACTAAGAAGACCTACAGGCGCCGCTCCGCCGGCTTCAACGCTCGAGCGAGAGGAGCCCTGAGCGGCGTGCGAACTCGTCGAGCTGCGATTCGAGCGCGGGGATCTTGGTTTGCTCACTCTGATCGGAGTACGAGTACGCGTAGTACTGGAAGTCACCAGCCATCTCGACGTCGTTGAGCACGACGCCGAGCAGACGAATTGGCAGCCGCGTGATGAGTTTGAGCTTTGCTTCCGCGAGCTTCCGATTCGATTCACCGGCGCGGAGGACGAGCAGCACGTTCCCAGTCGCCGCGCCCAGCACGAACGGATCGATGCCGGCGCCCAGCGGCGAGCAATCGATGATTACGGTTTCGAAACGTCGTTGGAGCTCCGTCATCAGATTGGGCACGACCGGAGACATGAGGAGCTCGGGTCCACGCTGCTGTTGTGTCCCGCGCGCCATGATCCAGAGCTTGTCGTTGCTCGTCTGATGCAGTGTCTCCTCGAGCGTCGCCGCGCCGGTGACATAGTCGAGCAAACCTGGCGAGCGTGGAACGCCGAAGCGCTTGTCCAACTCGCCGCGGCGAATGTCGCCGTCGATGAGAAGGGTTCGATAGCCCGCTTCGGCGAACGACTGCGCGAGATTCGCGCAGATCATCGACTTTCCGTCGCCGGCGTTGGGACTCGAGACCGTCAGGAGCACGCGGCCCGAGGGATCCGCGGCCTGCGAGACACCGAGACGGATGGTGCGGAAGGCCTCGATGAGCTGCATCGCTCCTGCCTGCTCGCCGAGCTCGCGGGTCTTGATGGCGGGAACGGCACCGATGATGTCGAGGCCCATCTCGTCACTTGCCTGCTCTGGATAACGGAACCGCGGATCGTAGCGATCGAGAAGGAACGCAAGACCGCCCGCGGCGACGAGGCCGACGATCGTCGACAGGGCGATGACGAATGGTGCGCGGTTGCTGGTCGGCGCTTCCGGAACGACTGGGGCGTCGAGCACGCTGACATCGGCCACGGCAGTCGCCTCGGCGAGATTCGCCTCGGCGGATCGCATCTTGAGCAGCGCGTAGAGATTCTCGGTCGTCGCGAGATTGCGCCGCAGGCGCTCTTGTTCGATGCTGCGCACCGGCACGTTGCGTAGCGCACGTGCCGTAGTCTCCACCTGATCCTGCATATCGGCTTCGCGCATCTGCAGCTGCGTGTCCAGCGCCTCGACGTCGTGCGGAATCGTTTGCTCGCGGAGCTCCTTCACCGCCGCGGCCAGGGCACGAACGGTCGGATGCGCATCTGTGAACTCCTGCCGAGCAGCCGCAAGCTTCGCTTCGGACTCGACGAGCAAGTGCAGCGCTGCCTGGAGCTCCGGATCGGTGCGCGCTGCTGGTACGCTGCTCAACGCGCTCGCGTCGAGCGTGCCCGCCCGCACCGCGTCCATCGTGCGCTCCAAGGCGGCGCGCTGGCGCCGAGCGCCATCGTATGTGAGTTGTTGTGCGAAGAAGGTCGTCGCGACCGGGTCAGTTGCAGCGCCGTCCGTGGCACTTGGGTCGCGAGGGGCGGCTCCAGTCGCAGCGGCTGTTGTCGGCGCGGTCTCCGAGGGCAGCGTGATCGTGCGAACCCGGAATGCCTCGAGTGCACTCTCCGCGTCGTGCAGCTCCTTCGCGGTGACTTGGAGCTGCGTGTCGAGAGTTCTCGACACTTCCACGAGGTTTCGCTTCTTCAGGTCGGCCGCGGCCGCGACGAATTCATCGACGAGCGCCCGCGTGATCGCCGTCAGCCGCTGCGGGTTCGTACCGGTCATCGTCACCCGCAACAGATTGCTGCCCTCAGGGAGGGAGCTCGTTAGGCCGGACCGGATCCCGAGCGCCGCCGTTCGCGGACTGACGACGTTGAAGCGAACAGTGCGGCCTAGCCCGAGGAGGGCTGGCGACGGCGCCCACAGAAAGCCCACCGTACGCCCGATGGAATCGCCGACGACCCCGGTCTCGACACGCTGGCCTTTGACGAGCGACAGAGTGTACAACCGGCCCTGGGCATCGATGTTCAGGTCATAGACACCGGGCCGGAATGCATCAGTCGTTCGGAAGTCTCGGAAGAGGATCGAGTCCGCTGGAGTCGTGGGTGCGAAGTAGAGTCCCATCCGCTTCGCCACGCGATCGAGAATGGCAAAGCTGCTGAGCAGCTCGGCCCACGCCGCCGCGTGCATGACCTGATCACCGCGAATCGGCGCTGCGCGCTCATCCTGGCGCGTGTCGGGAGTAATCCAGATTGTCGAGTGAACGACGTAGACCGGTTTCGTCAGTCGCGCCGCGACGATGCCGACGCCAATCGCGGCCGCGATCACCAGCGCGAGCAGCCATTTGTATCGGCGGAGCGCGGCGAGATACCGTGTCCACGACAGACGACTGGCCGACCTATGGAGCTCGTCCCAATCCCATCTCTGCGGCGGCTTCTCGTAAAGCGATGCACCGGCCGGCATCGTGGCGGGGGCCGCGAGCGGTTCGCGTTCTCTAAGCGATCGTGAAGTGGAAACAGGGTTCATAACTCTGGTACGGCGCGACCTGTCGGCGTCGGGAGTCGCAGAAGCTCGGCGACGCCCAGTCGCAATATCGGCGCCGTGATCGTGCGCACATCTCGAACGGCGGCCGATGCACCATCACCGGGCGTGCCGGCGACGGATGGTGAGAGCCGCGCGATGGCCGCCGAAGTACGCGGGCGACGTTCGCAAATGGTATGCATCATTCGCTACAGTTCTCGGTGCTCACACCCCGGTGCGGCGGGCCAACCAGCCGACTGGGACTCGTTAGGCAGCTAGTGCCCTCAGGCGCTCCAGACGTCCCACTGACGTCGCACGCCCTTCACCGTTGCCACGACCAGCGCCGCCTGCAGCGTCACACCCCACACGACCAGACCAGTGAAGGCTCGTGCGAGCTTCGCCTTGCGAGCTGCGGTCGCCGCGGCGAGGCCAAGAACCGGCAGAGTCAGCACCACGGGGCGCGCTTGGAGCACGTGCAAGCACATGACAGCGGCCCATATGGTCAGCCCGATGCACCAGTATGGCGTGAGAAGCCGTAGCAGTTTATGAAAAACGAACTGGAGCCAGATCGGGTTGCGAGATGGCAGGAGCAGCTCGGGAAGCCAGCAGCAGAGCTGCAGGACGCCAGTCAGCGTGCGCACCTTCCGGCGATACTCCTGCCGGGGGTCGGGATTGCGGAGATCCGTCGCGCGTGCATCGTCGACGAACGCGACGCGGTGACCAGCCAGCACCACCCGCATCGGCGTATACACGTCGTCGAGGATCAGCGAGGGCGGCACGGGACGCCAGAGCGAGCGGCGGATGGCCCAGATGGCTCCGGTTGCGCCGACGCAGGAATTGATCGTCGCTTCGCAGCGGCGCAGCCACCGCTCGTAGGACCAGTAGCGGCCAACCGGCGACCGGCTCGCGCCTCGTGACAGCTCGAGACGTCCCGACGCGGCACCGACGCGCTCGTCAGCGAACACCGCCGCAAGCCGCTCGACCGCGCCCGGCTCGAACTGTTGTTGAGAATCCGTGAACACCAGTAGCTCGTGCCGCGCTGCGCGCACAGCGGCGTTGAGCGTCGCTGCCTTCCCCCCAGGCTCGTCTCCGCGTACGAAGCGGACATTCGACGCAGCGACGAGGTCGTCCGGAATGGTGTGCGGACTGCGGGCATCGATGCCGACGATCACTTCGCATCGCGATGGGTCCACGTCGCCGCGGAGGCAATCGGCGACACGGACGCGAATAGCCTCGGCGTCGTCGCGCGTGGCGATGATGATCGAAATGGAGAACTGTGATTCGCTTTTCGGGGCATCGCCGACATCTCGGCGGCGGCGTGCGGCGAGGGATCCGATGAGTGCGGGGTAGACGATCCAGACGAGCAGGATGCCGCTGGCGCACAGAAGAGCGAGGCCGTGGACGATCGTCACTGCTCCACTTCCCCAAGCCGCACGCCGATCGTCCACACCCGCATCGACACCGCCCACCCCCATGCCCGCGTTCAATACCAATCCCGCAACGTGTGCGTACGCCGAGCACGAGACGTACCACGGGTTGCGTGAGCAGGCGCGTTTGGGCCGCCAGCGCGAAATTGAGGCTTTGCTCATGACGCGCGCGGCGCGGCGGAAAACCGGGAACGGTAGTACGCATTCGCTGATTCGGCGGCTCGGACGCATACGCGCGCTCACCATCCTATCCTATAAGGAAGTGACCGCGTCCTTCAGCGATCGAGGAATGTGAGCTCGCGGCAGCGCGAGGATCGCGACGCGTCACGCGTCGTACTGCCTCTGTGCGACTCTTGCGTCGTTCTCCACAGCGCACGTTGACAAATGCTCAACGTGGACGCGCGGCACTTTCGTCGCACGTTCATGCTCGTGGTCTCCGCCTTGCGATGCTCCCGATCCACGCGGACGAGCGGGGGCGTGGTGATGGGATACCGGGAGTTCATCGATTCGCTCGGGATGACGTGGAAGGTCTGGAACACGGTGCCGCTCGCGGGCGCGGTGCTCACGGGTGAGCTGAAGGACGGCTGGCTCACCTTCGAATCGCTGACCTCCTGTCTCCGTCGCCTCGGCCCCGTGCCCGCCAACTGGGAAGCGCTCACCCCCGATGATCTGGAGCGATTGTGCGCGCAGGCGGCCGAGATCCGGCGGGCGACGCCAGTCGGCGGCACACGCATCGACGTGCCGACGTCGTTAGGCAACGCGTTGCCTGAAGGCAATCCCAACCATTGACCGGGAGTTGACGTGCGCTATCTCGTGACCGGCGGCGCGGGCTTCATTGGCTCGCATCTCGTGGAACATCTCGTTCGGGAAGGCCAGCAGGTCGTAGTCGTCGACGATTTCTCGACGGGCAAGCGCGAGAACCTCGATGGCCTCCTGAAGAGAATCGATCTTATTGAAGGCACCATCACGGACACCGCGATGTGCGCGCGTGCGTGTCGCGGCGCCGATTTCGTGCTGCATCAGGCGGCGCTTGCGTCGGTGCCGCGGTCGCTGCGCGATCCCATCGCCACACATCATGCGAACCTCACGGGAACGCTGAACGTGCTCCTCGCCGCGAAGGAAGCCGGCGTGAAGCGCGTCGTCTATGCGGCGTCCTCGTCAGCATATGGCAACACGGCTGAACTGCCGAAGCACGAGGAGATGGTTCCGCGTCCGCTCTCGCCGTACGCGGTGACCAAGCTCGCTGGCGAGCACTATTGCCGAGCGCTCAACGCGTCCTTCGGGATAGAGACGGTAGCGCTGCGCTACTTCAACATTTTCGGCCCACGGCAGGACCCCGCATCGCAGTACGCCGCTGTCGTCCCGAAATTCATCGCGGCCGCGCAATCGAATGAAGGGCCGGTAATCTTCGGCGACGGTGAGCAGACTCGCGATTTCACCTTCGTCGCCAATGCCGTTCGAGCCAACATGTTGGCGTGCGTTGCCCCGGTGGCTGCGTGCGGCGACGTGTTCAACGTCGGCTGCGGCGGGCGCATCACGGTCAACGAGCTCTGGCGGCGGATCGCGACGCTGCTCGATTGCAACGCGCAGCCGCACTACCTCCCGTCCCGTACGGGCGATGTGCGGGACTCACTCGCGTCACTCGAGCGATCGGAACGCATGCTCGGCTACACGCCGACGGTGACGATCGACGAAGGTCTCCAGCGGTCGGTGGAGTGGTATACGCTGCAGCGATTCGTGCTCGAGGCGTCCGCGATGCCAACGGCGGCTCCGAGTCCCGCGCCCGTGCACGCCGAGCCGCAGCGACCAGAGGATCAACAGCCGACGGTGTAGCGCCTTTCGCTACGCGACAGGGTCCAGCGAAGCAAGTTCTCGTCGCGACAGAAGCCGTACAACCGATGCCTTGACGTTCGACAACAAGCCCCGCAGCTTGTTGTCGAACGTCGAGGTACGGCTTTCTCCGGCGCGATCTCATGGACGCACGAGCTGATCTCCTCCAGGGCACCCTCGATCTGTTGATCCTGAAGACGCTCGCCCTCGGTGCACTGCACGGCTGGGGAATCGCGAAGCGCATCGGCCAGCTCTCGTCGGACGTCCTCCGCGTCGGCCAGGGATCGCTCTACCCCGCTCTGTACCGGCTCGAGGACCGGGGTTGGATCGATGCCGAGTGGGGCATCTCGCCCGAGGGGAGAAAGGCCAAGTTCTACCGGCTAACGGCCGAGGGCCGGCGCCAGCTCGGCGCGGAGACGGAGACGTGGCGCGTCTTCTCCCTCGCGGTGAACCACGTCCTCCGCGCCACCTGACGAGCCTGGAATCGAGGTGCGTATATGCGCTGGCTGTCGAAGCTTCGCCGCCGCGTGCGGCTCATCGTCGACCGTAAGGGCGTCGAGCGCGAGATGCGCGACGAGATGCGCTTCCATCTCGAGATGGAGGCCGAGGAGCTGACGCGCTTCGGCGCGGCAGAGAGTGAGGCGTTGCGGCTGGCCCGGCGCCGGTTCGGTGGCGTCGCCCGCTTCGAGGACGAGGCGCGCGACGCGCGCGGCGGCCGCTGGCTGGAGCAGCTGCGGCAGGATACTCGTTATGCGATGCGCGTGCTCGGGCGCGGTCGCGGCTTCGCCGCCGTCGCCATGCTGACGCTCGCGTTAGGCGTGGGGGCGAACACGGCGATCTTCAGCGTCGTCCGGGGCGTGCTCCTTCGCGCGTTGCCGTATCCGGAGCCGGAGCGTCTCGTCGCGGTGCAGTCGGTGATTCGCGGCTCGCCGACGGCGGTGTCGCCGCCGGACTTCCTCGACTGGCGCGCGCAGGCGAAGAGCTTCGCCGGGATCGCCGCGTACTTTCTCAGTACGACGAACCTCACGGGCACGGGAGAGCCCGAACGGCTGACGCAGGCGCGGGTGTCGGCGAACTTCTTCGACGTCCTTGGCATACGACCCGCGCGGGGACGCGGATTTCTCGCGGGAGAAGATGCGCAAACCGCGCCACGCGTCGCGGTCCTGAGCGACGGCCTCTGGCGGCGCCGCTTCGGTGCTGACCCAAGCGTCGTCGGCCGCACGATTCGTCTCGACGATTTTCCGACCACCGTCATTGGGATTGCGCCGCCGGAGCTCAAGCTGCCGGTCGGCGTCGATCTCTGGCTGACGACGCGCTTCGACGCGCGGGACGTCGATCCGCGAGCTCGCGGCGCGCGCTGGATCGAGGTGGTGGGGAGGCTCTCGAGCACGGCGACACTCGCCGGCGCTAGGGCGGAGGTGAGCGCGATCGCCGAGCGGCTCGCGCTCGTGGACCCACGCCATGACGGTGGCGTGACATCGCGAGTCGCCACCCTCCAGGAGGATCTCGTCGGCGGCGTTCGCACACCGCTGCTGATTCTGCTCGGTGCCGTCGGCTTCGTGATGCTCATCGCCTGCGTGAACGTGGCGAGTCTCTCCCTCGGCCGCACCGCCGCGCGTGAGACGGAGCTCACGGTTCGCGTCGCGTTAGGCGCTGGCCGCGGGCGCATCGCGCGACAGATCCTGACGGAGAGTCTCGTGCTCGCTGCCGGTGGCGGCATCGCCGGGCTCGCGCTCGCCGTCCTCGGCACACGGGCGCTCGTCGCGCTCGCGCCGGGCGAACTGCCGCTCGTCCACGCCGTGCACGTGGACGGAGCCGTGCTGTCGTTCTCGCTCGCCGTGACGCTGCTGAGCGGAATCGTGTTCGGCGTCGTACCGGCGCTGCAGGGCTCGCGACAGGGCATCGAGGCGCGACTGCGAGCGGGGAGCCGCGGGGTGTCGTTAGGCTCGGGACGCCTGCGGCGGATGCTGGTCGTCACCGAGGTCGCGCTCGCGATGACGTTGCTCGCGGGCGCGGGCCTCCTCGTCCGCAGTCTGACCCGGCTCGCGGCCGTCGATCCCGGCTTCCGCCCGGACCACCTGGCGACTTTCTCCGTCACGCTGTCACCCGTTCGCTATCCGGACGCGGCGCGACAGGAGCAGTTCGCGCACGAGCTCGAGACGCGTCTCGAGCGGCTACCTGCTGTGACGGCGGCGGGGATCTCGTTCGGACTGCCACTGGCGAACGGTGGCTTCGGCTTCACGTTCACGATCGGTGGGCGGCCCGAGGTGAGCGGTCCGGACGAGCCGCGGGCGCAGGTGCGCATTGCCACGCCCGACTTCTTCCGCGCCATGGGGATCCCGCTCGTGCGGGGCCGCGGGTTCACAGCACGGGATGACGAGACGGCGCCGCGAGTGATCCTGATCAGCGAAGCGGCGGCGCGGCGGTACTGGCCTAACGAGGATCCGATCGGGCAGACGCTGCAGACCGGCTGGGGGCGGGATGAGACGCATCGTTTTGGCGGGACCATCATCGGCGTCGTCGGGGACGTGCGGCAGTTCAGCCTCGCCATGGCGCCGTTGCCCGAGATCTACGGCCCACTAGCGCAGCGGCCGCTCGACGAGATGAGCGTCGTGATTCACTCGACGACGACGACGTCGACAGTGCTCGCCGCGGCGCGCGCGATCGTCCGCGAGCTCGACGCCGAGCTTCCCGTTTACGATGTCCGCTCGTACGACGAGATCGTCCGCGAGTCGATCGCCGAGCGGCGATTCTATGTCACCTTGCTCGCGATGTTCGCGGGGCTGGCGCTGGTGCTGGCGGCGATCGGGATTTACGGCGTGATCGCGTACTCGGTGCAGCAGCGACGCCGTGAGCTGGGGATTCGCATCGCGCTCGGCGCCACACGGGAGCGCGTGATCGGTCTGGTGATGCGCCAGGGGATGACGCTCACGATCGCGGGCGCGGCAATCGGTCTCGGCGTCGCAGGGCTGCTCACGCGTGTGCTGCGTGGGCAGCTGTACGAGGTGAGCGCGACCGACCCACTCACCTTCTTGCTCGTGCCGGCCATACTACTTGTCGTCGCGGCAGTCGCGTGCATAGTGCCGTTGCGGCGAGCGATCGCGGTCGATCCGGCGACGACGATTCGCGCCGAGAGCTGACCGACGCCGAGCCGGAGCCCGCGTGGGGCGGGATGGCTCCCATCACGGCTTACACGTCGCTATTCTCTATTCACTCGTGACACGTGGACCAGAGTGGAGAGAGTCGGTCATGAATCGTACGAGAATCCTCATCACGCTCGTTGCGGCCGCGGTATTCGGCGTGGGCTGCGCATCGGGGGGCAGCACGGCGAGCACGGCCGCCGCGGCAAACGCGAAGCGCGGGCCCACGGGTGCCTCCCGCTATCTCGTCACCGACGACGAGCTCGCGAATCTGGGTGATCGTTCTGCATACGAGGCACTGCAGCAGCTCCGGCCGTCGTTCCTGCACTCCCGCGACACGCAGACCTCGAGTAATCCGGTCCTCGCGCCGGTGGATGTCTTCGTGGATGGCGGGCGCACAGAGGGCCTCGACGCGCTGAAGAACATTCGCGCGAGTACCGTGAAGGAGATGCGCTTCTACGAGCCGCAGGATGCCAATACCAAGTTCGGCACGGGCCACAACGGCGGCGTGATTGCTGTGAGGCTCAAGTAGCTGGACGGTGGTCGGTGAACGGTGAACCGACCACCGTTCACCGACCACGGTTCAGCGTCAGAAATTCGCGACGATGTGCAAGAAGTAGGTCTTCAGCGGCTGATTGATGCCGCCGAGGTTGGCAGGGTTGCTGTTCGGGAGCTGCTCCTGATAGTCGAGCGAGAGCTGCGCTCGGCGCGAGATGTCGAAGATCAATCCGCCGATGAAGACGTGGTAGGACGGCTCGGGCGAAGTGTTCGTGTTCGTCGTAACCTTGTCGTAGCGGGCGATGAGACCGAGGCGGCTGTACGTCGTGTCGTAGAACGCGAGCGGCTTCACGATCACGAACCCCGACGCGATGTGACCCGTGGAGTCGACGACGACGCGCGGCGAGCCGACTGTGTTCGCGCCGTTCTCACTCTCGCCTTTGAATTGCGTGTACTGTGCGGCTAAGGTGAGGCGCGGGTCGCGGATGCCGGCGAGGATGCCCCAGCGATCGCGGTCGAGGCCACTGCCAACCGGACCGTTCGTCACCGGCGGCGGCGCGCTCGCAACGAAGCGGCTCGCGACTGCGCCCTTGTAGTACCATGGCGAGAGCATGAACGTCGTGAGGAGCTTGTTCCGGCTGTTCGCGAGTGGCGTCAGGGTGAGCCGGAGCTGCGGGTCCTTGAAGCGATCCAGCTCGCGCGAGGTGTAGCCCGGGCCGTTCTCGACGGCCGCATAGATCTCGCCGAACTTGTTCGGCATCGTGATCAGCGTCGCGAGGCCGACGTCGGCGGAGTTGAATAGCCCGGCGCGCTCGAGGTCCGTCTGCGCGATCCATCGCGGCCAGAACAGCTCCTCCTCGTCAACGATGACGGTGTGGACCATCCCCATGCGCGCCACCGCGGTCCAATTCGCCGCCGTGCCGTTGAGATAATTGTACTGCAGGTACGCGTACTTCAGTCTCAGCGCCCAGCCCTGGTAATAGGCGTCGCTCCCGGGCGTCTGTTGTTGATACACGTCCGTCGTGACGCGAATGCTCGCGCGCTCGCCGGCCGGCATGCGGAAGGTGAGATAGATACGCTCGACGTCGAACTTGTTGAAGTCTTTCGCGCGAATGTCGGTGCGATACTGATAGTTGCTGTAGATGACGCCAGAGAAATCGATCGGTGGGATCGTGACCTGAGTCTGCGCCGAGAGCAGCGACGCCGACGCGAGCAGCAGCCCGGCGGCGAGTGCAGTTGAGCGGAGACGAAGTGTGTGCATGGATCTCGTGGTGAGGGTGGGTTCGACAGACCGGACACTACCGGCGCACTGTAACGGCGTGCCGTCCCCATTGTAACGCAGGCGTCACGGACCTGCCTGCCGCGCGCGCTCCTCGAAGTGATGCTTGATCTGCTTGCCCTCGGCGAGATAGACCGCGTCTTCGCCGATGTTCGTCGCGAGGTCGGCGACGCGCTCGAGGTTGCGGCTCACGAGGAGCAGCTGGAGCGCCGGCGAGATTGTCGACGCACTCTCCATCATGTGGGTCAGCAGCACGCGGAACGTCGACTCCTCGAGCGCATCGACCTCGTCGTCGCGTTTGCAGACGGCGCGGCCGAGGGCGCCGTCGGCACGAATGAAGGCATCGATGGCGTCGCCGAGCATCTCGCGCGCCCGCTTCGCCATCTCGTCGATCTCGAGGCCGGGCGCGAGCGCGACCGGAACGTCGAGCAGACGCAGCGTGCACTGGGCGATGTTCACCGCGTGGTCTCCGACGCGCTCGAGATCACTGGAGATTTTTATCGCGCCGACAGTGAAGCGGAGATCGCGCGCCATCGGCTGCTGTAGCGCGAGCAGCGAGATCGCGCGCTGCTCGACCTCGACCTCGAGATCGTCGAGCTCCTTGTCGGCGGCGAGCACCGCCTCGGCCTTGCCGGCGTCTCGCTCGCGCAGCGACTCCACGGCGAGATCGATCAGTGCTTCGGCTTTTTCGGACATGTCGAGCAGCCGCTGCTTGAGCTCCGAGAGCTGCTCGTGGAAATGCCGAAACCCTGTCGTAGACTGCGGCTGTGTCATCCGAATCTCCCGGTCACGTACGCGTCGGTACGCTCTTCATGCGGGTTGGTGAATATCTGATCGGTCGGTCCCGCTTCGACCAGGCGTCCGAGGAAAAAGAAGGCGGTGTTGTCGGAGATGCGAGCCGCCTGCTGCAGGTTGTGCGTCACGATCACCACCGTGAGCTGCTGCTTCAACTCGTACAACAGTTCTTCGACGCGCTGCGTCGAGATGGGATCGAGCGCGCTCGCCGGCTCGTCGAGGAGCAACACCTCGGGCTCGTTGGCGAGTGCGCGCGCGATGCAGAGGCGCTGCTGCTGCCCGCCGGAGAGGCTGGTCGCACTTTCCCGCAGACGATCCCGCACCTCCTCCCAGAGCGCCGCGCGGCGCAATGACGTCTCGACGATGAGATCGAGCTCGTGACGGTCGCGCACACCGTTGATGCGCGGCCCATATGCGACGTTTGCGTAAATCGATTTCGGGAACGGATTCCAGCGCTGGAAGACCATGCCGACGCGCTGCCGCAGCGCAACGACGTCCACCGACGAATCATAGACGTCGGCGCCATCGAGCTCGATGCCGCCCTCGCGACGCACGCCGGGAATCAGCTCGTTCAGCCGATTGATGGAACGAAGGAACGTTGATTTGCCGCAGCCGGACGGGCCGATCAACGCCGTGATCGATCGTGGTTGAATCGCGAAATCGATCTCGTGGAGGGCCTGCTTCGCTCCATACCAGAACGAGAACTGCCGGGCGACGATCGCGCCCGGATGCCCCGAGATCGGCGACGATGCCCGGGGCCGTCCCGCGCCCGTTGACTTGTTAGGCACGACTCCCGTCATCCGAAGCGCCCCGTGATGTACGACTCGGTCCGCTCGTCGGAGGGGCTCGTGAACATCTTCTCCGTCGGAGCGACCTCGATCAGCTCGCCGCCGAGGAAGAACGCCGTCCGATCCGAGACGCGGGCCGCCTGCTGCATGTTGTGCGTGACGATGATGACGGTGACGTCGGTGCGCAGCTCGTAGATCAGCTCCTCCACCTTCTGCGTGCTGATGGGATCGAGCGACGCCGTCGGCTCGTCGAGCAGGAGCACTTCGGGATCGGTCGCGAGCGCACGCGCAATGCAGAGGCGCTGCTGCTGGCCGCCGGAAAGTCCGGTCGCGCTCGTTTTGAGTCGGTCTCGCACCTCGTCCCAGAGCGCGGCACGCCGGAGCGCCCGCTCGACGATTTCGTCGGTCTGCCGAGCATTCGGCCGCCGGTCGAGGACCGCCAACCCTGCCGCGACGTTGTCGCGGATGGACATCGTCGGGAACGGCGTCGGGCGCTGGAACACCATACCGACCTGCCGCCTAACGGCGACGGGGCTGATGCCGCTGCCGTAGATGTCGTGTCCATCGAGAATGACGCGTCCGTTGACGCGAGCTCCGGGCACCGTCTCGTGCATCCGGTTGAGGCAGCGAAGAAAGGTCGACTTGCCGCACCCCGATGGTCCGATGACTGCCGTCACCGTCCGATCCGTGAGATCCACCGACACGCCGCGCACGGCGTGCACCACGCCGAAGAACGCGTCGAGGCGCTCGATGGCGATGCGCGTCGACGGCGCTGGGACCGCCACGGGCGCGGCGCGCTCAGTCGCCGGCGCTGAAGCGGCGTCGCGTGACGATACGTGCGGCAAGGCTGATGACGAAGACGATGGCGACGAGGACGAGTGCGCCCGCCCAGGCTTGCGCAACCCAGTCGTCGTATGGGGTAATGGCATACGTGAAGATCTGCAGGGGGAGCGCCGCGATCGGCGCCTTGAGCGATGTCGACCAGAAGGAGTTGCCTAACGCGGTGAAGAGCAGCGGGGCCGTTTCGCCGGCAATGCGCGCCATGGCGACGAGTGCACCGGTGACGATGCCGCCGAGCGCGGTGCGCAGGACGATCGAGAGCGAGGTCCGCCAGCGCGAGTAGCCTAACGCGAGCGCCGCCTCGCGGAGCGAGATCGGGACGAGGCGGACCATCTCCTCGGTGGTCCGCGTCACCATCGGGATCATCATCGCGCCGAGGGCGGCGCCGCCAGCGAGCGCGGAGAAATGATTGACTGGCTTGACGAGCAGCTCCCAGGCGAAGATCCCCATCACGATCGATGGCAGGCCGTTGAGCACGTCGGCGAGGAAGCGCACGGTCGTCGCGAGCGGCGTCACCCGCTTCTCGGCGAGGTAGAGTCCGGCGCCGATGCCGACGGGGAGGCCGACGGCGCTCGAGATGCCGAGGAGGATCAACGTCCCGACGATCGCGTTGGCCATCCCGCCACCGTGCTCGCCCGGAGGCCGCGGCATCTGCGTGAAGAATGCCCAGTTGACGGCGCTGCCGCCGAGGCGAAGCAGATGGATGATGATGAGAATCAGCGGCAGGATCGCGAGCGCCGCGGCGGCGTACATCAACCCAACCATGATGCCGCTCCGGATGCGACGCCGGCGAATGCTGCGTACCGTGCGCTCGGCGACCGCGCGCTGCCGGCCGCTCGGCGCGCCGGACCAGTCCTTTGTTGCCGTGGTCATCAACGTTCTCGCGCCGTCTGCCAGACAAGCCAGCGCGCGGCGGCGTTTACGAGGAACGTCACGAGCAGGAGGACGAAGCCGACGGCCATGAGCGCGGAGAGGTGCAGATCACCGGTGGCCTCGCTGAATTCGTTGGCGATGAGTGACGCCATCGTGTAGCCGGGCGCGAAGAGCGATGCCGCGATCTCGTGGCGATTGCCGATGAGCATCGTGACGGCCATCGTCTCGCCTAACGCGCGGCCGAGCCCGAGCATGATGCCGCCGATGATGCCGGAGCGGGCGTAGGGAATGACCGCATCGCGGATGACTTCCCAGCGCGTGGCGCCTAACGCGAGAGCGGCCTCGCGCTGTGACCGCGGGACGGCGGCGAGCACCTCGCGCGTCACCGCCGAGATGTACGGCAGGCACATGATCGCGAGGATCAGTCCGGCGGCGAACATGCTCGGCCCATACGCGACGCCCGAGAAGAGCGGCAGCACGCCCAAGTGGAGCGTGTCGCGAAGGAACGGCATGACGTGCGTCCTGAGCACCGGCACCAGGACGTACATGCCCCATACGCCGTAGATGACGCTCGGGACGGCCGCGAGAAGATCGACGGTGAAGGCTACCGGCTGGCGGAGCCAGGGCGGCGCGAATTCCGAGAGGAAAACAGCGACGCCCAACGCGAGCGGCGTTGCGATGATCAACGCGAGTATCGAAGATACGAGCGTCCCATAAATTGCCGGCGCGGCACCAAAGTGCTGGGCGACCGGATCCCAGTCGCTCGATGTCACGAACGAGAAGCCGAACGTCCGAAGCGCGGGCCACGCCGCGACGCCCACGGCGACGAAGATCGTCAGCAGCAGAATCGGAACGAGCGACGCGAACCCGACGATCGACCAGGAGTACACGCGATCGCCGATCTCGCTGCCGATCTCGGTCCAGCTGCGCGACGGGCGCGCGGGCGTCGGGGCCGATGCGGCGACACCCGCCCGCGCGGCGTCGCGCGCCGCAAACTCGGTCACGGGGCAGCGCCGACTTTGATCGTCGCGAGCGTGGAGTCGAGTCGCGCGGCGAGCACCGCGGGGAGTGGCGCGTAATCCAGACTTGGCGCTGACTGCTCGCCGTCGTGCAACGCCCAGTGCAGGAAATCGAGCAGCTTCTTTCCCTTGTCCCCGTTAGGCTGCGTCTTGTACAGCAGGATCCAGGTGAACGACGAGATCGGGTAGGCGTCGGCGCCCGGCGCGTTCACGATCGAGATCCGATAGTCGCTGTTCGGCGGCAGCTTCTGCGCGACGCCCGCCGCGGCGGCCGTGACGGCGTCGATCGACGGTTCGACGAACTTCCCGGACGCGTTGCGAACCGCGGCGGTCGGAAGCTTGTTCTGCCGCGCGTACGCGAGCTCGACGTACCCGATCGCGCCCGGTGTCTGCTTGACCTGGCCGGTGACTCCCTCGTTGCCCTTGCCGCCGAGTCCAACGGGCCACTTCACGTCCTTGCCCTTGCCGGGACCACCCTTCCAGCCGGCGCTCACGGTCGTGAGATAATCGGTGAAGATGTAGCTGGTGCCGCTGCCGTCGGATCGGTGGACGACGACGATGTCGCGATTCGGCAGGGAGACGCCCTTGTTCAGCGCCGCGATCCGGCCGTCGTTCCACTTCGTGACCTTGCCGAGGAAGATGTCGGCGATCAGGTCACCCGTGAGATTCAGCGTTTGCTTAACATCGGGCAGGTTGTAGGTGACACAGACTGCCCCGAGGACGGTCGGGATGTGCTGGACGGGTCCGCCCTTCGCGCCCGCCATCTCCTGGTCGGACATGGGCGCGTCGCTCGCGCCGAAGTCGACGGTCTGTTCGGACAGCTGGCGAATGCCGCCGCCCGAACCGATCGACTGATAGTTGATCTTCACGCCGGTCTTGGCGGCGTAGTCGGCAAACCACTTCGAGTAGATCGGATAAGGGAACGTCGCACCCGCGCCGGTGAGCTGCCCGTCCGAGGCGCCGGTCGAAGCCGCGGCGGGGGAACCGCCAGCGCTGCTGTCCTTGCGGGCGCCGTCGGCGCCGGGGGAGCACGCCGCGAGCGTGATCGCGGCGCTCAGTGCAAATGGAAGAAGCTTCACGAAAGGCTCCGGTATGTTTTTGGGCATAGCGGAGCTTCGTGTGGTTGGGTAACGCGGTCCGGAACGTTCTGTAACGGACGTGTAACGGAGTCCCTGGCTACTTCGCCATGCCGACCGTGCCGAGCTTCACCTGCGTCAGACGCTTGTCGAGCATCGACACCATGCTCGCCGGAAGGGGCGCGTAGTCGAGCGAGCTCGCGGCTGCTTCACCGCTGTTGAACGCCCAGCGCAGGAAGTCGACGAGTTTCTTGCCCTTCGTGGCATCGCTCTGATTCGCGTAGACGAGAATCCAGGTGAACGACGAGATCGGGTACGCCTCCTTGCCGGGGGCGTTCACGATCGAGACGCGGAAATCCGTCGTCGGCGGCAGAGCCTTCGCGGCGCCGGCCGCGGCAGCCGTGACGCTCTCGATCGTTGGCGCGACGAACTGGCCAGCTGCGTTCCTGACCTGCGCGTACGGCAGCTTGTTCTGCTTTGCATACGCGAGTTCGACGTACCCGATCGCTCCCGGCGTCTGCTTCACGATGCCAGTGACGCCCTCGTTGCCCTTGCCGCCGAGTCCAACGGGCCACTTGACGTCCTTGCCCTTGCCGGGGCCGCTCGCCCAAGCCGGGCTCACTACGGTGAGGAAATCGGTGAAGATGTAGCTCGTGCCGCTGCCATCGGAGCGGTGAGCGACGATGATGTCGCTCGCGGGAAGTTTCACGCCGGGGTTGAGCGCGGCGATCTTCGCGTCGTTCCACTTCGTGATCTGGCCGAGGAAGATGTCGGCGACCGCCTCACCCGTTAGGCGCAGGGGGCGCATGATCTCGGGGACGTTGTACGTGAGCACGACCGCGCCAAGGACCGTGGGGAAGTGCAGGACCTGACCACCCTTTGCCTTCGACATCTCATCATCGGACATCGGGGCGTCACTCGCGCCAAAGTCGACGGTCTGCTCGGACAGCTGACGGATGCCGCCGCCGGAGCCGATCGACTGATAGTTGATCTTCACGCCGGTCTTCGCGGCGTAATCGGCGAACCACTTCGAGTAGATCGGATACGGAAAGGTTGCGCCGGCGCCGGTGAGGTCGGCGCCATCGGTCGTGCCCTGCGCACCGGCGAGGCCGGCCACGCTGGCGAGAAGGAATCCGCCCGTGGCGAGCATACGAAGGCGAGTGTTCACGAGTGCTCCTGAGTGGGTAGGTTGGTGCGCTCAGGCTAAAGCACTCGCGTAACGGAACCACGGACGCTTCGTAACGGGCGTGTTACGAGCCGCCGTTCGCCGCGCGGACGCGATAGCCGAATCCGCGAATCGTCTCGATGAGATCCGCCGCGGCGCCGAGCTTCGCGCGGAGGCGCTGCACGTGCATGTCCACCGTGCGCGTCTGCACGTCGGGCGCGGCCTCCCACACTTCCTCGAGCAGCTGCGCGCGACTCTGCACGCGTCCACGCCGCACCGCAAGCGTGAGCAGCAGACGAAACTCGGTCGCGGTGAGTTCGACCTGCTGGCCCTCGGCGGTGACCCGATGATGCACGCAATCAATCTGCAGCGCACCGACAGTAACCACGTCCGCGTTCACCGATGCGATACGCGATCGGCGCAGGATAGCGCTCACACGGAGCACCAGCTCACGCGTGCTGAACGGCTTCGTGAGGTAGTCGTCGGCGCCGAGGGCGAGACCGCGAATGCGATCGAGCTCTTCTCGCCGGGCGGTGAGCATCAATACGGGAAGGTCGCGCGATGCCGAGCTGGCGCGAACGGTCGCGAGTACCTCGTCGCCGCTCATTCCCGGCAGCATGCGGTCGAGCACGATGAGCGCCGGCATCTCGTCCTGGACGACGCGCAATGCATCGTGGCCGCTCGCCGCCGTCGAGACGCGGAAGCCGTTCTTCGCGAGGTGATAGGCGACGAGCGCGGTGATATCGGGCTCGTCATCGACGACGAGCACGCGCTCGCCGTCGCCGAGCGGTGGCGCGGCGGGAGCCATTCCGTGGCGGGATGTCGCGGTCGGGGTCGCGCGTGACAGAGAAAGGCTCTCGTGCACGCGCGGAAGCTATTCGCGCCAGGCGACGTCCGGCGACCGGCATCGCGTCACGATCTCGTATCAACGTGCGCGGCATGGAGTTCACGCGCGAGCGAAGCCACGGCGCCGCCGCGACATCCACTGTTACACGCGGACCGCTGGTGTCGGCGACCGGATTGCGAGTAGGTTTTTTGGAGCCGCGCCGCAACGCTGGCGTGTGAAACTCGACACGGTGAGCAGTGACATGAGTGAGATCAGATTTCGCGATCGCGCCGGGTGGCAGTGGGAAGTCGTCGAATCGTCGAAGCGACGGGTGATCGACGAGCAGGGAGAGAACGACCGGCGGCGCGCGCTGTATTTCCTCAATCGGTATGAAACGCGGCGGATCGACGATTTTCCCTCCGACTGGGCGAAGCGTCCGTCGAAGGAGCTGATCCGCCTCTGCGAGGTCGCCGAGCCGCTCTGACGCCTAACGCCACTCGTTAGGTGATGCGCCGGATGCCCTGATCCAGCCCGATCACGACGAGAGGCCGCGCTCCCGGGTAGCAGACACGACATACTCCAGAAGCCCGTGCTCCGCCGAGTAGCGAACGAGGTCGGCATTCGTCGCGAAGCGCAGCTTCTCCATGAGGCGTGTGCGATACGTGCTCACCGTCTTCGGCGACAGACCTAACGACGCCGCGACCTCCTTCACCGTGCGGCCCGCGCCGAGCCCTCGCAGGACGTCGAACTCCCGATCGGACAGCTGCTCGTGCGGCGCGCCAACGAAATCCTGCCCGAGCTGCGCCGCGAGACGCTCGGCCAGCGAGGGACTCACGTACCGGCCGCCGCGGTGTACGCGGCGAATTGCGTCCAGCAGTTGCTCGGGTGAGTGGTCCTTGGTGAGGTAGCCCGACGCCCCGCCGCGGAGCGCCCGTACCGCCCATTGATCTTCCGGATGCGCGCTCAGCACGAGGATGCGCACCGTTGGGTGCTCCTCGCGCAGCCGGCGGAGCGTTTCCGTGAACGGCGAGCCCGGCATCGAGACGTCGAGCAGGATCACGTCGGCGACGAGCTGCGAGAGCGCGCGCAGAGCGTCGTCGCCGCTGGCCGCCTCGCCTGTGACAGTGATGCCCCGATCGTCCTCGGCGATGCGGCGCAGACCGGCGCGGACGATCGGATGATCGTCGACGATGAGGACGCGAATCATGCGGGCGCCGCGGCTCCGTTGCCGTTGAGAGGAATCCGCAGGGCGACGGTCGTACCGCCGCGCGGATTCGGGGTGATGCTCACCGTGCCGCCTAACGCGAGGGCACGCTCACGGAGGCCGAGGAGCCCGAGCGAGTGGGCGCCGCGGAGCTCGTCGCGCGTGATGCCTCTGCCGTCGTCGCTCACGTCGAGAAGCAGCCGCTCGGGCTCGACGCGCAGCGCCACGCGCACGCGGGTCGCGCTCGCGTGCTTGGCGACGTTCGTGAGCGCTTCCTGAAGCATGCGGAACACCGCGGACGCGACGGCATCGGTCGGCTGCTCGGACTCGCAATCGATCGCGAGATCGAGCACGAGCCCCGTACGCGCCGCGAATTCGTGCGTCTGCCACTCGATCGCGTCGGCCAGGCCGAGCTGATCGAGCACACTCGGACGGAGCTCCGTAATGATGCGGCGGGTGGAGACCATCACGCCGTCGAAGCGCGACAGGAGGTTGGCGCAGCGATCGACGAGCTCCGCCTGCGAGTGCCGGTTGAGACGCCGCTCGAGCCACGCGAGGTCGAGCTTGAGACCCGTGAGCGTCTGACCCAGCTCGTCGTGCAGCTCGCGCGCGATGCGCGTTCGCTCCTCTTCACGGATGGACTCGAGCCGCGCGGCGAGCGCGCGGAGCTCGGCGCGCGAGCGCGCGATCTCCTCGGCGGCGAGGTGGCGGTCGGTGATGTCGCGCTGGATGCCGAGGTGGCCGGTGATGCGCCCGCGGTCGTCGTAGACGCACAGGTAGTGGCCCTCGATGCGCACCGGCGTGCCGTCCGTGCGCCGCTCGTCCGTCTCGGTGTGGACGTGGCCGGCGTCGAACATCGCGCGCCAGCCCTGCCTTCCACGCTCGATGTCGTGGGCGAAGAACTGCGCCGGCGTCTTGCCGATCACGTCCTCGAGCTTGCCACCGTATTGTCGCGCGTACGCTTCGTTCGCAATCGTCATGCGTTGATGCTGAAACACGTAGTCGAGCAAGGCGTCCTTGTCGGCCGCGTCATTCCAGTCGATGGCCTCATCCAACATCATGATGAAGAAGCCGTCGATCGACTGCGCGAAGAAGAGCTCGCGAAGACTGTCTGGAGAGAGAGACACGGTTGTCGCCGCTGAGTATCCGTGGTTAGGCAGCTCGCGAGAAGCGGCGCGCGTCGTCTGGCGCTGTAGGACAAGTGACTACGAGAACACCAATCGCGCCAGCCTGTCAGCCGCCGTCCTACACGCCAGGGCCGTTGCGGCGGACATGGGCGTCGCCACACTGCCTATGCTCGGCCTGCACCGACCATGGTAATCTCCGCGCCATGACAACTCCCCGGATCAGGCGCAATAGCGCAGCACTCAGGATCGAGCGCTCGGGCGAGCGCCCGACGGTGATTCTCGCGCACGGCTCCGGTGCATCGCGGAGAGAGTGGGCGCCAGTGGTCGCGACGCTGGCCGATCGCTACCGCGTGCTCACGCCGGATCTCCTCGGCTACGGCCGGTCGGAGCCGTCGGCGGTGGATGCACGCTTCCATCCCTGGTCCGATCTCGGCGCGCTCATCGCGCTCGCCGGAGGCGCCGACGCGCCGCTCCATCTCGTCGGGCACTCGTACGGTGGAGCGCTCGCTCTCGAGGCGGCGAGAAGTCTCGGGCCGCGCGTCCAGAGCCTAACGTTGATCGAGCCGATGGCGTTCCATCTGCTCCGGCTCACCGGCGACGAGTCCGAGATGATACCGCACATCGCGCGACTGGTAAGTAACTATCGAAGCATCACGACGCCGACGCGTCTCATCGCGGGTCAGCGCACTCCAGCGCCGGCGCGAGCGATTGTCGACGAGCTGGCGCAGATCCTTTGCGACGCGCATGTGCGCGTGCTACCGCGCGCGGGGCACATGAGTCCTGTGACTCACCCCGCGGAGATCGCGGCATTGGTGGCGGAGCACGTCGAGGGCAGCTACACGCTCGCGACCAACGGTCATGAGCGAATTCTGAATCGCGCGTCGACTGGGTGACACGAAGGGGCGATGGGATTCCTCCCATCGCCCTTCCATGTGATTCGGCGGTGTGTGGGTCAGTTGACGACCACGGTACCGCGCATGCTCGGGTGGATGTGGCAGGTGTAGCGGTAGGTGCCGGCGGTATTGAAGACGCGTGTCACCGACGTGTTGGTGTTGACGCCGTCGATGTCGGCCGGTGTTCCCGCCTGTGCGTCGAAGAAGACGTTGTGGCCAATGCCGCCGAAGGCGAAGGTCACCGTTTCGCCCGCGTTCACCGTGAGCGTTCCTGGTGTGAAGGCCAGCGACGGCGTGGCCGAGACTGTTCTGCCGTCACCTGGAGGCGTCGAGGTGACGGGGGCGGTGCCGTAGCCGCCGCCACCGCATGCGGCGAGTGTGGCCGCAACGACGGCCAGAAGTGCGTTTCTCAGGGATGTGCCAATCTGTGTCATAATCGTTTGTCTCACCGCTGCTGTGATTTTCTCGTAAACCCGGGAATGCGCGGACGTCGTCCCGAGTTCGTTTCTCGTAGGAAGACAACGTCGTGAAGCGCGTCGCCGGTGATGAGTAACTTCTATCATCAGCGTGCCCGCGTCTTGAACGAAACGTCGAGCCATTCTTGAACGATTCTGCGCGCGTGCGAGCGTCGCGCGACACCGAGGGCACCGTGCTGACACGAATGAGATGCGTCGTCCCCCTGTTCGACCGGCGCGCGCCGCGCCGCATCGTCGCCGTCCGCGATGATCGAAGCGTTGCCATCGCGCAGGCGCTGGACTGGCCCGGCGTCCTGCTCGAGGCGGGACAGAACGACGTCGCCGAGGTCGATGACGTCACCTTCGCACACCATTACATCGGCCTCAACGCCGATCGCTCGCCGGTCACCATCGAGATCAAGGAGCAGAACGGCTATCGGCCGGTGACGCTCCCACCAGGTGTGGGCTGGATGAATCCCGCCGGCCAGCCGTTCTCGCTGCGCGTGCGGAGCGCGGGACCGCACGCCTACGTGCGCATCTCGATCGACCCATTGCGCTTCGATCGACTGGTGAGCGGGAGCGGCGACTACGCGACGCCCGTTGCGCTTCGCCGGACGTTCGGCATTGGCGGGCCGCAGGTGCGCCACCTCGTCAGCGCGCTCGCCGAGGAAGCCAAGGCGGGAACGCCGAGCGGCTTGGCCTTCGTTGATACGCTCACCTCCGCGCTCGGCATCCAGATCATGAAGCAAGCCGGCGCCGCCGCGCCGATACCGGCACCAGCGCGCGGCGGGCTCGCTCCAGCCGTTAGGCGCCGCGTGCTCGAGTTGATGGATGCGAGCACGGCGGCGCACCTGACGATCGACGTGCTCGCACGCGAAGCCGGCCTGTCGCCGGCACACTTTGCTCGTGCCTTCAAGGAGTCGGTCGGCCGGGCGCCACATCAGCACCTCCTCACGTTGCGGCTCGATCGCGCGCGACGGCTTCTGGACGTGCCGGGCGCGGCGCTCTCCGACGTCGCCCTCCAGACCGGGTTCGCCGATCAGGCGCACTTCACGCGGTTCTTCAAGCGACAGTTCGGCATCACGCCGGGATCGCTGCGGCGGTTACGCGCTCGCTGATTCGCTGAGTCGGTCGACGAACCAGAGATTCGCGCGAACGAGGATGCGCGGCTGCACGCGTGCGAGGCCGAAGAAGCGCGTCAGACCCACGACGCCGTAGTCAGCGACATCGATCCAGAACGACGAAGTCACCCGACTGATCGCCGCGCTGCGCGTGATCGTCGCCGGCAGCTCGATGCGCCGTGTGACGCCACGTACGGTCAGCGTACCGTGCAGGAGCAAGGTCGTGACGTCCGGTCCGCCTAACGACACGGACACCACCGTGGCGCCGCGGAGCGTGAAATGCATCGTCGGATGCCGCTCGACGTCGAGCGCAGCGCGCAGCGCGCGGTCCGCCCAACGAGTTCCTGTCGCCAGCGCGGCGAGCGGCGCCTCCACCCAACCGCGCGCCGTCGTGTAATCGCGGGCGCCGACGATCGCGCCGGTGACGCTGGTCGTTGTGCCCGCGAGCTCGCCGAGGCTCGTCCGCGCCTGAAAGCCGAGCGTTCCCGCATGGAGGGCCGCGTCTGGCACCGCCCGGCGCGACAGGGTCGTCTTCGCCGCCTCGACGGCGGGCGCCCACGCGAGAAGGTATCGCAGACTGCGCTCGAGATTCGGCGTGGCGTTCATGAGGCGCGTGCTCACGGAGTGAAGGTGGCGTTGCGGCTGGCTGCGACGGTGAATGCGCCGTCGATCGGGCGGATGTTGGCGCCGAATGGCTGCGTTCCGCCGACGCGTGACTCTGTCCAGAAGACGCCGCCCGTCGCGTTCGCGCGGAGCGCCAACTGCGGATCGAAGCCAGGGAGCGCCGAAAAATCGGGAATCGTCAGATCATATCCGCGGTTCGTCAGGCTCGCGTACTGCGCCGTCATGCCGACACCGACGATGGTCGAGTTTTGCTGGTAGACTATGGACGTGAACTTGTCGTAGACCGTCTGCGGTGCGATGACGGCGCGGAGCCTGAGCGCGGGTGCACCGGTGATGACGCTGATGGCCGGCATGACAGCGGCGGGGCCGAGCGCGATCGTCTGATCGACTGGCGCGCGGAAGTAGTTCGTCGCCGTGCGGATGGTGAGCTCGTCCGTGGTGTTGCCGCTGACGGTGAGCGCTTGCAGATCGTTCGGCCCGAGTCGCGACGCGGGAAGTGCGTTGAAGCTGCGCGTTGCCGCGGTGGTCGAGTTGCTGAGGAACGAGATGATGCTCTGGCTGTTCGTGGTGATGAATCGTGTGAGGGTCGTGCGTGCGCCTTCGGGCGCGAGTCCCTCGATCGTCACGTTGGCGACGGCAGGCGCGAACGCCTCGTCGGAGTTGAAGTCGAGCACGGGGATCGTGGCGCTGTCGGGGAGTACCGGTGTCCGCCGGAGAATGAGCTTGTCCAGGGTCAGCACATCGTTCACGCGGGTGGTACGCGTCGCGAGAATGGTCTGCGGTTCGTTCGAGAGGTCGGTGAGCACGAAGCTGTGATCGCCCGGAAAGATGAACGCGCTGGAGAATCCGCCGGTGACGGTGGCGACCTGATTGTCGGCGAGACCAGCGATTGTGCCGAGGATCGCCTTCGGCGCTGACGAGTCACAGTCACCAGGGAACGTATTGCCGAAAGCGGCCAGCTCCGCGGGGGCGCCGTAGATGACGTTGAGCGTCGTTAGGCCGGAGAAACGCTGTCCGGCGGCGATCCCTCCATGGTTCGCGGCGAAGCTGTGGCGATAGACGGCGTGGCGTCCGTCGAGGATCGGTGTGGCGGTGGTCCAGGCGCCCTCGCC
>JAJKIR010000045.1 GCA_021154325.1 Gemmatimonas sp.
CTCCGCGACCACGTGTCCGAGCTGCTTATCGAGACCGGTGCTGTCAGTGAGTACTAAACGCCGCCCGAACGGGCCACGGGGGTACGCGAGCGTCCCGTTCGTCGAGAGCGCGAGGACCACGCCACCGCCGGGCTTGACGATCGCGTCCTGGACAAGCGCCGAAGGACGGCCGGTGATGGTCAGACGGCGCGCGTCGAACGGCATGACGAGCACAGTGCCCCCGTACTGGGGACACACCAGCCATTTTGGTTCAATGAAGCGCGGACTGAGACACGGCTGTTGCAGCCGCTGAATACTCCGCTGACCATCGAGCCGCACCGTCGCGAGGCGCCCCTCGCGGAGGCTTCCCTTCCAACTCGTAAACAGCACCGCGCGCCCACCGGGAAGCACGAATGGGTACGAATGGTCTATCTCGCCACGCGCGCTGTCGGGTCGCGTGATCGTGTCGACAGTGCCTCCGGTCGACGGCACGCGCAGGAGTCCCGCGCCGGTGGCGAAGACGATCGCATCGTCATCGCCCCAACTCGCGCCTCTGGTCGCGGGCGCATCGGCGAGCACTACCGGCTCCCCGCCGGAGAGTCGCACCTTCTTGAGCTTCTGTGCCGCGAAGAAGCCGACCCACTCGCCGTCAGGGGAGAAGAACGGATTTCCAGAGTCAAGCGTGCCGGGGAGCGGCTTCACATCGAGATCGCCGAGCGACCGTATGTACAGTTGGCGTCCGGCGGGACCCACCCCCACATAGACGAGCCGCGTCCCATCGGGGGAGAGGGCAATGGTGCCGCCCGGCACATCGAAGATGTGCTGCTCGCCGGGCAGGGTGAACATGAACCGCACCGGCGCAGCGGGTGGCGCATGCCCTCGGGTCCACCATGCACCAACAACGGCGCCTAACGTGGCGGCGAGAAGCACGCCACCCACGACTAAGTTCCGGCGCCCCGCAGCACTGACCGCAGCCGCGGCCGAGGGACTCGGCTCGAGCGTACGAGGTGGCGGCGGGACCAAGGTACTTGGCGCGCGAAGGGCGTCGCAGAACTGGGCAGCCGTCGGCCATCGGTCCGCGGGAACCTTCTCGAGCGCGCGATCGACGGCGGCCGCGACCTGCACTGGGACGGTCTCGCGCGTCGCGCGTACGCCGCGGGGCTTGTCGGTGAGGACGCGTGCGATGATCCCCTGCGCGGTCGACGCCGTATGGGGCGGATCGCCGGTGAGCATCTCATAGAGCACGCAACCTAACGAGTAAATGTCGGTGCGCGCATCGAGCTGCCGGTCTCCAGTCGCCTGCTCGGGCGACATGTACTGTGGAGTCCCGAGGGAGATGCCACTCTCCGTGATCCGCGTCCCCCCTGCTCTGCTCACGGCCAGAGCGATCCCGAAGTCCGCGACGAGCGGCTCGCCGTCGACGAGGAGGATGTTCTCCGGCTTCAGATCACGGTGAATGATACCGCGGCGGTGCGCGTAATCGAGCGCGCTGGCAACGGCGATGGCGATGTGAACGGCGTCGTCGATAGGCAACTGCCGCTCGCGCTCCAGACGTGCTCGCAGCGATTCGCCGTCGACGAACGGCATCACATAGTAGAGCAGACCGTCGGCTTCTCCCGAATCGAATAGCGGGAGCAAGTGCGGGTGCTGGAGATTCGCGGTGACGCGAATCTCACCCAGGAACCGCTCGGGCCCGAGCACGGCGCCCAGCTCGCGGCGCAACACCTTGAGTGCGACGTCGCGGTCGTGCTTGACGTCGCGGGCGAGATACACCGTCGCCATCCCGCCGGCGCCGATCTCGCGGGTGACGGCATAACGGCCGGCGAGCGCGGTGCCGAGTTGCTCGATTGTGTGCATCGTCATTTTTTGTTCGCCGCGTCGACGCGCTCGCGGACTTCGTCCAGCCAGCCGAACACGACGACCGGGACGCCGGAGCCTCCCGCTTGCCGCGAGGTGATGAAATGATTCCCGTCCGCCGTTACGTCGTACCCACCTCGCGTGCCAATGACCGAGAAAAGCGTGTCGCGACGAAGGACGGTGAGCTCAGGGGCCGTGACGAGCGTCGCCGAAATCATGCAGCAGCCCGGACTCACGTAGAAGAGCTCCTTCCCGTTAGGCGACCATGTAGGCCAGTTCGCGCCGCCGGTCGAGATCTGAAATCGCCCTCCGGGCCCCGGAAACGCCTGCACGTACACCTCCCGCAGCCCTGTGTCGTCTGATAGATACGCCAGCCACCGTCCGTCCGGTGAGAGGCGCGGCTGGCGATCACCTGGTGCGGGCGGCAATACGACATGAGGTGGCTGACGCGGGTCGAAGGGAAGCGTGACTTGCCGGAGCTCGAGCCCATTCGGAACTTCGAACGTCGCCAGCAATGTGTCTCCGCCTTTCGTGAAATTGGCGCCACGCGCCCCAGGCACTAGCAGCTCGGCCGGCGTGCTCTGATCCCATGGCTGCCACCACACTCCCTCATGACCGGCCGCGGCGGATGTCCACGCGATTCGCCGCCCGTCGGGAGTCCATTCTGGTGATCCACTCACGCCGCCGCTCGTGAAGCGCGTCGTCGTACCCGATGCGATGGTGTAGACCCAGACGTCGCTGGTGTACGGTGGCTGGCCGATACCAATCGCGATGTGCCGACCATCGCGTGAGATGCGCGGACCGGCATACGCCTGTTGTACTGTCGGGACCACGGGGCGACTGCCACCTCGCCGATCGAGTTCGACGAGCTGAGCGCCGATGGCACCGCGGAGGTAGACCATGGTGCCATTCCGCGCGATCGAGAGGTCGGCCGAGCCCCCGGGCTTGAGGGCAACGCTGTCGAGCACCGGTACCTGCTCGCCCATCGCCCGCAGCGCTTTCGCGTCGAACTTGATGGCGCTGACGACGCCGTCCGGGCGCGCGAACACGAGATAACCGTTAGGCAGATAGATCGGATTCGTGCCGTTGATGCCGAGCGGGATGACCTTTCGGTCGGCTAGTCGAACCGCCGAGAGCGTGAACTCGCCATCCCGGGACGCGCTCGTGAAGAGGACGGTCTTGCCGTCCGGGAGGAACGAAGGCGAGCCATGGCTGCCGCCTAACGAGCTGTCGGGTGTGGTGAGCGGCTCCGGCGCTCCGCCGTTCGCGTCGACGCGCCAGAGGCCACGGAGGAAGCCGCCCACCGTTCGCGCGTAGGCGATGGTGCCGTCAGGCCCCCAGGCAAACCGGCCCGCATCGCGCGCAATGGTGGTGACGGGACCACCTCCGACCGGCATCTTTCTCAGTGCCGACCGACTGATGAATGCGATCCATCGGCCGTCTGGCGAAAACTGGGGGTTGCCCGGCGTCTCGGTTCCCGGCAGCACGTGCGGTGCGACTTCGTCGAGTCGGCGCAGGAATAGGCGCGGTGGCGCGGTGGCGGCACTCGTGTAGGCGAGCGTCGATCCGTCGGGCGATATGGCCAGCGTATTCCCAGGCGCTCCCGCACTCATGATCGCGTGGGCGGGAAGGGCCAGGGTCAACTGCGCGTGAAAGGCCCGGCGCGGTGATCCGCGCGCAGTGAGAATCCACGTCACGGCCGAGGCGGCGAGGCTCAGCACGACGGCCAGCGCGGCCCATGAGAGGTCGCGAGTCGTGAATCGGTGCTGTGCTTTGCCTAACGGCACCGCTCGCGGTGACGGTCCGCTCGCCTCCGTCGGCCCGTGAAGCGTCTCGGACGGTGCGCTGAGCGCCGTGGCGAATTCAGCCGCGCTCTGAAAGCGGTCGGCGGGAAGCTTGGCGAGGGCGCGCTGCACCGCGGCGGACAATGACGACGGAACGCTCGGCCGCACGTCAGCGACGCGCCGGGGCTCCTCCGTCATGAGTCGCGCGATCACACCGTGCGCTGTCGGCGCTGTGAATGGCGGCTCGCCCGTGAGCATCTCGTACACGACGCAGCCTAACGAGTAGATATCGGTGCGGGCGTCGACCTCGCGATCGGCAGCCGCCTGCTCAGGGCTCATGTACGATGGCGTGCCGACGGAAACGCCCGTACCGGTGAGCGTGTCGTCGCTTACAGCACGCTGCACGGCCCGCGCGATCCCGAAGTCGGCGACGAGTGCGCGTCCGTCGTGGAGAAGAATGTTCTCCGGCTTGACGTCGCGGTGGATGACGCCGCGCCGATGCGCGTAGTCGAGCGCTGCCGCGACGTCGCAGGCCAGACGAAGCGCCTCCTCCACCGGCAGTTGGCGCTCGCGCGTCAAGCGGTCGCGGAGTGATTCGCCCTCCACATACGGCATCACGTAGTAGAGGAGCTCGCCCACGCGCCCGGAGTCGTGCAGCGGGAGGATGTGGGGATGCTGCAGCGCGGCCGTGACTTCGATCTCGCGAAGGAAACGCTCGGCACCGAGAGTCGCGCCGAGCTCCGGCCGCAGGACCTTCACGGCGACCTTGCGCCGATGCTTCAAATCCTCGGCCAGGTAAACGATGGCCATCCCGCCCCGTCCGAGCTCGCGTTCGAACCGGTATACGGCGCTGAGCGAGATCTCAGCTTGCTCGCGGAGTTGGGTCGCCATGAAACCCTACGATGGCAGAGTCAGGCGAGCTTGTCCAACGCCGGACGCAAACCCTCCGCCTGCAAACGGCAGAGCGCTCCTTCTATTGACGACAGTGTGTGGAAGCGTACATTGGGTGTCCTCAGAAGCTGTGACGCCCGGGGCGAGTCGCACATAAGGGTTCGCCGATGCCCCAGGCCGAGCCAATCGCGAAACCGGCTGAGCCGGAGTTCTCCCGTCGTGGGAGGCTCCCGCTCAGCCGGTTTTTGCTGCGCTTTCGTCGCGCAAAGTCGCACCGAAATGACCGGCGACTCTTTACAGGAGACGACCAATGCGTTCCGGGACCGTCAGATCGCTCGCCCTCGCCGCGATGGCCGCGGCGGTTGCCTCGTGCAGTGCTGCGGATCGGCGCTTCGGCCCAGACGACCAGGACGCGCTGCTGGCGGCGTTAGGCGGCTCGAACGCTCCGTCGAACGTCACCGCCGGACTCGCCGCCAACAACCAGGTCAATCTCACCTGGCGCGACAACTCCCCGAACGAGACTGGTTTCGAGCTCCATCGGTCGACGGACGGGCCGAGCGGGACATTCACGTTGCTGACGCGTACGACCGCGAACGCCACGAGCTACAGCGACGCCGGCCTCGCCGGCGAAACGCAATACTGCTACAAGGTCCGCGCCTTCAAAACCAATGGGAAAAACACAGACTACTCGGCGTTCTCCACCGTGAGTTGCGCCACGACGCCGCCGCGTCCGGCCTCGAGCGCGGACGCAGCACCAGCGGGCAGCCATGCGATTGACGTCCATTGGACGGATAACTCCGGCGCGGAGGGTGGCTATCGCATCGAGCGCAGCGCGAGCACCGGCGGGGTGTGGGAGACTGCCGGAACGGTGCTCGCGAACGCCACGTTGTTCCGCGATGCAGGACGCTCGAGTGACGTCCAGGTATGCTACCGCGTGGTCGCGTTCAACACCGTGGGGAGCTCGGACGCATCAAACGTCGACTGCACCGCGCCGCCGGCGGCGCCGACGGGGCTCGAGGCGACATCCTCATTGGATCGCACGATCGACCTCAAGTGGTTGGATAACTCGGGCGTCGAAGGTGGCTATCAGGTGCAACGCTCGGCCGCCGATGGGCCATCGAGCGTCGTCGCAACGCTTCCGCCAAATACATCGACGTATCGGGACGCGGGTCTCGAGGCTGATACACGGTACACGTACCTGGTCCGCGCAACCAAGGACGGAGGATTCTCCGACTTCTCCAACTCCGCGACTGCGCTCAGCGTCGTCACACCGCCGTCCGCGCCCTCGGGCGCGACGGCGAGGCCGAACGGCAGCACGAGCGTGATCGTGGAGTGGACGTACACGCTGGAGAACGCGGACGGATTTCGCGTCGAGCGCTCCATCGACAACGGGAGCAGCTGGACTCTGGGCGGCACCGCCGACCGCGGAGCGCGTGGGTTCGTGGACGACGGTCGCACCACCGAGCAGCGGGTCTGGTATCGCGTGCTCGCCTTCAACACGAAAGGGACGTCCGATCCATCCAATATCGCTTCCACGACGCCGCCCGCTGCGCCGACTGAGCTCGTGGCGACGGGGGCCGACGGTGCGATCGACCTGGCCTGGCACAACAACTCGACCACCGTGGACGCGTACGAGGTGCAGCGATACGTCTGCTATCAGTACTACTACTACTATCCGTACTGCGACTACCAGACGATCGCGATAGTAGACCGCAGCGCGACGACGTACCGCGACAGTGGGCTCTCCCCTTCGGAGTCCCGCCAGTACCGCGTCATTGGCCGCAAGGATGGCGGCTACTCCGACCCGTCGAACGAGGTCTACGCTACCGCGTCAGCTGCGTCTCCAGACTAACTCCGCATCGTTCACGGAGGCCGTGTCCAATGCGTTATACGTCCAGCGCGCGCAAGCTGCTGTCAGTGATCGGCGCGGGAATGCTGCTCGCCGCGTGCACCACCGAGCCTGCCGGAATCGCTCTGCCGAAGCCGCCGCAGATTGCATCCGCAGTCGCGGCAGCCGACGAGCACAACGTGTTGAGCGCCCAGGTGACGGTTGGAGTCAGCGACGCGGATAGCGTTGCGGTGCGCTTCAACCTCCGTGACGAGCCAACGGCTGTCCCTACCGTCACGCCGGCCGTGCCTGTCACGGGAGCGTCCGTGTCGGTCCCGGTGCTTGGGCTCATTCCCGATCGGCAGTATGTCTTTCGCGCCGTCGCCTACGGGATGGGCGGAGCGACCCTCGGAGAGTCTCTCAATTTCGTCACCGGTGCGCTGCCAACCGATCTTCCGCGCTTCATCGCGGGCGGCTCGAATCCGGCACCAGGATACGTCGTGTTCGCCGCCGGCCGATACGGTCTGGTGATCGACAACACGGGTCGCGTCGTGTGGTATCGCAAGTTCGAGAATGGCGCTGGTCTCAACTTCATGGCGCAGCCAACCGGCCGGTATGTCGTTCGTCCGCCCACGACCGAAGTCGGCGACATCGAGCCGTGGCTGGAGCTCGATCCACTTGGCAACGTCACGCGAACTCTGACCTGCGCGGGCAACCTTCAGCCGCGGCCTCACGACCTGATCCTGCAGCCCGACGGCAGCTATTGGGTACTGTGCGACGAGACCCGCACGATGGACCTCACGCAGTTCGGCGGTGTGGCAGCGGCGCGCGTGACGGGTACAATCGTGCAACACGTCGCCGGCTCTGGCACTCTGCTCTTTCAATGGAGTCCGTTCGAGCACTTCGAAATCACAGATCTGGAGCCCGCCGAGCGCACTGGCGCCGACGTCAACTGGACTCACGGCAACGCACTCGATCTGGATCTGGACGGCAACATCATCGTCTCATTTCGGAGTCTCAGCGAGGTCACCAAGATCGACGTGCACACCGGATCCGTGATCTGGCGGATGGGCGGTCGGCGGAACCAGTTCACGTTCGTCGACACCGAGAGGCCGGCATTCGCACATCAACACGGCGTGCGTGCGTATGCTCCCCACGGGATTCTGCTCCTCGACAACCTCGGGGACCCGACGGAATCATGGGCCGAGCGTTTCGTCGTCGACGAGGCAACACGGACCGCGCGGCTGACCCGGTCGTATGGCGCCATACCTGGCGCGATCACTCAGATCGGCGGAAGCACACAGGACCTGGCCGATGGCCATACGCTCGTCTCCTTCGGCACCGCGGGACGCGTGGAGGAATACGACGCTTCCGGCAATGTCGCATGGCGCATCGAGGGCAATGCCGGATATGTCTTCCGCGCGCAGCGGATTCAGTCGTTGTACAAACCAGGCGTTGGGTCGGCTCGTTAGGTTGTGCGACGCTTCAGGCTCGCATTTCTTGGAATGGCACTTGGGGGCTGCGCCACGAGTGCGCCTCATCGGCCGAGTGTCCTCGGCGGCGAGACGGCACATACGGCCGTGCGGAAGCCTCGCGTCGTCATCACGACCGACCCCGAGCTCGATGATTCGAACTCTCTCATCAGGTACCTCCTCTACAGCACCGACTTCCGGACCGAGGGGCTCGTCTACGCCAGCAGCCAGTTCCACTGGAAGGGCGACGGGACGGGGAAGAAGTGGTTCGTCGCCGGGCGCGAGTACACGCGCTTCGGGTTGAACCTCTGCCCGTGCGAGTCGTGGCGCTGGGCACCTAACGAGCACTTCATCGACGACGCGGTGGACCTCTACGAGCGGGTTTACCCGAACCTGCGCGTCCATCGCGCGGATTACCCCACACCGGCCGAGCTTCGATCGAAGATCCGGTGGGGGAACGTGGACTTCGACGGCGACATCTCGAAGGACACGCCGGGCTCCGAGCTCATTCGCGACCTGCTGCTCGACGACGATCCCGAGCCGATTTATCTGCTGGCGTGGGGCGGCGCGAGCACCATCGCGCGGGCGCTGAAGTCGATCCAGGAGCATTACGACGCTACGGCGGAGTGGCCGGCGATCCGCGCGAAGGTGTCGCGCAAGGCTATCCTCTCGCTCTCTGGCGATCAGGACGACAGCTACGCCACATACATACGTCCCAACTGGCCGGACATCCGCTCCCTGCCCGCGGGTCAGGGCGGCGTCGGCCTCGGCTATGGCGCGTTCGTCTTCGCGTCCGCGGAGAACGCGCCGTACTTCAGCGCGAATTGGACACGGACAAACGTATCCAGCCGAGGGCCGTTAGGCACCCATTACCGTGTGTGGGGCGACGGCAAGCAGATGGTGAAGGGCGATCGGTTCGACTACTTCGGCCTCGCGGGCTACACAGCCGCCGAGCTGCGCGCGATGGGCTACGTGGTCTGGCTGCCCCCTCGACCACAAGGCGAATTCCTCGGCGAGGGCGATACGTTCACCTATCTGGATCTGATCGACAACGGGTTAGCCGCGTTCCGCGGCGATACACCCGGCGGGTGGGCCGGACACCCAGTCGTGAACCCTTCGTCGCTTAGCGCGGCCTCGCGCGTCGGTCAGACGGGCGCGACATCATTCGAGGCATTCATGCGCAGCCTCGAGAGCGTCGGTCCGGAAGGCCCAACCACGCGTCCACCGTCGCCGGAGCCGAACTTCACGCCGGCGGCGCAGCACGACTTCGCGGCGCGCGTCAGGTGGTCGATCACGCCGACGTACGCGGCCGCCAACCACGAGCCGGTCGTGATCATCCGCGGCGGCAATCGCCTCTCCGCGCGCGCCGGCGAGACAATCCGCGTCGACGGCGCTGTGTCCGATCCCGACGGGAACGCGGTGACCGTGCGGTGGTGGCGATGGAAGGACGTGGACACCTACCCGGGCGACGTGACGCTCTCGGAGGCGACTACACTCACCTCACGCCTCCACGTGCCTAACGACGCGGCGCCGGGCGCGACGATTCAGCTGGTCATCGAAGCGACTGACGACGGCATTCCCTCACTTACCCGCTATCAGCGGGTCATCGTCGTCGTAAAGCCTTGACCAGCTAGATTCTCCGCAGCCGGCAGAGCCCTCGCTTCACTCGGAATGACAACTCCCAAGACTGAATGGTGGCAGCGTGGGCCCGTGGACGGCGTGCCGGCGATGCTGCAGCCGGTGGCGCACATTCTTCTGCAGGTTCGCGAGAGCGTCCTCGAGATGGTCCCCGGCCTGATGGAGACGGAATGGAACGCGCGTCCCGCCAGTATCGCCTCGGCGGCGTTTCACGTCAGGCACATCGCCGGCGTCATCGACCGACTCTTCACGTACGCACGCGGTGAGGCGCTCACGCCTGAGCAGTTCACCGCCCTCCGCGGCGAGGGCGAGCCGCTTGCACTCGCTGACGTTCCATCCGTGCTGGACGCGTTAGGCGCGCGCGTCGACGCCGCGATGGCCCAGCTCCGCGCCACCGATCCGGCAACCCTCGGCGACTTCCGCAAAGTCGGCCGCGCCGGCCTGCCGTCCACCGTCATCGGCTGCCTCGTGCATGGCGCCGAGCACGCGATGCGCCACGTCGGCCAGCTCTCCGTCACCGTGCGCGTGGTGCGCCAGTGACAAACGAGAGGCGACAATCTCTTGTAAACGCAGGAGCGCGCGCGAGCAGCGCGCGCGACTCCAAACGAGATGATCTGCTCTGAGCGCCAGCGAAGAGCAGATCCCTCGCTTCGCTCGGGATGACAGGTCCCTCAACTCGCCACTCGCCACTCGCCACTCGCCACTCGCCACTCGCCACTCGCCACCTCAACGCGTGGTATCCGCCGGCAGCGCCACGGGACCAGTGAACGGTCCAACCAGCTCGCGCCGCCACCACGCCCCCGTCGCCCGCTTCGGCGCGAGATCCGTGAACCAGTACCGATA
>JAJKIR010000046.1 GCA_021154325.1 Gemmatimonas sp.
CAGGTGGAGCAGGGCGTGGTGAACATTCGCGGCGAGGAGTTCCGCGGCCTCAAGGCCGAAGTCGGCGCGGAGTACGCGCAGCGCCACGATTTCCACTAGCCTAACGACGGACTGACGTCAGTAAACGCCAATCACGCCGTCAGCGGCCGCCGACGGAGAGCGTGATGCCGAGCTGGAGCTCGGTCCGATCGACAAACACATACTGAAAGCCCACGCTCGCGCCGAGCGCGCTCTTCGCATTGAAGAGGGCGACGCCGGCGCCGGCGAGGAGACGCACCGCGGCGCGCGAGCCCTCGCCCGTGGCGTTGCGAGTCACGTAGCCGGCGATGCTCGGCGTCACGAACGGAATGATCGACGTGCCCGTCGCCGGCCCCAATCCCAGCGCGAGCGGCAAGCCGACATCCGCGCTCCACGTCACACCAGTGACCGGATGGCCGACGCCGATCTCGCCATTCACGCCGATCGTCAGTCGCGTTGCGCTCCCGGCGTCGATCGACACGGTGGTGAGGCGGTGGTCGCCACCGATCGCCGCCATGAACCCGGTACCCGCGCATCCGCTGCACCGTTCGGTGGCGAGCCCCGCGGTCAGCGTGAACGTACCGTCGAGACCGGCGGGGACCACGCCCGTGAGACCGAAGCTGTCGAGGCTCCGCGCCTCATGGCCGCCGGTTGGGGGAGCCAGGGGACGGTCCATGTCGGGGACGTAGCCGTAGCGCGCGACCAGCTGCGGCTCGCGCTGAGCGACGCCGAAGAGGGTATAGGTCCCGAGCGGCGGCAGGCTGGCGATGGGAGTGCCGAGGAGAGAGAGATAGTCGATGTAGCCGGGAGCGCTGCCTAACGACTGAGCCGCCACCGGCGACGCGAGAACCAGCGCCGACAGCAGCAGCGACGTGCCGAGCACAAGCCGGCAATGGGATGTTGAGTGAATAAGAACCTCCTGATCGGGCACCCACACAACCCTCTACGGGCAAGTTCTACGCGCGTGGCTCAGCCGGAGTGGGTTCGCCGTGACCAGTAGTCCGCGTCGGCGATGAGGACGTCGAGCTCGCAATCACCGCTGCCGTCTGTCCGGTAGTCGGCGATGTGAATCGCCGACGTCGGGATGAGCTGTCCCGATGGGTCCACGAGCTCGAGCGCGAGTGAGTCTCGCGAGTTGTAGTAGCGCTCGAGCTTTGCCTCGTCGCGCGCCGCGTCCCCGGCTCGCGGCACCGCTTCGGCAAAGAGCCGGAAGATGGGTTGAACGAGATCGTAACCGATGCCAGGGCGGAATCGCCCGCGGGCTCTGCCGACGTCAGGCTCGATGCGCTCGAGGTCGGACCAGCCGACGACGACCCCGTGCAGCTTCAACGTGTGACGCATGGAGCCAAATTAACGCTCGACGTGTGCGCGATGGAGGCAGCGCCCGCGCGCGGCGACGTCAGGCAAGCGTCAGCGCGCCGTCATCCTCTCGGATTGCGTTGCGCCTGGATCGGCTTGTCGAGATCGGGCTTCTTCGCGGATGCCTGCGTCGCGGGCGTCGTCTGACTCGCCGCCTGCTCGATCTTGAAGCTGAACTCCTGCTCGACGAGCTGTCGCACTTTCCTCGTGCCGACCTTGGCCGGGGAGAAGCGCATGTAGGGCAGCGCCGCGCGCACGGCGTCGGCGAACTGCTCGTGCGTCGTGCTCATGATCTTGAGCGAAGTGGTATCGGCGAACCCGGTGGTGTCGACGACGTACTGGGTGACGACGGAGCCCTGGATGTTCTGCTTCAGCATCTCGACCGGATACGCGGGCGCGGCGCTGCCGGGATAGCGAGAGACCGTGGAGTCGACCTCGAGCTGGGTGAAGACGGAATCGGCGCCGCCGAGCTGCGGTGCTTTGTCGCTGCTCGTCGTGTCGCGACCAAGATCACCAGGGTTGTCGGAGAGCTCATGAACGACTGGGCGATCGGAGCCCAGCTCGCCGGCTCCGAACCCGGCTCCCACGCCTTCGGGCGAGAGCTCGACGTACTTGATGGTCTCGCCTGACGCTTGCTGCGACGGCATCCGGTTCGGCGGCGGCAGGTAGTACGCGCGATTCTCGATCCAATCGGCATCCATGTTCGCGGGCCGACTGGTGTTCGCGATGGCGGCGCCGATGAGCAGTGCGTGGGCGACGACACTGACCACGGCGCTCGAGCTGACGGGCGTCGCTCTCGAATAGGACTCGACCCAGAGGCGCATCATAGCAGGGCCCTCTCGCCAAACGCGGACGTTGGTGGGAACGCCAACGCGTCGCGGCTACGTGCTAGAGTAGGGCCGGGCCCAACTCCAGGCAAGCACCGTCGTGAGGGGACGCGGCGCACGGGGACGAGCCGGATGCATCATGGGGCCAACGGAGAGCGCGTGCTCAGCGCGATGCGGTCACTCGGTCCACAATCCAACGCCCGATCGGTCGTTTGAGCTGGCGATTGACCTTGGTGTCGTCGTAGTAGACGAAGGTCGCATTGTAGTACCGGCCGTTGGGCTGGCGGTGCAGCATCGAGACGAGCTGCATGTCGGCAATGGCGTTCCTCGTCACGGACACCGGCTCGCCATAGCGCCCGAGGACGCTGCAGATCGGCGTTCCGGGGCGAGCGATCGCGAGAGGCGCGGTCTGCCAATTGGCCGCGAGCTGCGCGGCGGTACAGCCGTACTGGGACGCGAGCGTCGCCGTAGAGGGCGGCCGGCTCGCGGCTGGCTTCACGGCGAAGCTGGGCAGGACGCCGTGGCGAAAACGCGAGCAGCCACCGCTGACGACGACGGCGGTACAGAGCAGGAGCGAGCGAAGGATGCGCATACCAGGAGAGGGGACTCGACTGGTAGTGGGGGATGCGAGAGTCGCGCCGCGGCGCGGAGTGTGACGCACCTCACGTTCCGACCGGGCGTTGCTACAGGAGCTGCGGCCGAGCGCGTGCGCCGTTAGGCGCGACGCGCTCGGCGGCCGTCGTCAGGCAGCGCGGCCGCTGCGGCTCTTGGTGGCCGAGGTGCGGCGGGTCTGCTTGAGCCACTTCTCGGCCGCGCGCAGTGCGGACGTCTTGCCGCCATGGCTGGCATCACCGAAGAACGCGCTCGCCTTGGGCCGCCAGCCCTTCGTCGTCTTGCGATAGCCGACGCGCACGAAGTAGCCATGCGTTCTCGTCGTAGGCTGATCGATGCGGCTGATGCCGGGCGTTAGGCCGCGGCCTTTTGCGGTGCGTGGCATTGGTTCGATGACTGAGGTTGATCACGATGCTGCGCTATCGCGAGAAGGGACCACCCAACCAGCTGATCGGTCACGCGCGTCGACGCATTTTTTTCGCGTCGTCCGTAACCTAACCGCACAGCGAACGTGAGCAAGGCTGATGCCTGCATAACTAGGCGATCTCGTTAGGTCCGCCTGGCATCGGGGCGGCGTGGGTGCCTAGCGAGTGCCCCGTAACGGGCGCTCGAGCTGCCGAATCATCCGTTTCCCGTTAGGTGTCGTAGCGATCGCGGGAAAGCACGAAGCGGATCGCGGTCGGCTCGTGAGGGTCGCTGCCCAGTCCCTCGAAGCTGAAGGCCGTGGCGCGGAGCACGCCGATCGACGCGTCGAGACCGGGAAGAGTGTGCGCAATGACGGTGGTGACGCGCGGATCCGCGAACGCGCGCGCGAGCAGCGCGCGCACGGCCTCGCTGGCGAATCGGCGACGACGCTGCTCGGGAACGATCCCATACCCGATCTCGACAACGCCATTGGCGTCGGGCGCGCCCTTGTAGCCGGCGATGCCGACGAGCGCCGTGCGCGTGTCGTCGCCTGCCGCGACGGAGGCGACGTAGTACAGGGCCCATCCCGCGTCGTCGCCATGCTCGGCGAGCCAGCGGAGGGTCCACCGTACCGCATCGGCGTCGTAGAGCTCCGGTGGCCAGCTCGCGGGCACCTCGGTGCCGAGCGCCATGCCTAGCGCCGCCGGCGATGACAGCTCCGCCTCGAGCACCTCCGTGGTCGCCGGGATGAGGACGAGGCGCGGCGTACGGAGGGGGAGGGCCGTCATTGTCCGTCGTTATGCATCCGGACGGAGGTCGTCGTCACGCGGCGGCTGCGCGGCCCCGCTGGCCGGTCGCGGCTTGGGGGCGAGGTCGGCGGTGACTCCCGAATCGGCGTGTCCGTCGCCGCCGAACGAAAAGAGCGTGTCGAGCTTCGTCAGCTCGAAGAGGGTACGAAGGTCTTCGTTGAGATTCGCCAGGCGCAGCGTGGCGTCGGACTCGCGGATCCGTTTCGACAGGGACACGAGGACGCCAAGCCCGGCGCTATCGATGTAGCCGGTGTCGGCGAAATCGATGACGAAGTGCCGGGCGCCGCGATCGATCTCCGGCAGCACGACATCCTTCAGCTGCTGGCGGTTTCCCGCGATGAGCTGCCCCTCGACGGAGATGACGACCCTGTCCCCTTCCCTCGTGCTGCGAATGCTCATGGATCCTCCAATTCGCCAGTCCTGCCTAACGATTAGCGGCCGATGCCGTAGCGCTCGCGCAGGAGCTTGGCGTGATGCCGCTCGTGTCCCGCGATGACGAAGCCGAGGGCACGCACGGAGATCGGGTTGCTGTTCGCGATCCCACGCCGCGCCATCTCGTCCTCGTCCAGGTAGCGGAAGAGGTGGACCGTGGCCGATCGAATCGCCTGGAATTCGTCGGCGAGATCGGCGATCGGGCGCTCGTTGAAGCGGCCGGCGGGCGCGTACGCATTTTCATCGAAGCCGGCGAGCGGCTGGGCGTCGCCGCGGGCGAAACGGAGCGCGCGGTACGAGAAGACCCGCTCGGCGTCCGAGAGATGGCCGATCACTTCCTTGATCGTCCATTTGCCCGGCGCATACGCGTAGAGGCCACGCTCATCGGTGACGGAGCGGAGCATCCGCATCGTGTCGCGGTGCTGCTCTACGAGAAGGTCGACGAGATTGCCCTCGGGGACGAGCGCGATGTAGCGCTCGTAATAGGGCAGATACTCATCGGCCGCTGGACGGGAGAGGGTCGTAGCCATGGCTCGTGTCGTCGCGAGAGTGGGCAGCGCAGCGCTGCCCAGAAGCTAGCGTGTCGCGACGAGCGCGCCATCCGCAGGTGTGCGTGGACCATTCCCCCGGCTGTCGCGCGCTTCCGCGGCGGCAAGCTGGGCTTGTCGGCGGCCAAGCCAGAGGCCCAGCACGAGCCAGACGACCGCGAACGGGATCGCGGCGAAGGCCGAGCCACTCGCGCCAAGACCGATAGCGGCGAAAATCGCGAACGTCCAGGCGGCAATCTGGTCGCCTGCACGGTACACAAACGTCTCGATGAAGCTCTTCGCCTTGTACTTGTCTTCGCGCTTGACGACGGTGAAGAGCACTTCCATCGCCGGATTGGTGATGCCGAAATTCGTGCCGCGGCGAATGACCATGAAGACGACCAGCGTCGATAGAAGGGGTGCCATGCCTAACGCCGCGAAGCCCAGCGCCGTCATCGCCGGGAGCAGTGCGAGTGTGAGCGCGAGCCCGATCCAACGAATCAAACGGCCGGTGAGAAAGATCTGCGTCAGCACGGTGAGGGTCTGCACCGCAAGCTCGATCCACGCGAGCATGGAGGTGCGTGCGGCGGTGTCTTGAACGGAGCTTCGGACAATTTCCGTTTGTTCGAAGTAGAGGAAGGTGGACCCGATCGTGTAGAGAACGAGAAAGCCGGCGATGCCCGCGAGGTAGCGCGAGCGCATGACGCTGGTGATTCCGGCCCAGATACTGCCACCGATCGGCGGCGCGCTGGAATCCTCGGTCGGAGCGTCGATCGTCATCGCGGGCCGCGGCGCGGCTGGGAAGCGGAACACCATCACCGAGGCGACCTCGAGCAACACCACGGAGACGAGCAACAGATTGAGCGGTCCGATGCGGGAAGCGAGAATCGCCGTCAGACCGGAGCCGACGATGGCGCCGAGGGTGCCACCCACGCCGATGAAGCCGAAGAGGCGCTTCGCCTGTTCGCTGCGGAACACGTCGGCCATGAAGCACCAAAAGACCGACGTGATGAACAAGTTGAAAACACTCGTCCAGATGTAGAAGACGATGCCGACCCAAGCGGGACTTCCAGTCCCCATGCCGCCCATGGCGCGCATGACGAAGAAGAAGACGAGCAGATTCGCGGCAAAGAACTGGTAGGTGGCCGGCACGAAACGGCGCACCCGAAAGCGGACGACGAGCGACGAGAAGAGGGGATTCGCTATCAGCGTGGCGACCAGCGTGCCGCCGAACAGCCAGGGCAGTCGGGTGACCCCGGTTGTGACCGCGACGAGGTCGCGGATGGGTCGCAACACGAACCAACTGCAGAGCACGAAGAAGAAAAAGGCGAACGAGGCCCACATCGCGGGGAGCTCGTTTGGCCGCACGTCGACGACCCGACCCAAGAGAGAGGCGGGCTCACGCCCGCCTCGGTCTGGCTGCATCACGTCTTCTGGTTGGCGTGCCAGGCTGTGAGGACTTCGGCCTCACGAGCGGCGGAGATTCCGGAGACGGCACCGGCCTCCAGCTTGTCGCGGTCCTCCTGCGGACGCGTCTTGTGCCAGTCGAGCGTGTCTTTGATCGTGACAGCGAGCGGACGGAAAGTGAGTCCCTTCGCCACGGCGCGATCAATATTCCGGCGGCTGAACCCTGCGGTCTCGCCGTCGGGCGGCACGACGGTTGGCATGTCGCGCCACGCACGGATCTTCTGCTCGGCGAGGAACGACCACGGGACCCAGGTGAAGCGCGCGTCGGAATGGGTCACCTGCTTGCAGGCGTTCAGGAACTCACCCATCGGAAGCGGCTGGCGCGGGCCGGTGGCGTTGTAAATACCGCCGCCCTGCTTTGGACCTGCCTCCGCCATCCGGATCGTCCACTCGGCGAGATCGCGCGCGTCGATGAATTGCGTCACGTCGTTAGGCGCTCCCGGCGCGAGCACTTCCCCACCCCGCTCGACGCGCACGGGCCAGTAGGTGAAGCGGTCGGTCCGGTCGAGTGGCCCCACAATGAGACCGGGCCGGATGATCGTGAAGGCACCAGGATAATTCTCCTGAACATCCTTTTCGGAGCGCGACTTCAGCGCGCCGTAGTAGCGACCCCAGTTCTGCCGGTCGAGGGTGTACGGATCGAGACTGTCGGGCATCGGCGTGGTCGGCACCGTCTCGTCCGCGTTAGGCGTGCCGTTGTCGGGATAGACTGAAATCGTCGAGATGAAGATGTAGTGTCCGGTGTTCCCCTTCATATACCGCGCGACGTTGCGCACCCAGGCCGGCGCCGTCGTCGGATTGTCGATGACGACGTCGAACTTCTTCCCCTGGAGTGCAGAGGTGTCGGTGCTGAGGTCGCCGATGAGCTGGTCGACCTTGCCCTTGAACATGTCGGGCCGCGTCTTGTTTCGGTTGAAGAGCGTGACGTGGTGCCCGCGGCTCAGCGCGTAGTTCACCTGCTCGGGTCCGGTGAAGCCGGTGCCGCCGAGGATGAGGATGTTGAGGGGCTTTGTCGGCTGCGTGCCCAACGAGTCGTACTCGTCGCCTAACGCGACGCGCGGGACGAGGCCGAGGCCAAGGGCGCCGGCCGCGGCGGCGGAGCGGACGAGGAAGTCGCGTCGAGTGGTGGACATGAGCGAAGGGTTGGAGGCTGAGCGTACCCTGAATCAGGAACGGCTTGAACATGAAGCGAGGCACCGGAACGTAACAGCCGCTCCGGTGCCTCGAAGGTGTACGGATTCTGTTTTGCCCCGGCCGCGTTATGCGTTGCGGTCCAGACAGGTCTGCGCCGACGCGGGCAGATTCGGATTGTTCAACTCGGCCTGTGGGATCGGGATGTTCACATCCGTTCCGTAGTTCCCTCCCTTGTGCCACGGACCGATCGGGAAGACGGTATCCGCCGAGCGACCATACTGTCGAATGAGTCGCCGCATGTCGCCGAGCCGGTGGCCGGTGGAGAACATCCAGAACGCACGCTCGCGGAAAATGAGATCGACGCGTGCCGGGTCATTCCCCGGATCCGTGAGTGGCGCCAGCCCTGTCACCGTCGCGCGCGCGGCATTGAGGGCGGCGATCGCCGCAGCGGGATTGCCGGCGGCCTGCGCGGCCTCTGCCTCGATGAGGCGGGCTTCGATGCCGCTCACGATCGTCACGGAGCTGGCGGCCGTTGGCCAGAGGAGTTGAACGGTGAATGGCTTGCCGAGATCGTCGCGGCTCGCCTGCGTGACGCCGTTCGTTTTGCACACAGCGTCGCCGCCCTGGCAAACGGGCACGCGAGGGTCGTTGGCGGTCGCGTAGTTCAAACCGTTCGTGCCCTCGTTCGCAGAAACGCTGTAGCGACGATTGCTGTTGTTCAACGACCAGATGGAGTTCGACGTCGCCGTGAGGGCGTGCAGCTCCTGATACTTGAATGACGTCGGCACCGCTGCCACCGAGGTGGCTGCCTCTGCATAACGAGTCGGACCGATGTTGAGGAGGATACGGCCGCGCAGCACGGCAAGGGCATTCTTGACACGCACGTCATCCGTGGTGGATCCGGTGATCATCGCGAGGCCGGAGTCGACGTGCGCGAGCGCCTGCGCGAATGCCGCCTGGTCCGTAATCTGCGAGCCGTACTGCTCCACTCCGTTGACAACGGTACTGAAGACGAGGCCGTTGCAGTAGTCCTCGCCCATCAGATTCTCGGTGTAGCCCTCGACGAAATACATCTCGGCCGCCTGCCAGCCGGGCGCCGTGGTGCTGAACTGCTTGAGCAGCTGCGTCGCCTGGAGTGCCGAGAGGCGGGCGCGATTGATCGCCCGCGAGGCCGTGGTGAGAAAGCTGTTGGAGGTGACGATGACGCGCTGATCGATCTGCTGGCGATCGATGAACGAGTCGCCGTTGATCCACTCGTCGCCGAGCATACCGCCGAGCAGGAAGAGACTCTCATCGCCGCTCGTCGAGGTGTTGAGGCGCGCGAGGGCGCCGATGCGCACCGCATTGGCGCCAGCCGGCGACTGTACGTCCGCCGGATTGATGATGTCCGGATCCTCGACAGAGAGGATCCGATCGCTCGACATGCAGCCAGTGAAGAGCGCGACGAGCATCGCTGCCGCGGCGGCGCGCCGGCTCGAGTTTAGCATCTGTATATTGTGAAGCATCTTAGAGACCCAGGTTGAGACGGAGTGTCATGTACCGCGGCGGCGCGAACGCCTGGAACGACGACGGCGCGTCGCCGGTGGTGCCGAATGCTTCGGGATCGACGCCCGTGTACTTCGTCCAGAGGATGCCGAGATTGCGGACCGCGCCGGTGACCGAGAGCGAGCGGCCGCGGACGAAGCGACTCGCCCACTGCTGCGGCGCATTGAAGGTCAGGGACAGCTCGCGGAAGCGAATGAAATCGCCCGACTCCATGAAGCCCGCGACGGTCTTCGCTGGATGATCGCGGCCAGCGGCGGTCCGCGCCTGGTCGAGCTCGGATGATCCGATGTAGATGAGTCCCGCGCAGTTGTTGCGGCTGAGGCAGCGAATGCGCTCGCTGTTGTTATAAACCTTGAAATCGCCCTTGTAATCGATCATCGCCTGCAAGCGGAAACGACGGTGCCAGAAGTCGACGCCATTGGTCAGGGCGAGCTCGTACAGCGGCAGCGGGTTGCCGAGGTAGGCCGCGGTGTCGCCGACGATGATGTCCGTCGAGTCGGGATTTGCGCTGTACTGAATGATGCCGTTGCCATTCGTGTCGTGATATCCGAGCAAGGGACGCGACCACCAGCCGTTGAGGGGGTAGCCTTCGCGGTCCTGCTGGGTGCTGCTGTTGACGATGGTTGGGAGACCGCCGAGGCTCACGAGCCGGTTGCGGTTCGTCGAGCCGTTGATGGTCATGTCCCATCCGAAGCGGTCGTTCTGGACGAAGACCGTACTGATGAGCGCTTCCCAACCCGTGTTGCGCACCTCGCCGAGGTTCTCGAAGCGGGACGTGTTGCCGGTGCCGAGCGATGGCGGGAGGACGCGACTCACGAGCGCGTCGCGGGAGATCTTGTTGTAGTAGGTGATCTGGGTGTTGACGCGATTGCCGATGAAGTTCGCGTCGAACCCGGCCTCGAGCTCGGTCGAGCGCTCGGGCTTGAGGTTGCTGTTGCCCAGCGCGGTAAAGACGACGCCCGGGACGTCGCCCGCCTCGTTGAGGGAGTGCGTCGCCGAGAAGTACGGCGCGGCGTCGATCGTACCAGGCTGAACGCCGGAGGCACCGTACGCGCTGCGCAGGCGGAACTCATCCAGCCAGCCGAAGTGCGGGAAGAAGCCCTCCTGGGACACGATCCAGGACGCCGACAGCTTCGGGTAGAAGACCGTCTTGAAGTTGGCGCCGAAGGCGCTGTTGCGATCGGACCGAACCGCGCCCGTGACGAACAGCCGGTCGCGGAAGGAGACCTGCTGCTCGATGAAGCTGCCTAACGTGCGGGTCTCGTCCGTCGCCTCATCGGCGAGCTTCACGGCCGCGCCGCTGATCGTCACCGCGCCAGGCGGTAGCTGATCGCCCTCGGTGCCGTTGCGATCGAAGATCGTGCGCGTGAACTGCACGCCCAACGTCGTGCGCGAGTTGAACGCGTCCGTCAGCTGCTTCGTCGCCGTCGCGGCGGCGTCAAAGGTGTAATCGAAGAAGTTCGTCCGGTTGTCGATCTTGTAACCGAGCCGCGTCGTGCCCACGTCGGGGCAGTTCTGGAAGCGGCAGAGCTGCGTGTCGCGGCGCCCGATGAAATCGAGGCCGAAGGTGCCGCGCAGGGCGAGCCAGTCGCGCGGACGCCAGTTCGCGCGCGACGACCCGATGAAGCGCTGGATGTTCTGATCGGTTTCTTGCTGGTAGATGTCGCGGGGCGTCGCGGCGCGCCAGCCAAAGAGCGTGTCGCCCGCCGCATTCAGGTTGTACTTGAAGCCGGGCCCACCATAGATGTTCGTCGCGATGCCGAGGACGCCAGAATCGTCGCTCTCGGGGAGGCGAAGGTCCTGCTGGATGTAACCACCGCTGAGCGAGAGGTCTGCGCTCGGCGACAGCGTCAGGTCCAGGTTCGCCCGCGCGGTCTCGCGTCCGAGATGGCTCGGACTGCGCTGTGTTGAACTGAGCAGAAGGCCGTGACTCGTCAGATAGCGATTATCGAAGTTGGGGACCTTGGTGGGGCCGTCCTCGTCTTCCCACTCGCCGTGAACGAAATAGCGGATCGCCTCCGAGCCGCCACCGACCTGTAACGCGTGCTGCTGCCGATATCCGATGCCGAACGGCGTCGATTCCGGATCTTTAGTAAGGTTGTAACTCGTGACACTGTCCTGGGTGCAGATCCCGTTCGCGACCTGACTGAGGAAGCACTGCACCGTGTTCGAGGGCGTCGACGTCGTTGCCGAGGTCGTCCCCGTCCGCCAGCCCCAGTAGGCTGTTGGATACGGGTTGTGATCGGTAATGGCCGTTTGCTGCGTCGAGTAGGACCACTGCGGCCGACCCGCCGTACCGCGCTTCGTGGTGATGACGACGACGCCGTTCGCGGCGTCGGTGCCGTAGAGCGTCGACGCCGAAGGGCCCTTCACGACCTCGATCGACTCGATCTCTTCCGGATTGATGTCGTTGATGCGGGCCGGCGTCGTACCCCCGACGCTCACCGACGACGACCCGCTCGTTCCCTCGATGCGGACGCCGTCGAGGATATAGATCGGGTTGTTGGTGAGCGACAGCGAGCTCGTCCCGCGAATGCGCACGCGCACGCCCGCGCCCGTCTGCGTGCCTTCGAAGACGGTGACGCCAGGTGCGCGCGAGGTGAGGAGGTCCGCGGCGTTGTTGACCGTACCGGTCGCGACGATGTTCGCCGCCGGCACCTGCGCGATGTCGTTGCCGACCTCCGCGCGCGCCTGCTGACCGGTCGCCGTGGTGACCACCGGATTCAGCGACACTGGCACCGGCTGCATCGCGAAGTTCTCCGTCGCGCTCTGCCCCACAGCGACTGTGACCGAGCGACGCATCTCGCCATAGCCCACCCGCAACGCGCGGAGCTCGAACGTGCCCGCCTTCACGCCGCGAATCGTGTACTGACCCTCGCTGTTGGTCTGGGCACCGAGAATGGTGCCGACGATGTTGACCTGCGCGTTCGCGAGCGGCTGACCACTGGGCGCGTCGGTGATGCGACCGCTGACGGTGGTTTGTTGTGGAGTCTGCGCGTGGCCGGCCGTGGCGATGCTGCTCGCCAACGCGGCCACGAGGAGGACCAGGAATGGCCTTCGTGTACCCATAACGACCTCGTAATGAGTTACTGACGACAGGGCTGGACGCCGTGCCGTGACGGGTTTTTGTACGGGATGGATAACCTAAAGAGGGACCAACCGACCGCAATGATCTGGGCGCGCAGCGCCCAGATCATTGGTCTTTTGTGGAGTCGCGCCTAGCGAGCCCCCGCCAGTGTCACAGCGAGTTGACTCACCAGACTCGCCTCCCGCGTCAGCGCAGCCGCGATGCGCTCGATCTCGCCGTTCACGGTGCTCCACTCGCCCTGCTCGATGGCCTCGCGGACGCCGGGCATCGTCTTGACGCCGTAGCCAGTGTAGTAGCCGGGCGCATACAGGAGATGAGTGTACCATGGACGCTTGGCCAAACCGTCCTGTGTGGTGAGGGCGCGTTCGGCCTGGATCAGTCGCTCGTTGATTGTTTTGAGCGTCGAAGCGCTCGCGGCGCCAGCCTGTGTCACTCCCGACCGATCGACCCATTGCGAGTACGCTTTCTCGTACTGCTGCGCGGCACGCGTCAACGAATCGAGCGCATTGAGCAGCGGCGCGAACTCGAGTTGCGGGGCGCGGGCCTGCGTGGCGGGCGCGCGGGTCGGCGAGCGGGGGTCATTCGTCGCCGCGAACAGCCCTTCCTCGATCTCGCGGTTGCGCTCGGTGATCTCCATCGCGCGACGGTCGCGGAGCTGCTGCAGCTCCGTCGCGTACCGCTGCGCCGTCTCCGCGAGATTCGCGAATGCGAATGGCAGGAGATCCGCGTCGGCGAGACGCATCACCGCCTGTCCGGCCGCCTGCGCAAGGGCGCGGCCGTACACGAAGGCCGTATCGCTGAAATGCGTGTACCAATAGAAGTCGTCGTAGATCGAGTGGTAGATCCCCCCTTCGTCCTCGCCGCCATAGCCGAGGTTCAGCGAGGCGATCCCGAGGTGCTGGAGGAATGGCGAGTAATCGGAGCCCGAGCCGAGCGCACCGATGCGGAGGTCCTCACGCTCACGCGCTTCACGACGGGACTCCGCGGAGCCGCGGCGAATTGCCGCCAGCTGGTTGCGCTTCCACGAGCTGACGTTGGCCTCCGGGTCGGCGACGTCCTTCTCCACTCCGTTGATGAATTTCTCGAGCGAGTGCGAGCCTTCGATGTCGAGATAGCCGCGGCCATTGGTGTCGCTGTTGAGATACGCCACCGCATGCTGCCGCAGCTCGTCGGCGTGCGCCTCGGCCCACTCGGTGGAGCCGAGAAGACCTGGCTCCTCGCCGTCCCAGGCGGCGTAGATGATCGTGCGCTTCGGACGCCAGCCCTGCTTGTACAGATCGCCTAACGCGCGTGCTTCCTCGAGCTCGGCGACCAGGCCGGAGATCGGATCTTCGGCGCCATTCACCCATGCGTCGTGATGGTTGCCGCGAATCACCCACTGGTCGGTCTCGGAGCTGCCGGGCAAGCGGGCGATGACGTCGTTGAGCGTCTTGAGACTCCAATCAGACTTGACGCGCAGGTGTACTCGGGCCGCTCCGGGCCCGAAGCGGTAGGTGATGGGCAGTCCGCCGCGCCACGAATCGGGAACGACATCGCCCGTGAGTGCGGAGAGGAGTGGCTCGGCGTCTCCATAGGAGATCGGGAGCACGGGAATCTTCGTGATGGTGGGTGCCTCTGCGACGGTGTATCGCTTCGCGTCCTTCGTCGCACCGACACCCGGAGTGAGGGGATCGCCTGGATACGTCGGCATGTCAGCGACGCTGCCGCGCTGAACGCCGTCGCGCGGACGCATCGGTCCGTTGGGAAAGACCGCGCCGCCCCCAAAGCCGTCGTCGCGTGGATCGGAGTAGATCAGGCAACCGACCGCGCCGTGTTCGGCGGCAACCTTTGGTTTGATGCCGCGCCACGACCCGCCGTATTTCGCGATGACCACCGCGCCTTTGACGCTGACGCCGTGGCGCTCGAGCTCCTCATAGTCCGCCGGAACGCCGTAGTTCACGAACACGAGCGGACCCGTGACGTCGCCGTCGATGGAGTAGGCGTTGTACGTCGGCAGCTGCTCGTCATGCTGCCCAGATGTCGGGTCGCCGGAGAGCGATGGCTCCTGAAGCTTCGCCTTGAAGGTCGTTGGGGCGACGAGCTCGATGACGCGCTCCTTGGGCGTCGGGAAGAGGACATCGAAGTTTTCGATCTCCGCCTGCCAGCCGAATGACCGGAACTGGTCGCGCAGCCATTCGGCGTTGGCGCGATCGTAGGGCGATCCCACATGGTGCGGGCGAGCGGAGAGGCGCTCCATCATGCTGCGCATGCGGGCGGGATCGGGAATCGCGCGAAAGCGAGTCTCCCAATCGCGCTCGACACGCGACGACTCGGTGGTGAAGCCACGGAGTGGCTCGGGGCTGGGAGCGGTCGGAGTCAACGACAGAGCGCCGACACCCAGGAGGATCGGGACAGTGACACGCATCGATGTGATCTCGTGAAGCTGGGAGAGTGGAGCGCTGAAGATGGCGACATGACCACTCCAGGGGAACAGCACATGCACGCGCTCTGCGCCCAACGCCGAGGACGCCTCGACAGTATTAGGGCATCACCAATACCCAAGGCAGGTGCACGTGCAAGCAGCGTCAGTCATTCGCTGGCCGCAGCCGATCACTGAATACATCGGCTTCATTGGATCGTTGTTGCCAGCCGGAGCGATCGGATTTCGATATGTCGTGATGCGCGGAGCGATCGCACGCGGCGCTGGGGCGAGCGCGGACGCCACTCGGCGGCGCGTTTACTCGGACACGGCGCGGCGCGCGGCGATGATCGGCCTGATCGGTGTGGCCGTCGCCATCGCGCTCATGTTGTACCAGCTGCCCGGTCTCGCGGCGCGACGTCATACGACGGTCGCCGACCTGGTGACGCACACGGCGGCCGTCGAGCTACAGGGCGGCTTCCTCCTGCTCGCGTTGATTGGCTTCGCGCTCGCGCTGCGCGGCACGAACGCCGGCTGGCCGCTCGCAACTGTCGGCTTTCTGGCCGCGCTACTGCGCAACGGACTCCTAGGCGAGTGGAAGGATCTGGCGAATCCGATTCACGTGCTCTCGGCTGGTCTCTGGATTGGAACGCTGTTCGTGATGTTGGCGGCCGGAATCTCGGTGGTGCTGCGCAACGAGGTGGCACGCGAAGAGCGCGGCGCGATCGTATCGGACATGGTGTATTCGTTCTCGCCGCTCGCGTTGGCGGCGGCGGCGGTGCTCGTGGTATTCGGTGTGATCATCGCGTGGGAGCATCTGCACGTTCTGTCGAATCTCTGGTCGACGCCGTACGGAATCGCGTTGATCGTGAAGCTCTGCTTCGTTGCCATGGTGTTCGCGCTGGGCGCATGGAACTGGCGGCGGCAGAAGCCAACGTTAGGCACGGAGCCCGCGGCGCTGGCGTTGCGGCGCTCGGCAACGTCGGAGGTGCTCGTGGCCGCGCTGGTGCTCGCCGCGACGGCGGTCTTGTTGAGCATCCCGGCGCCGCGGGTGAAGAAGCCAGCGGCAGTGCCGTCGGCAGTGCCGACGGCACTGCCAGCTATCAGTCCATAGTCCATAGTTATCAGGTGGTAAGGAACGAAGCGTTGATCTGGTGAGAGGAGCAGGAGCGCGCGCGAGCAGAGCGCGCGACTCCAAATAAGAAGGATCTGCTGTGAGCGTGAGCGAACAGCAGATTCCTCGCTGCCCTCGGAATGACAGCCTCCCTGTCATCCCGAGCGGTAGCGAGGGATCTGCTTTTCATCCAGCCAACGCTCGTTCCGAATTCCCTGATAGCTATGGACTGATAGCTGATAGCTGTCGTTTGCCGCCTAACCACCGATCCCACCACTGCATCTCCTGCCAGTAGCGATGCACGGTGTTCCAGGCTGACCAGCCGCCGTGGTAGGAATCAGGGTAGCGAACCATGCGCGCTGGCACCTGGCGCTTCTTGAGAGCGGTGTACATCTGCTCCGCCTGCTCGATCGGTACGCGCAGATCGGCTTCGCCGTGCACGAAGAGCGTTGGCGTCGTGACGTTCGCGGCGTAATGAATCGGTGATTGGCGCCAGAGCAGCTCGAATCCTTTTGCTTCCCACGGCGCGCCGAAGAATTCGCTTTCCTTGGTGCGCGGAATGTCCGCGGTGCCATAGTCGCTGACCCAGTTGGAGATCCCCGCGCCGGCGACCGCGGCGGCGAAGCGATGCGTCTGGGTGATGATCCAGTCGGTCATGAAGCCGCCATACGAGTAGCCGGTGACGCCGAGGCGCTTCGGGTCGACGGGATAATGAGCAAGTACGTAATCGACGCCAGCCATCACGTCCTCATAATCTTTGATCCCCCAGCCTCCGCCCCACGTTGCCCAGAGGAAGCTTTCGCCGTAGCCGGTGGAGCCGCGCGGGTTGGTGTACAACATGGCGTACCCCTTCGCGGCAACGAGCTGCATCTCGAAGTCGAAGTTGTTGCCATACGCCCCGTGCGGACCGCCATGGATCGCAAGGATGAGCGGCACGCGGTCGCCGCTCGAGTGGTTAGGCATCAGCAGCCAGCCTTCGACCTTCGTGCCGTCCTTGCTCGTGAACTGAACGCGCGTGGCCGAGTCGAGGCGGACCTCAGAAAGGAACACGGCGTTGAAGTTCGTGAGGCGGCGCTCGAGTCCCACTTGGCGACCGCCATCTGGCTGGGCGAGCGAGAGGACGTAGACTTCCGATGGATGAGTTGGGTCCGTGGCCGAGTAGGTGACGGCATTCGTGGTGGCTGGTGTCGAGAAGCCATTCAACCGACGCGCGCCGGTCGTGACCTGCGCGACCGCACCACCGCCGATGGGAACACTGAAGAGGTGGTGATCGCCGCCGACCTCCGCGTCGAAGAGCACGGTGGCACCTGACGAAGCGACCTCGGGTCGGCCGGGAACGAGGTCCCAGTTGGCGGTGAGGTTCTGCCATCGCGTCGTCTCGTTGAGCGGTGCGTCGACGGGAACACGATAGAGATCGATCGGCGCGCCGTGCGCGAGCCGGGCGGCGATGACCGCACTCAACCCCTGTTCTCGCCTAACGACGAGCGAGCGGCCGTCGGGCGTCCAAGCGGGTGCACTATGGTCGTACCCGTCGTCGGTGTAGCGCTTGAGCTTACCCTCCAGATCGACGACGAAGAGGTCGCTTCGCTCGTAGGTGTACTCGTCTCGCTGGTGCAGATTGGCGACAAACGCGACGGAGCGTGAATCGGGACTCCACGACGGATCCTGAACGTCGACGCCGAGGTGTGTGAGCGCTCGCGGCGTTCCACCGGCGCGCGGCACGACGTACAGCTCGGCAGCGGGCGTCGCGAGAGAGTCCCGTGGATCGGAGAGGTAGCCGCGCTGGTCGAAGCGCGCGTTCATCCAGTCGTAGATTTTCCCCTTGAATCGCTCGGCCAGCTTTCTCTCCATCGGATCGACGGATGCAGGCGGCCGCACCCGCTGCCCCCGCACGAAGGCGATCCAGCGGTTGTCCGGGCTGAAGATCGGCGGCGCAACCACGCCGTCGATCTGAAATGCCTCGCCCGCGGGTGCGTCCATCCGAAGGAACCAGATAGCGCTGTCCTCGGTGGAATCGCGAGCAGCGGCGAGCGAGCGTCGGCGGGACGTGAAGGAGAGCAACTCTCCGTCGGGGCTCCAGCGCGGATCGGTGGCGTTAAAGGCCGCATTCGTGATGCGCATTGCCGGCGCCGAGCCGTCTGCCTGGGCGAGCCAGATCTCACTCTGCCGGCGATTCTCGTTCTCCACCAGATAGGTCCGCACGAAGGCGACCCGCTTGCCATCGGGGGAGATTGCTGGGGAGCTCGCGGTCTCGATCCGATAGTAGTCCTGAAGCTCCAACGCGCGCGGCGCCGGAGCGGCGGCACCATTCTGTCGCGCTTGCGCGTGAAGCGCACCGGCCGACAGCAGAGAGAAGCGAATGGCCAGCGAGCAACGACGGATCCTGACGTGCGCGCGCATGCGAAGACCTCGATAACTTGGGACAGCGTAGCGTACGCCTGACACGCAACGCGTCAAGACTTCGCGGAGTCCGGTCCTGTACCGTTCGATGGAGAGATTACGATGAGCATGCACCTTCGCGCGCGCTGCGCATTCGCGGTCGTCATGACGATCGCGCCGCTTTCGATCGGCGCACAGGCGACGGCAGATTCCACCGGGATGGTGGTCTCGAGGAATGGTCTGGTCATCTCGAGCTCCAGCATCGCCTCCGACGTGGGCGCGAGCATCCTGCGGAAGGGCGGGAATGCGGTCGACGCCGCGGTCGCGACGGCGTTCGCGCTCGCGGTCACCTACCCCGGCGCCGGCAACATCGGCGGTGGTGGGTTCATGGTCATCCGCCTGAAGAACGGCACCGCGACGACGATCGATTACCGGGAGCGTGCTCCCCTCGCGTCGACGCGAACGATGTACCTGGACTCGACGGGGCACATCAACCGGAGCCTCACCGCGACAGGCTATCTCGCGCCGGGCGTACCGGGCACGGTGCGCGGCCTCGCGCTAGCGCATCGCCGCTTCGGAAAGCTGCCCTGGCGTGACGTCGTGCTTCCCGCGGCACAGCTGGCGTCCAGAGGTTTCGCGCTCGACTCCGGACTCGCGCGCAGTCTCGCGCGCGAGGTGGCGCAGGCGATGAAGTCATATCCGGCGTCGGTGGCCGCGTACGGCAAGCGCGACGGCTCGGCGTGGCAAGCCGGCGACACACTCGTCCTCGCTGATCTCGGTCGCACGCTCAACGCGATCGCGACGCGCGGCGCGGACGTCTTCTACACTGGCTGGATTGCCGACAGCATCGCGGCGGACATGCACCGGAACGGGGGCCTCATCACGAAGAAGGATCTCGCCGCGTATCGCGCCCGCGAACGCGCCCCAATCCGTGGCCGCTACAACGGCTACGACATCGTCACGATGCCGCCGCCGAGCTCGGGTGGGGTGGCAATGGTGGAGATGTTGAACATTCTCTCACATTTCGATCTGGAGAAGCAGGGCCGCTGGTCCCCCGAGACGCTGCATCTCATGATCGAGGCGATGCGCCGTGCGTACGTCGATCGGGCGCGCTACCTCGGCGACCCTGACTTCGTGAAGATGCCGCTCACGCGCCTCACGTCGTCGAGCTACGCGGCAACGCTGGCGTCGCAGATCGATCGGACACACGCGACGAGCAGCATCGAGCTCGGCAAGGACATCGTGACGCCGTCGAGCGTCGCAACAGAGAGCGACGAGACGACGCAGTTTTCGATCGTCGATAAAGACGGTAACGCGGTGTCGAACACCTTCACCCTCGAGGGCGGCTACGGCTCGCACGTCGTTGTGCGCGGTGCCGGTTTTCTCCTCAACAACGAGATGGGCGACTTCAACAAGAAGCCGGGCGACACGAACGCACAGGGCGACATCGGCACTCCCGCTAATCTCATCGATCCGGGCAAGAGAATGCTCAGCTCGATGACGCCGACGATCGTGGCGCGGAACGGACGCCTGTTCATGGTGACGGGTTCACCCGGCGGACGCACGATCATCAACACCGTGATGGAAGTCGTGCTCAACGCGACGGGCTTTGGGATGAATGCCCGCGAGGCGGTGGACGCGCCGCGGCTGCATCACCAGTGGCTTCCCGACGTGGCGACCTTCGAACGCGACGCCGTCGCCGATTCCACGGTATCGCGCCTCCGAGCGATGGGCCACACCGTGGAGCAGCGTGGCCGGCAGGGCGACGCGCATACGATCATCTTCGACGCGAAGACGAAGACGGCGTACGGGGCGAACGACCGGCGGAGCTCGGATTCCAAGGCCGCGCGGCCCTGAACCGCGCGTGCCTCGGGTGGCGGTGGCTCGTCATCGGGAGGACGTTGGCGCGTTCGGCCCTACGCGAGACGCGTCTCGGGGTGTATTCTTTAGATCGTCTTTCCGGGAGACGGCCGAAGCTATGGCGAAACGGAAACGCGGGGGCGTGGGCGGTAGACCACCGAGGGTGGCGAAGCACCCGGTGTCGAAGTCCCCATACTTCATGCAACCGGGGAAGCGCGGCATCTTTGTCGTCTTGCACCGCGCGTGCGGCAACCGCGTGGTGCCCAAGGTGTGTGGCGAGATGCCGAGCCGCATCCACGCGAAGATGCTGATCACGCAGCTCGAGCGCGCCGAATCGGTGGTGAAGGATCTCTTCCTCGAGGCCACCGACGACGGCATCGAAGCGCTGGAGGCTGTGCTCGCTGCATGTCGGGAAGAAGTGCTGCGTCGAGGGCCACGCGTTCACGAAGGTGGTGGCGGCGACGGCGGCGCTCCGGCGGAGGGCGGCCAGGGCAGAGAAAATCGCGGAGCACTTCGGGGCGGAAACCGCCGAGGCCGGCCACCACGGGGCCGTCGCGGAACGCCGAAGTTCGAGCCGCCGACCAACGTGCGGCCGATGCCGTCCGACGATGATCGTCCGCCGGCCGGCGACGATCCCTACAACGAGGCGGCGTCCTAGCGCTGCGGGACGCGGGTTGCGGGACGCGGGTTGCGGGACGCGGGTTGCGGGACGCGGGACCGTGATTATCCCGCATCCCGCATCTTGCCTCAGGGCACGACGTCCGTCTGGCGACGCGATTTGAGCTCGTCTTCCATCTTGAGCCGCGGAACACCGTTCACGATCCAGTCCGCCGGCGGCGCGCTCTTGAGCTGGTAGTCGAACCATTCGCGCATTCGCACCGCGTAATCCTTCTGGTTCACTGGGCGCTGCAGGCCGTGGTTCTCGCCGACGTACTCAAACAGAATGACGTCCTTCCCGAGCTGGCGGAGCGTGTTGTAGTACGTAATGCCCTGATTGAAATCGACGGCGCCGTCCTTGTCGTTATGCAGGATGACGAGCGGGGTCGTCACCTTGTCGGCGTGGAAGGCGGGTGAGTTGCGGATGTAGGCGTCGTAGTTCTGGATGAAGTTGCCCTTGAAGCGGCCCTGGCTCGACTCGAAGATCGCCTGGTTCGCGCCGCCGGTGTTCCAGTAGACGGAGCTGTACATGCTCACCATGTCGGTGAGCGGTGCTCCGGCGACGGCCGCGTGGAACATGTTCGTCTGCGTCACGAGGAACGCGGTCTGATAGCCGCCCCACGAGTGGCCCCAGAGTCCGATGTGCGTCGAGTCGATCATGCCGGTGCCGATCGCCGCGCGGACGGCCGGCAGCACGCACCAGACCGCAGACATGCCCGGATCGTTCACGCGATACACGATGTCCGGATCGAGCACCGCGTAGCCGCGGCTCGTGTAGATGCTGCGATTCGGCGTGCTCGTCTCGCTCGGCGTCACGTACGAGTTGAGCAATTGTGAACGCTTCTCGTAGATCGTGACGAGCAGCGGATACTTCTTGCCGGGCTCGTAGTTCGCCGGCAGATACAACGCGCCCTGGAGCGTGTCGCCCTTGTCGCTCACGTATTTGATCAACCGCGCGCCGCTCGACCAGGCGAAGTCCTTCTGCTCCGGATTGGCATCGGTGATCTGACGTCCACTCTTGAAGTCGGCGCTGGCGACGTAGTAGTTGGGGAAGTCGCGCGACGTCTGGCGCGTATAGAGAAAGACGTCCGCGTCCTTCGCCTTCGTGAAGTTGAACGAAGCGTCGTCCGAGACGAGCGTCGTCGCGCCCGCCTTGTTCGGCTCGACGCGCGCGAGGCCTTCCTTCTTCGTCCACTCGCCGTACGTCCCGAAGTAGAGCGGCTTCGTCAGGTCCACGCCATCATCCAGCCCCGGACCGGTCCCGCGGCCACCACGTCCGCCGCGAGCCGCCGTGCCTGTGGCAAAGTTGTACAAACGCTGATAGTGCACCTGATTCTTGCGCCCGTCGCCGGTGAGGTTCACCGCCTTGGCGGCGCCGTTCACCGGCACGCGCCAGACGTCCCAGCCGTCGTTGAGCAATACCGCGCTCGCGTCCTTCGACCAGGCGACCACGGGGCGCGGCGGCGGAACGATGTTGTTGTGATCGTCGTCGGTGTTGGCGAAGCTCGCCGCCACATCCTTCGTGACGTTGCGCTTCTGGCCGGTGGCGAGATCGATCGACCAGTAGTTCGCGTCGTCGCCCCAGTAGAGGAGCTGGCGCCCGTCCGGCGACGGCAGCCCGAAGAACTGCAGCGACTTCTTGAGCGCGATGCTCCGCGTGCCCGTCTTGAGATCGACGGTGTAGATGTCCGCGTAGCGGCGGCCGTCGTAGCTCGCGCGCTGGTCGTAGTCGCGGCTGTCGACGCCATACGCGAAGCGATCGTGCGGCAGGAGCGTGACCTGGCGCAGCGCGTCATCCGAGAGCCTAACGAATTTGTTCTCCGCGAACCGATACTCGGCGAGATAGCTGTACGCGCGGTCCTGCTGCTCCTGCACGAGCTGCTGCGCCTGGAGCCGCGGATCCTTCCAGTGCCAGAGCACGAGGGTCGGATTCTCGTCGTCGGCGTCGACGCGGGGCTGATTGCGCGCGCCGCCCTCCCCGGGCGCTCCGGCCTGTACGATCGGCGGACGCTGCGCCGCGCCGTCGCGAGAGGCCATGACGTCTGGCGCCGGCTTCGGCTTCGCCTCGCGAATGCCGAAGAAGACGGCGCCGAAGTCGTCAGCGATGCGTGGCGCGCGGTCGGCACTCACCTTCATGCCGGCCGGGAAATCGGAGCGGCCGGCGACGTCAAAGACGAGCTTCTTCTGCGCCGGGGTGCCGATCCCGCTGAAGGAGACGACGCTGTAGAGCGTGTCCTTTGCCACCGAATCGGGCTTGCCGCGGAGCACGGCGAACGCCGGACCACTGTCGGCCCACGCCAGCCGACGGTAGAGCGCCTGCTCACTATCCAGCGGACGGACGACATCCGTTCGGAGATCCCGGAGCTGGACACCATTTCCGATCTGATCGCGCGCATCGATGGTGTATGCGAGGTAGCTCCCGGACTCATCGAAAGCGAAATCACCGACGTTGCCGATGTTGATGATGCTGCCGGTGGCGAGCGTATAGAGCAGCAGGTCGGCTCCTTCAGTACGTCCGGCGGCGGGAGCGCCACCATTCCCCGGCCCGGCATTGGCGCCGGCACCCGCGGCCGCCGGCGCTTCCGGCGCGTAGCCATAGAGCGCGATCACCTGCGGCTTGTCGCTTGAAAAGGCGAAGCGGCGAATCTTGTCGAACTCGTTCTTCTGGCCGGTCGCGAGGTTGACGATGACGACTTTGTTGTGCACCGGCCGGCGCTGCTGCCGGAGCCGGCGCGCCTCGCGCTCGGTGGGATAGACCGTGTACGCGAGATACTTCGAGTCGCCCGAGATGGCGAGCGGAGCGGCGGCTGGACTTGGCCCAAAGGGGCCACCGACCGCGGCCGGCAGCTCTCCAATCGGGAAGCGCTGCTCGGTTGCTCCCTCTGCCGTCTGCCTAACGACGACCGTCGCGTCGCCTTCGTTCGGAGCGAGAATGTAGGCGAACCAGTGGCCGTCGCTCGAGACGACCGGCGTGCGGATTGACTTCCACGCCTTGAGGTCGGCCGGAGTGAGCTGCTTGCCACCCACTGGGCGCGCCGAAGTGGCGGCAGTCGAAGCTTGCGGCTGTTGGGCGAGACCACTCGAGGCGACGAGAACGAGCGCGACGAGCGCGAGGGAGGAACGGCGGGCGTACATAACGGACTCCGTGATGGGGAGCGGTGGCGTCGGCGACAGAAGCTACGGCCGGGGTGCCGGAATGGGAAACGGGAGCAAGCAGCAGAGAACCGGTAGGCCCACCCCCACCGGACAGCCTCCCTGCGACTTCCTCCCGTCGCATCCCATACGCGGCACTCTTGTGGACCGCTGAATCCATTTTCATACTATATCCGTAGCGGATGTAGTGCTGGGTCCTAGGTGCTAGGTGCTAGGTGCTAGGCAATAAGACGCTTCGTTCCGAATTACTCGCCACTCGCCACTCGCCACCAACCACCAACCAGCAGATGCCGCGCGACTTGGGCGAACGCAGCTTCGCCCTCCTGCTCTTCCTCTACCCACGAGCGTTTCGCGACCGCTTCGGCGACGAGATGCTCGCCTTCTATCGCGCGCGCCGAGCCGAGGCGAGACACCGCGAGGGGGGACGGGGGACGTTCCGGCTGTGGCGGCATCTCGTGCTCGACATCCTCATCAGCGCACCCATCGAGCGGCTGCGGTCGCTGGATTCGCAGCGCGAACCCATGACGACGACGGCGGAGATGGAAGTGCCGTGGTCGTCTCCCTTCTATCTGGATCGCGAGGAAACGATGGACGCTCTTCGGCAGGATCTCCGCTTTGCCCTGCGAACGCTGCGCGCCCGGCCCGCGTTCACGCTGATCGCGGTGATCACCCTCGCGCTCGGCATTGGAGCGACGACGGCGATCTTCAGCGTGGTCAACGCCGTCCTCCTCCGCCCCATGCCATGGCCGCATCCGGAGCGGCTCGTCCTCGTGTGGGGGACGCGCGACCAGGTAAAGCAGAATGGCGTCGTCTTCCTCGATTACATCGACTGGCAAGCTCAATCTCGGAGCTTCGACGCGCTCGCGGTCATGCGGGGCCAGAGCGTCAACCTCACCGGCGGCGATCAGCCCGAGCGGATCATCGGCAGCTTCGTGAGCGCGAACCTCTTCCCGATCCTTGGCGCCACACCCGAACAGGGACGGTTCTTCACGGATCAGGAGACCGTCGTCGCGACGAAGCAACCCGTCGCCGTCATCAGCGACGACTGCTGGCGGACCCGCTTCGGCGCACGCCCCGACATGATCGGACGAACACTCGTATTGAATGGCGTTGCATTCACAGTCGTGGGCATCACCCGGCCCGATCTTCACGCACCGCTTGGCACGCCCGATGTGTGGATGCCAATCGGCTACTACCCCAATGCGGGCGATCTCGAGCTGCGCGGGCGTCCCGGCGTGCTCGTCGTCGGGCGGCTCAAGCCAGGCGTGCGCGTGGAGCGCGCGCAGTCCGATCTCGACGCGATATCCGGGCGGCTCGCGCAGCTGTATCCGGCGACAAATACCGGCATCGGTGCAAACGTGCAGCCTCTCGTCGACCAGATTGTAGGACCGGTGCGGACTCCGATTCTCATCGTGCTCGGCGGCGTCGGCATCGTGCTGCTGATTGCGTGCGCCAACGTGGCGAACCTGCAGCTCGCGCGGGCCGCGGCGCGCCGTCGCGAGCTGTCGTTGCGCACCGCGTTAGGCGCGGCCCGCACTCGGCTGGTGCGCCAGCTCCTCACGGAGAGCCTCCTGCTGTCGATCATTGGCGGAGCGTTGGGCATTCTCATCGCGCGGTGGGGAGTGACGGTGCTGGCCACTCAGTTGACATCGATGGTGCCGGTGAACGGCGAGATCGCGCTGGACGGATCGGTGCTGCTGTTCGCATCGGCCATCACTCTTGGCGCGGGTCTGCTCTTCGGCAGCGCGCCGGCGTGGCAGTACTCGCGCGCCGACGTTCGCGACGCACTCAGCGTACGATCGGACGCGGGAGCGCCCGCGGGCCGGCGCCACAGCCTGCGGGGCGTTCTCGTGGCGGCACAGCTCGCGCTCAGCGTCGTGCTGCTCGTGAGCGCGGGGCTGCTCACGCGCAGCCTGTTCGCGCTGGCACGCGTGGAGCCGGGCTTCGATCCGTCGCACACCATGACGCTGCAGTTCCGGCTTCCGGCGGCGAAGTACAAGACCGAGGCACAGATCGCGGAGATGTTCACGCGCACTCTCGAGCAGATGCGTGGCGTGCCCGGTGTCGAGAATGCCGCGCTCGTGCGGGCGACGCCGCTCAACGGCAACGGCGAATCGTACCCGTACGTTCTGGCGGACAAGCCGGTGGCTAACCTTCAAGCGGCGCCCACGGCGCAGCTCAACGTGGTGAGCCCCGGATACTTCGCGACGATGCGCATCAGGCGCCTCGCGGGCCGGGATTTCACGATGGACGACCGCGCCGGCGGCATCCCCGTCGCCATCGTGAATGAGCAGCTGGCGAAGCGGTCCTGGCCTAACGAGTCAGCGATCGGCAAGCGCATCCGGCTCGGGGGAGCCGACGCGGCATGGGCGACGATCGTCGGCGTCGTTGGCACCGTGAAGCATTTCCGCCTCTCTGAGGATCCACTCGATCAGGCGTACGTCCCGTACATGCAGCGGCCGCTCATCTTCACCGAGGCGGTGGTGCGCGCCACCGGCGATCCGACGGCGCTCGCGAGTGCAGTTCGCGGCGCGATCTGGCGCGTCGACCGCGACCAGCCAGTCTGGCGAGTTCGCACGCTGGATCGGGTCCTCGACGAAGCACGCGGCGGGCCCAAACTCACCGTCTGGTTGATGGCGGCGTTCGCGGTTCTCGCACTGGTCCTCGCAGCGATTGGCGTGTACGGCGTGATGAGCTACGCCGTGGCTCGGCGCACGCAGGAGGTGGGCATCCGCATGGCGCTTGGCGCGCGACGCACGCAGGTGCTTGGAATGGTGCTCCGCGACGGAATGCGGACGATCGGCATTGCCCTCGCCGCGGGGCTCGTTATCGCGGCGGCGGCGACCCGACTCATCGCCAGCCAGCTCTTCGGCGTGAGCACGATGGATCCGTTGACCTTCACGATGGTGCCGATCCTCCTCGGACTCGTTGCGCTCGCCGCCTGCTACATCCCGGCGCTGCGCGCGAGTCGCGTGGATCCGATCGTGGCGCTCCGCTCCGAATGATTCGATGAGACGCGCCGCGGATCCGCGCGAGCTTCTGCCGCTCACACCGGCGGTGCTGCACATCCTCCTGGCGCTCGCCGATGGCCGGCGAAACGCCAGCGAGGACGACCATGTAGGGCGTCACGGCTATGCGGTTGCGCAGGAAGTCGAGGAAATGACTGAGGGCCAGATCCGGATGGGACCCGGCACGCTGTACGGCTCTATTCAGCGTATGCTCACATCGGGTCTCATCGAGGAGGTGGCGAAACCGAGGAGCGCGACGCGCGGCGCCGGCGGCGGATCGGACGAAGATGAGCGGCGCCGGTACTATCGACTGACTCCCCTCGGCAGCCGCGTGCTCGAGCTGGAGCTTGCTCGTTTGGCGCGGGTGGTCGTCATCGCCAGAGCCAAGCATCTCCTGCACGGACCCGAGCCGGCATGAACTGACGTCTTCCGCGTTGCTGCGCGGCGACGCATTTTGGGCATACCCTGACGACGACGTCCCATGCTACGCCGCCGCTACACCCTCCGCCGCTCCACCTTTCTCGCCCTCCTGCTGCTCGCGCCGCTCGGCGTCGACGCATGCCGACACAAGTCCATCGCGCCGGAGCCAGAACCGCCGCCGAGGACGTTCGTTCACGTTGCCAACGGTGAATTCCTCGACGCGGTAGTCTACGTCGTCGATCGTGGCCAGCGTGTTCGCCTCGGTGTCGCGAGCTCGAACCGGACTACGGACTTCGAGATCCCGGCGCATCTCCTCTTTGCCGCCACGCCGTTGAGCTTCGTGGTGGATCCGATCGGCGCGCCGGCGCGGCCGTCGACGGGCGATCTGGTGATCGTGCCTGGCGACGACCTCGAGCTGCGACTGAACGGCGGCCGGGCCGTCCTGACGAAGCGACCCTGATAGTGATTGGTGATTGGTGGCTGGCGATTGTTGGCTGGTCAGCACCGATCACCGATCACCGATCACCGATCACGCACTCCGCCGTGGTGCTTGCAGACCTCGTGGCCCTTGGCTTTGCCCGGCGGGACGTTCTCGTAGTTGCCATCACGGCAGCGGACGCGATGGTGCTTCTCCTCGCGGCGTTCTTCGCGTCGCTCCTCGCGGCGCTCCTCACGTCGAGCCTCACGCTTTTCCTCGTGATGTCGGCCCCAGCGCCAGCCACGTCGCTCCTCGTAGCGCGGCTTCTCGTCGCGACGTGCGTCGGGCGTTCCCGCCTGCGCAACGCGCGCCGGCTCGGTGGGCGTCTTCGCGGAGCGGGACGGTGCCTTGTGCAGGATCGTCGAGTTCACGCGGTGAATGCCGCCGTGACCATCGCAGGCACTCGCGCCAGTCGCGGAGGTCGTTGAACCATCGTTGCACGCGGTCTTTCCTGACTGCGCGTGCGCGACCGCGGGAATGATGGCCGCGATGAAGGCGGCCGCCGCAGTGCGGGTGATGAAACGGGAAACAGACATGGGGCCCTCGGAAGGTGTCGCGAAATTGACGCCTTCAGAGTCGTAAGCGTCACCCCGAGGGATAGGTGCGCGGGATCACATCCGAAAGAGATAGCTCGCCTTCACGAAGAACGCGTCGTCGACGCGCCGCGCGCCCGCGAGCAGATCCTCGCTCCGCCATCGCTGCCTGAGCTGCGCCGGGTCGGAGTCGGCGCGGAAATACGTGCTGCCGTACCCGGCGAAGAAGACAGTGCCAGGGTTGGGCTGATACGACACCAGCCAGTCGGCGCGGAAGGTGTGGTCGCGTTCGGGAATGCTCGCCACGAAGGTGCCGTCCGCCTGCCGGAAGAGCAGCCGGCCATTGGTGCGCGATTCGTCCCGCAGCGCAAGTTGATCGGCCGCCGTGTATTCGCCGACGAGACGGAAGAAGAGCGGACGAGCGATCTGGTATTCGGTCTTCACGCGCGTGATGCGCGCGCTCTCGACGATGTCGCCACTCGTGCGGCGGTTGTAGCTCTGATATTGCCACGATGGACTGATGCGCAGCTTGTTGGTCGGGCGGACCAGCGCGCTCACCGACGAGTACACGATTCCAGACGACGCCCACTCGTAGAAGTTCTCGTCGTGTCCCCACAGGTACATCGCGTTCATCGAGAACTGCTGCCACTGCGGCGTTCCCAGCGAGAACACCCAATCCTGATTCGGAATGCGCGGCGTTCCGGTGAACGGCACGGTGTCGATGGCCGTTCCCGTGACGCGTTCCACGTAGGTGCTCGGGAAGAGCTCCGGATCATATCCGAAGGTCTCGAGAAGGAGCGAGAACCCGGCGCTCCAACCACCGCGCATCTGGAGATGCGTGTTGATGTGGAATTTCTTCTCGATTGCGTCGCGCTTCTGGGTGAAGTACGCGTACTTCCAGGTGAGATAGTAAACGGGATCGAAGGTGAAGGACTGCAACCATCCGTCGCGATTGCCGAGCCACGTCAGGCGGTGATCGACGGCGGAATTCACGACGCCAGGCCGTCCGATGAACCCGCTCGCGGCGACGAAGTGCTCGTCGATGCCTGTGAGCACGTAGTCCCACCCGAATCGCTTTCCATTCCGGTCGAACGCTGCCCCCCAGAGCGGCGCCGCGGTCACGCGATGCGCGAACAACTGATCGTCCGTGCGACTGCCAGCCGCCTGGAAGTTGAGCGAGTAGAGTTTACGAAACACGAGCGATCCGTCGACGTCGGCGACGCGATTGGACCACTGGCCATCGGACCGGTCGGTGTACGTCGCGCCAAGATGCGACTGATCGCCGAGGTCGCGCGCCATCCGCGCGATGGTATAGATCGGGTGTGATCCCGGCTGGCCATGCGCGGGATCGTACGAGAGCGAGTAGAGGCGATCGTCGACCGCCGACAGCAGCGCAACCGACGTTCCCGAGAGCTTGCCCGTGAGCTTCGTCGCGAAGACGGGCTGCTGGATGCGCCGCGTGTACACGAGGTTGCTCGGCGTACTGAACCCTTCCATCCCTTCCAGGAAGAACGGCCGCTTCTCCGCGAAGTAGAGCGCCTGACGAGGGTCGAAGGTGAACTGCCCCGCGTCCGACTCCACCTGTGAGAAGTCGGGATTCACTGTCCCGTTGAGGGTGAGATTGTTGGTGATCCCCCACCGTGCGTTGCCGCCGAAGACGGGATTCTCGCCGTCGTAGCACCACCGGCCAGCGGCGGTCGGCGAACAGCGCGCGCCAACGGTGCGTTGAGTCGCCTCGGGATTCACGTCGAGCACGAGCCCGCGACGGAGATCGGTCAGTCCGTCGAGCGTACCGGACTGTCCGAGAAAGGAAGCCGCGGCGCGTTTGGCTGGAGCCCAGCTGTCCTCGTAGCCGGAGTGCTGAATGACGCGCACGACGTTGAGCCCCCAGCTCTGCGTCTCGGTCGGCTGGTAGCGCAGCGACTTGAACGGGATGCGGATCTCGACCTCGTATCCGAACGGCGTGACGTGTCCCTTCGATTGGAAGACGAAATCCTGGCTCAGATCCGCCTGCTGCCGCGCCGAGCTCTGCGTCGTCATGAACCCGGCCGATTGCTGGCGATTGGTCTCGAGAATCGCGCCATCCATCTGCACGCCTAACGGGTTGACGCCGAACACCAGCGCCTGGCGCCCGTCGTTGAAGGTGCCGAGGAGGATCTGTACCTGGTCGTCAGCGTCGATGCGGTCGCGATCGGCGAGCGTTGCGACCGGAGCACCGTGTCGCTCGAACGCGCGAACACCGAAATGAATCGCCGTGGCCGAGTACCAGACGAGCACCTGTGTAGAGTCGTCGGCGGCAACACCATCTTGCGGTGAGAACTGCGAGAAGCCGGTGAGAAGCGCGGCCTGACGCCACACCGGTTCGTCGAGATGGCCGTCAACGCGATCGTCGGCCTCGAGTCGCGGGACGCGCACATGCAGTTGGTGCGACGTGCCGACGTAGACTGCTCCCGGCTCGCCAGGGCCCGGGTGTGATGCGACGATCGCGGCGAGAAGTGCGATGGCTGGGGCGGGAACGAACACGTGTCAGCTCTTGGTGACGGCCCTGAGATAGTGGGGCGTGTGGCGGGCGCCGTTCAATACCGCCCGTGTTCGAATTGTGTTAATACCGCTTCTCAGAGCAGGCGCTTAGCTCAGGACGAGAGAGCTGAGCCTAATCGGCCGCGACTGGCTCTCCGCCGAAGATTGCACCGCGCCGCTCGCGCCCGAACCACGCCGCGATCGCGCCGAGCGCGAAGACGGTCGCCGCGGTGAGCGCCATCGAGTTCGCGTACGTCGTATGCTCGGCGAAGACGGCTTCGATGTACGTCACGTAGCTCGCGAGCATCACGCCCACCTGATACGCAAAGCCGGGTAGAAATCCGCGCACCGAATCCGGCGACAGCTCGGTGATGTGCGCGGGAATCACGCCCCACGCACCCTGCACCATGAACTGCATGACGAACGCGCCCGCGACCAGTACGGCGATGCCAGGTGCGTGCGACCAGATCGGAATCGCGAGAATCGCGAGCACGAGTGCGATCACGATCGCCTTGCGGCGCCCGATGCGATCGCTGATGTGGCCGAACACGATGCCGCCGATGATCGCTCCCACCATCGAGAACGCGGTGAGCGCTGCACGGTTCTGCGGCGTGAAGCCCCAGTCGCGCTGAAGGAAAGTCGGATACATGTCCTGCGTGCCATGCGATATGAAGTTCATCATCGTCATGAGCACGACCAGATACAGAAAGATCTTCCAGTGCGACACGATCGCCCGGCCGAGCTGACCCCAGCTGTCGTGCTTGGTCCGTTCCCACACCTCCGACTCTTTCACACCCATGCGTACGTACAGCGCGAGCAGCGCCGGCAGTCCGCCAATGAAGAAGAGTGGCCGCCATCCCCAACGCGGGAAGATGACGAAATACGCGAGCGCGGCCAGGAGATAACCGCACGCATAGCCCTCCTGCAGCAGCCCGGAGAGGATGCCGCGGCGTGAGGCGGGTGCCTTCTCCATCGCGAGCGACGCGCCCACGCCCCATTCGCCGCCCATGCCGATGCCGAACAATGCGCGGAGAATGAGAAATGTGCTGAAATTCTGCGCGAAGCCCGTCGCTACTTCGACGGCTGCGTAGAACACGAGGTCGATCATCAGAGGCAGCCGCCGGCCGTAACGATCGGCCATCAGCCCGAAGATGAACGCGCCGATCGGCCTGAACGCGAGCGTCAGCGTCAGCGAGTAGGCGATGTCCTTGTCCGGTCGTCCGAAGTCCTTCGCGATGGCGGTGAGCGCCATGACGACGAGGAAGTAGTCGAACGCGTCGAGCATCCAGCCGAGGAAGCTGGCGGCGATGGCGTGGCGATGATCGGTTGTGGCGGAGCGTGTCGCGGAAGTCGTCACGGAGCTTTTGCGAGAATCGCCGACGCGCGGTCGAACTGCTGCGCCGCGCGCCGCACGGTCGGATCGAGGAGCGCGGCTACACGATAGTAGCCGGAATCCCCGAACTTCGCTCGTGCCAGCGCTCGCGTGAGCACGTGCTGGAGCTCCGTGTCGACCTCGTCGCCCGCCGGAATCACGACACCCTGCTGCGACGCGAACGACCGGAACTCGGCGACCGCGCTCGGCGGCACCACCGGGTTCGCGGCGAGCGCTTCGAGAGTGGCCGGGATGCCGACGTTCGCCGTGACGTACCCGCCGATCCACTTGAGCACGAGGTCATTCTCCCGAACCCGCGCGAGCCAGACCGGCAGTGCATCGTCCTGGCCGAGCCTAACGTCGGGATAGATGCCGCCGCCCCCATACACGACCCGCCCCTGATCGGTCTTGCACGACGGTCGTCCAACGGTGTCCCGCTCGGCGCCGGCAAGCCGATAGTAGTCGTGTCTGCTGATCGACCGATACTGCCGCTGGATGATCCGTCCGCAGGGGGTACGCACGTGCCCGATCACGAGCTCGATGACGGAACCGTCGGACATCGGGAAGCCGGCCATGAGGAGCGACTTGCCGAACGTTGGCTGGCCAACGATGAGCGCGCGGTCGTGATCCTGCAGCGCGCCGGCGACGAGCTCCGATGCGCTGGCGGTGCCGTCATTCACGAGGAGCACAATTGGGTAGCGCTTCTCGCTTCGCCAGAACGAGCGCGAGACGCGCGACGTGTCGGTGACGTCGGCCTTCCGCCCCTCGGCCGTGTACACGAGCGCGCCCTTCGGCAGGAACTCGCCAGCGATGCGCGCGGCCTGGTCGACGCGGCCGCCGCCGTTGTCGCGCAAGTCGATGAGCACGCGGCGCATCCCCTGCGCCTCGAGACGGCCGAGCGCGTCGTGCATGTCGTCCGCGACCTTGTCGCTGACGAAAGTCGTGATGCGTACGTAGCCCGTCTGTGGATCGAGCATGAAGGCCGCCGGTACCGCCGTGGCCTCGTCGACGCGCTCCCGCCTAACGATTCGATCGACGCGCGCGAGCGAGCCGTCGATCCGGCGTCGCTCGAGGCCGAGAGTCACGGGCGTGTTCTTCGCGCCGGCGAGCCCGATCTCGAGCTCCGTCGTCGACGCTGCATCGACAGCTCGGCCATCGATCGCGACCAGCTCGTCACCGATCAGAATGTCCTGCTCTGCCGCCTTCGATCCCGGCTCAACGCTCACGACCACCGGCGCGCCATCGACGAGCCGGAAGTTCACCGGCACGGGATAGAGCTTTCCTTCCCGGAACGCGGTGGCCTTAGCCGGATTGAGCCGGATAGCGGGGATGACGAACGAATGGGGATCTGCGGCGTGGATCATCCCCTCGATCGCCGCCATGAACAGCTCGTGCATGTCGAGCGAGTCGGGGTGGTTCACCCGAATCTGATTGAGGACCTGACTGAACATCATCAGGTCTTCCGCGGTCGTGCGCGGGCGCGTCGCGCGCGTTGTCGAGTCCTGCGCGGTCGCCGCGGACGGAAAGCAAATGGCGACGAGAAGAGCGATCGCGGACGCGCCGCGACGCATCCGGGCGCGACCAGCGTTAGGCGTGCCGCTCACTGATCGCCCTTGGTCATCGCCACTCGTTCCTCCGCTTCCTTCCGCCGGAGATCCTGCTGGCTCGCCCGCGCGAGGAATGTCTTGTACTGCGCCGATGCGTCGTCGAGCTTCCCGAGCGCGTCGAGCACCTGACCGAGCACGTAATACGGCGCCGCGAAATACGGATCGACCTCGATGGCTTTGCGAAGCTGCGCCTCCGCGTCCGCATAGCGGCCCGCGGCTCCGAGCGCGTAGCCATAGGTGTAGTGGAGAATCGGATCATCGGGTCGGATCTGGACGGCCAGATCCATCTCGCTCAGCGCCATCGACGTGTCGCGGGCGTTGATCCCGATGAACGCGAGCTGCACGTGCGCGGGAAAATACGAGAGGTCTTCTTGCAGCGCTCGGCCGAATGCTTCCTTGGCGGCGGCGACGTTTCCGAGCCGCTGGTGCACGAGACCGATGCTGTGCTCGAGCAGCGCCTTCGATTCGTAGACGTAGACGAGATCCTTCTTATCCGTCTTTCGCATCTCGTCGAGGGCGAGCGTCAGCTCGGCGAGCGCGCTATCGGCTTCGCCGATCTGGAAGAAGAGGCGGCCGCGATTCGCACGGAGACCGGCCTTGTAGCGGGCGTGCTTGATCGCGTCGGCGTAGAGCCTGAGTGCGTCCTGGAACCGTCCGTCACCGTAGGCCTGCCAGGCGCGCATCGACTCGGACGCGTCCTGTTGAATCTGCCGCTCGACGACGAACCGCACCTCGCCCGCGCTGACATTGTTCCGTCGCGCGTACTCCTCGGCCCAGTTCTGGATGTAGTCGCGGAAGAGCTGCACATCCAGCTTGCGGTAAAGGAACGGATTGATCGTGAGGGAATAGAGGTAGAGCGAATCGATACGCTTCACCTCATTCGACTGCAACGTGCGGCGATCCTCCTCGATGTACTTCTGGAAGCGCCACTTGTCCTCCATCAGCAACGCGCAGCGTCGGCCGTAGTACGCGTCGGCAGACGTTGGGTCGATGCGCGCTGCCCAGTAGAAGGCGTCCGCGGCGAGCTCGGGGTCGCGATCCAGCTTCTCCAACCCGAGATCGTAGTACGACCGCGCGTTGTTCGTGTCCGCATCGGCAGACAGGCGGGGTCGTTTCGGTTCATCCTTGCCTTTCTGCGCTTGCGCGACGTCGCTCGCACTCAGCGCGGCGAGTCCCAGAACGAGGATCAGCGGTGAGCACCGCATCAGCTTCCTCCGCGAGGTCAGGTGGCTCGAGCCCAGCTACACTGGTTCAAGGACTTTGAACGCGCAAGGCTGTAACGACGGAGGGCGTGGTGCCCGATGGCACCACGCCCCCACAGCTACTCGACAGTGACCAGTAACCTAACGACGCGCTACTTGCTGCGCTTCACCTGGAACTTGTCGACGTGGACGTCGAGGTTGTGGTTGACGCGAATGCCGGTCTGGCCATCGCTCACGAAGTTATGCATCTCCGCCTTTGAGAGCCCCTTTACGAGCTTCCCGTTGGCGAGGAAGTGCACCGAGTCGGCGGTGGTGTGGATCGTGAGATCGTTCGTCGCTTTCCCCGCGGCGTCGGCTTTGTTGGTCGCGTCGGTGTCCGTCCAGTCGACGATCTTGTGCGTCTCGTTCCCGGCACGGTGCACGATGAGATACTTCCCGTCGCCGCGCGTCTCGAAGTACAGATAGCTCTGCGTCGAATCGGTCAGGTTCTGGCCGCCGATAAAGAGGCCGTACGCCTCCGGGTGCATCGGAGCCTTCGTCTGCGTGAAGCTCGCGCTCACGGCAAAGTTGCCCTTCACGGCATCCTTCGGATTCCAGTAGATGGCGGCCGGTCCGGATGTGATGTGGTAGCCGCTCCCCATGGCCGCGAACTTGGCGTCGCCAATCGACATCCCGCGGCGCTCCGCGTTCGGATCGATGCGGCCCATCCAGCCGGTGACACCAATGCCGCCCGCGACCTTATGCGTCGGATCGTTGTCCTTGGCCTGCTGCGCCGCCTGGGCCAGCAGCGG